>JASFTQ010000074.1:0-16264 GCA_050053515.1 Desulfobacterales bacterium | reverse complement strand
CGCCTCCTCGGTATCACTCGGCAGCGTGCTAATCCAGACAATGCTGATACTCAAGCTGCTACTTGGATATTCATCGATAATCGACTTCTGTACCGCCCGGGCACCCCCTTTTCGTCAACGCGGTCAGGTCGGCGACATTAAGGCCAGAAATCGCGGTTTGGACTTGAAACTGTTAAAGCGATTTTTCAGTGGCTGCAGCGAACCGGCAAGTGAGGTCAGTTCGAATGATTCTTGGTTATTCATAGTTGCCATTCCCATTGGCGTACTTTATTAACTTCGGGGGTTGTTCTGAGTTCTGGGTTCAGGGTTCAGGGTTGCGCATTGCCGATTAGGGGAAGTTGCAGAGAATCCGGTGACGCTTGCCACTTCAAAAATCGCGTGATTGTCATATCTTTTCAAAAGCAGAGAACAAAGCGCTACAGAAGATGCTGTTATAACCTCGAACGTTGAACGGGGAACCCTGAACCTTCCTTTTAGGGCATTAAATTTTGGAAAAATCGCCGTGGCGTCCGGCGCCGTCAACAAATCGCCGGGCACCGGCAATGCCTTCCTTTTTGAGGGCATCCACATCATTGTACCATTCCCGCTTTAATGCCTCTCGCACCGGCAGGCCTTGTTGCAAGTAGACCGATCGACGATCGGCACGCACGCATTCTTGCGGAAACCGCGCAATCTCGTGGGCCATATCTTCAGCTGCCCGGCGCGCTTCACCATTTGCAACCACGCATTCGCATAACCCGATGCGATAGCACTCCTCGGCCGGTACCTTGCGCCCGGTCATGATGATCTCTAAGGCCCGTCCCATGCCTACCAAGCGTGGCAGGCGCACGGTGCCGCCGTCCATAAGCGGTATGCCCCAGCGACGGCAATAGACACCAAAGTAGGCAGCTTGCTCCATTACACGAACATCGCACCACAAAGCCAATTCCATGCCGCCCGCCAGGGCCGGGCCTGCGATAGCGGCGATCACAGGCTTGGATAATTCCATACGGGTCGGCCCCATGGGACCGCGCGGGGGCTCGGCGTCATCGGCCGGCATGGCCAGCTCTCGAAGCTCCAGCTCACCCTTGCCAGTGCTGGCATGCTGGAGGTCCCAACCGGCACAGAAGCATCCGCCCGAACCGCAAAATACGGCAACACTGGCCTCAGGGTCCTTGTCAAAAGCCTTGAAGGCCGCAACCAGAGCCTCTGCCGTCGCCGGATCGACCGCATTGCGTGCCTCGGGCCGATCGATCATAATGGTCGTCACCGGCCCGCTTTTCTCCACCTTGACTGTCATGATTTTTCCTCTCCTTCAATGCATTTTTAAATTTTCCGTTTTGACAGTCCCGTAAAAAGTTCTGATTTCGTCATGCCGGACTTGATCCGGCATCCAGGGCATGTTGAAATCACTGGATAGCGCTGAAGCTTCACTACGTGCCCGGCTTTCGCCGGAAGGACGCATTAAAGGAATTTCAGGCTTTTTACGAATCTATCAGGTTTCAGCATTCGAAAGAATGTCTCGGATCGGTTTCGCATTGAGAAAACCGGCCTTAAGTTCATGGTCACCCAGGTTGTTTGAGACATCATGAATTAACCCTGCCGCAGCTTTCCAACTTTGCTGTGCCTCGCTGGATCTTCCCTTTTTAAGTTGAGCCGACGCCAGAGACGAATATGCCTGCCAGAGTTGTCTGGGATTAGTGACATCTCTAAGGATCTGAATCGCGTCGTTTAAATTTTTGAGACCCTTTTCGAATTCATTGCACTTAATCTGCAACTCGCCCAACAGCCGCAAGAAACATCCTTCCCGCTTTTTCATTTGTTTTTTTTGGGTCTCCCGAAGGTTCTCTTGAATTATGGATTCTGCCTGGCCAATGTCATTTCTTTGTAAAAGAATTTGGGCTGCCAGACAATTCATCCGGGACTCCCATTGATGACGGAACATGTCAAAGTCTTCACTTTTTGCTTCTTCTGCAAGTGAATTCACCAGATTCCAGGCTTTGTCCAAATTCCCTTGATCAAAATAGTTCTCCATAACATTGACACTGCTTTGGGCGGCCATTTCGGCATATTGGCGCCTACCCATGGGGTATTTTTCCATCAGTTCGCGAGCAATCTTTTCGCCCTTGTAATTAAAAGCCAGGGCACGTTCAGTTTGATAAATTTCTGCGAAGCAGTAGCCCAGGGAATTGTATAAACATCCAAGGCGTATTGAGACACCAAATTTTTCACAAACATCAAGGCCGTAATTCAGAATTGACACGGCCTCCTCTATTCGCCCCACTTCCGCAAGCGCAAGACCCCGAAAGGAAATGATGTAAGTAAGTGCACTTACATTAAACATCTCGCGCGTTAGTTCAAGAACACCCTCTGTCAACTCAATGGTTTTTTGGGGTCGACCAATCCATCTTTCGGTTGTGGATCGATTGACGCGCGTATAGAGAATCGGCTTAGGATCTCCCAACGCCCTTGCCATTTTCTCGGCTTCCATGATAATTTGGTTTCCCTTGTAGGGTTGACCGTCCATGGCTGCGCGGATACCCATCCCGGCTAGTACATAACTCTCAAGGGCTTTGTCTCCCATCTCTCTGGCTCGGGCGATCCCTTCTTGGAAAACTCTTTCAGCTTCGGCTTTATCAGACCACAGATACATCACTAAAGACAGTCCCGATATACTTTCTCTTTCGTAATCTATCAAATTATGCTGCCGACTGAGATCCATGGCCTTTCTAGAGTCTGCCACGCATTTCCCAATAGCGCCTATTTTAAAGCTGGCTTCAGATCTCCCCTGATACAGTCTTATTTCTTTTTCTGAATCCAGTGCCATATTCTTATCTTCCGTCATCCCGAAAGCCTTATCAAAGAATTCATAGGCAGCCTGAGCGGCACCACGTTTGTTTGATTTTTCACCGGCCAAGGTCAGGTAGTCAACTGCCTTTAGTTCATCTCCACTTCGTTCGTAGTGATAGGCCAGCAACTCATAGTGCTCCTCGAGCTGATGGGCATAAAGTTCTTCGACGGCCCGGGCAATCCGTCCGTGTATCTCTTTGCGCCGCTGCTTCAGTAAACTCTCGTACGCCACTTCCTGGGCCAGGGCGTGTTTAAAAATATATTCCAGCTCGGGATAAAGAGCCTTTTCATACATGATCTCGAGCCCCACCAGGTGGGTTAAATGAACTCTGAGTTCGTCCCCTAACTGCATAATGCTTTTGAGAAGTCGAAATGCGAAATCGCGGCCGATAACGCTTGCAATCTGCATGGTTTTTTTGAGATCCTCGCTCAACCGGTCCATGCGAGCTGCCAAAATACCCTGAACCGTGCTGGGGATCTCTAACTGATCGGGATGCCGTTGAGACGTATAACGCTCGCCGGCTTTGCTGAGATCTCCCCGTTCAAGAAGTTCCCTTACAATTTCTTCGACAAAGAGGGGATTCCCTCCTGCTTTTTCCACAATTTTTTGTTCAATCCGGGGTTCCAAGTCAATTCCAGCGAGGATGTTACGTATCAGTCTTGCAGAGGAGTTTGAACTGAGCGTCTCCAGAACCAGCCGCTGGTAATGGGCACCTTGCGCCCACGATGAGACGGCTTCCGGGCGGTAGGCTGCAAGCAGCAGAATCGGATGGGTGGCCAAGGAACGGGAAAAATAGGTGAAAAACTCTTCGGAAATCTTATCCATCCAGTGGGCGTCTTCCAGAAAAACAACCAGCGGTTTCTCTGCACTGAGATCAAGGAGAAGGTTTTTGACAGCCTCAAAAGTGCCGAACTTACGGCCCTCGGGATTCAGTGCGCCGAACTTTGGATCGTCCACGGTGAGAGAAAGTAGATTTTTATAAAAAGGTATCATCGGTGCGAGGTCATCTGTGGCTTTGGCATCGATTTGCCTTGCAACATCTTCTGCCGTCATTCCTCCTTCTATATCAAACGCTTTCCTTACCACATCGATGACGGGAAGAAAGTTGATGTTGCGACCGTAATGAACACAGATGCCGCTTAGAAATATCATATCATTTACGAAAGTTTCTCGGAACTCGTATACCAGGCGACTTTTACCGACGCCGGCCTCACCCACTACATCCACCACCTGTGCATCGCCATCTTTGACTCTATTAAAGGCTTCCCGAAGCGCTTCCATTTCGAGACGACGTCCAACAAGTTCGGTCACTCCCCGTACGAGACTCGCCTCGAATCGCGTACGCACCCCAGAGCGTTCAGATAATAGACAGTAAATCGGATGAGGCTGGGCCTTGCCTTTCAAAGGTAACTCGCCCACGAGCCGGTCGTGAAAATAATGACGAATCATGTTATGTGTTTCGCGACTCATCCATACCTCGCCTGGAACGGCGGCCTGTTGAATCCTGGCAGCCAAGTTGGTGGTGTCACCGACAGCCGTATAATCCATGCGCAGATCATCCCCGATCGAGCCCACTAGCACAGGTCCTGAATTCAGACCGAATCTTAACCTGAAATCAATTTCGTGAGACTTTTTTATCTTTTCACGATACCCTGCGATTGCTTTTTGAATGGACAAGGCGGCGTAACAGGCTCTCTGGGCGTGGTCCTCATGCGCGACAGGAGCACCAAATAGCGCCATTGCACCATCACCGGTAAACTGGTTGATCGTACCCTCATAGCGATGAATCTCATCCATCAGCATCTTGAAGCAACCGTCCATAATATGATGGATTTCCTCCGGGTCGAGCTTCTCGGATATGGCGGTATAGTTGGCCACATCTGCAAACAGTACGGTTACCCGTTTGCGCTCACCCTCAATCGTGCTTCGAGTATTGAGAATCTTTTCAGCCAGAAATTTCGGGGTGTAGGATTGGGGGTCGGTGTAGTCGATAGGGGGTTTCGGCGGGATTGGTTTGAGGTTGTGACCACATTCATCACAAAATAAGCTGTCGAGCTGATAGGGGTGTCCGCAGGAAGGGCATGACTGTTCCAACTGAGTACCGCATTTTTTACAAAATCTTGCGCCCTCACGATTTTCATATTCGCAATTCGGGCATATCATTTTAAATCCTATAAAGCTCGAGCGGTTGGGAAGATAATTTCCGATTGGCCGAATTTAGAGCCGCTTCACTGGATATCACCGCCACCGACCGTCGGGGATTATTGGAATCAAAATACTTTTCTGCTGTTTTCAGAACCTGTCGACGGGTTAACGAAAGCACCCTCTCCTTGTAATCCTGACGGGTTTCATCTGAAAGGGAAATGATTCTGCGATAAAAGGCCTTGCAGGCAGCCGCGCCCGGCGCATCCGGCTTGTCGATGTCAGAGCAGACCTGTAAAACAGCTTCGTTGATATCCTCTTGGGTGTACTCTCCCGACCTGATGAAATCGGCCGCGCGGTTGTATATATTCAATGTCGAAACAATGTGGGGATCTCTATACGATGCAAAACTAAAAATACCGTCTTCGGTATTGTACACGGCAAACCCTCCGTAGGCGCCTCCTTTTTCACGAATCTCACGATGCAAATACAAGGATCGAAGAATTTTAGCGATCACCGCCAGAGCTGCCGCATCCCGGTGATCCATGCGAACCGTTTCAAACGATTGAGCGACAAATGAAACCGCCGATGAAGTGCTCCACCCCTCACGGGGAATTGCCCCTGCGGCGTTCAATTGCGGGGGACTAAAGGCAGCGCTTGATTTATCCGAATCAGACACACCGTTTAAACGTTTGTGCATTGAAGTTACCTGAGCGACCGCGCGATGAAGGGCAACTTCTTCCCCGATTAATGCCATTTCGACGTTTTGGCGGCGAAACAGGTTTTTTCCGATAGCGGTTAAATCGTTCCCCAGCGATGCTAACCTCGAGGCCGACAGATCATCGGCAATGGTCTTGATTGTTTGAACCAGATGGATCCCGCTCCATAATTCATTCAGCAACCGGGTGGTGGAAAAATTCCTGGAAGCACGCGTGATGGCCAAACGGTGCCCGTTGTGGATGATCATGGTTTCCAAATTGGACCGGTATTCCAACAGTATATTTTTCAAGCGGCTCAGATCCGAAAAATCGAATTTCGTCAACAACTCTTCGATGATTTCAAACATCGGAGGCTGATTTCTAACCAAACACTTGGCGGTAAACGAAATAAGGGGGACACAGGAGCCGTCCACGTCAAAACCACTGCGAGCTTGGGCGGAAAGCCCGACACCGCCGGTGTAAAGGTCAATTCTCTGAGACATGTCGCTATAGTCTCGCAGCGACGTCCCCATTTTCGGCAAGGCGTAACAGAAAAATGGAACCAGGGGCACCAGCTCTTTCGCCAATAGGCCGGCACCGGCCGCCATGGCATAGTAGAAAATGCCGGAAGTGGGTTGTTGGTAACAGGCTGCCGGAACTTCCTCAAAAGATTCAGACGCAGCCACCACGGGCACGCTGACCGGTATGTCTTCCCGTGCCAGGGTGGGAAGGGAGGACAAATCCTCATCGGTCTCTTGCAACTGTTGCAGCGCCTCGGCATCCTGGCTTAACTTTTCAAGATCCGCAGACGATAATTTAGCCTTGATGTTTTCGAGTTCCGCAGCAACCCGCTGCCCTTCCATCTTAGCCATCTCCTGATCGGGTACAAGGGTGAACAGCACTCTGTGCGTGTTTTTGAGAAAATACTTTTTTATGCGGTCTTCGAAAAAACCGCCCTTTGAAAGTGCCCTTCTTATTTTCTCAAGATCCTTATCCAGCATCAACCGGCTCAGGGGATCCCCTTCATGGAGCCAACCGCCGGCGATGACCAGTAATTGCTTCAAGCCGAAAGGGTAAGGGCTGTTGGTCACCTCTTTTCGATGAAATTCAACCTGGTGAATAGCGGACTCGATCAGTCGGTGATCAATTCCTTCTGCAACCAGCTTGTTGAGAACATCGAATATAATTTTTTCTATTTTACGACCGGCCGAGGCCTCCGTGCCTTTCAAGCCACAGACAAACATGGTATCTCTGTTTTCGGCGTCGTAACCGGCGGCATCACACAAAGCCGTCCCGAGCTGGGAATCAATCAGGGCCTTTCGCAAAGGGCAGGCGGCATTTCCCATCAGAATCTGCTCGAGGAGGGTGAGAACCAGCACTTCAAGGGTGTCTTTGATATCAGCAGTCAACCAGGCCACGCAAACCTGATGTTTTTTTGAAGGATCTTCATTTTTGTCCAAAGGATAGCTAAAGGATGCCGTCTGCGGCCGGTTCCATCGCGGCTGGGCTGGCACCTGTGAATCCGGATCAATGCGGTCAAATCTTTTGAGAATTTTTTCCTGGATAAAGGATAGATGATGTTTTAGCGGCAAATCTCCGTAGGTATAGAAGAATGCATTGCTGGGGTGATAATACTGCCGGTGAAACGCTTTGAGTTGATCGTAGGTCAGGCTTGGGATCACAGCCGGATCACCGCCGGAATTATGGCTGTAAGTTGTGCCGGGGTACAGTGCTTTTAAAAGGGACCGGGCCATCACCTGGTCGGGCGATGACATTGCACCCTTCATCTCGTTGTAGACCACACCCTTATAAACGAGAGGCACGTCATCACCGTCTTTTTGCCGGTTTTCAAAATCAAGGCGATGACCCTCTTGCTTGAAGCTGAGCTCTTCAATAATGGGGAAAAAAACGGCATCCAGGTAGACATCCAATAGATTATAAAAATCCTTGCCGTTTTGGGTGGAAAACGGATACATGGTCCAGTCTGACGCTGTAAAAGCATTCATAAAAGTAGTCAAACTTCGTTTGAGCATGGAGAAAAACGGATCGCGAACGGGGAATTTATCCGAACCGCACAACACGGTGTGTTCGAGAATATGGGCGACTCCGGTTGAATCCTTCGGTACGGTCTTGAAGGCCACGCTAAAGGTGTTCTCTCGATCACGATTGCTGATGTGAATGTGCCTGGCACCGGTGGCGGCATGATCAAGCTCATAAAAGAATGAATGCAAATGCTTCAGTTCGACGATTCGCTTAATGACATATCCGGTTATGTGATCACCGGGTCGCAAGCCTCTATTGTTCTGATCCATCGCTTTGCCCATTTGTTTTTCCTCTTTCAACATGGATTGTTGCCCTTTACAATAGCCTCTTTTGAATGTTGTTCGGCTTGCCGTAAAAAATTTAGACGTCGCTTGCACCGGAGATCTTTCGCATCTCCGGAGTCAAAACACGGTTACTTGACAACATACAACCCGCGGCTTTTTCGCTTTATCTTACCGATCTTGTTGAGCCGAAAAATGATGTTTCGGATCTTCTTTTCATCAAACCCTGTGTTGGCCTGAATTTCGGCAAACCCGGCCCCCTGTTTATAGCTTCTTATAACTTCCAGAACCCTGTCTAAGGCAGTTACACCGTTGCGGCTGCGTGTCGTTCGGCGAGCGGCAACCCGGATGCCGGAACCGCGCGTCCGTCGGCCGGATTTGCCTGAAGCCTTGATCAGTTTTTCGAGCTGATCCATTCTGCCCATCAATTTTTCAATATCTTTCTTAGTCGGTAAGTCATAATGTTGCATGAAGAATTTTACCATAGCATCAAAACTTATGCCTTTGCCTCTTCTTTTTGCCATGTGAGCCTCCCTGTAATATTGATTTTTTCTTTGTGAATAGGATAGAGCCTAACCCTAAGATATTTATAGAAAATTAATTTAGTTTGATTGAAAAGTCAAGTTAAAGGCCCCAAAGCACGTAATGGGCCGTTGAAACAAGCATTTCTTCGTGGTAGTTTCTGGGGTCGTGGACGGGGAATGATTTGAGTAAAGGAAGAGGGGCGGTTGGTAAAATATTAATGAGGCAGGAACTAAAAAATGACATCACCCAGGACGCTGCTGGCCGCGTGGAATATCCGTGCCAAAAAACAACTGGGACAGAATTTTTTGACTGATCCTTTTACGGCGGCAAGGATTATAGCGCGTTGCGGAATTTCGACGGATGATATTGTCCTGGAAATCGGCGCGGGGTTAGGGGCCATGACGATCCCGCTGGCACGCATCGCCCGGACGGTTTATGCCGTTGAAATCGATCCCGTGCTGATCAAACTTTTAAAAACCGAATTGGCAACCAATAGCATTTCCAATGTTAACCTGATGGAAAAAAACATATTACGGTTTGACATATTGGAATTTAGTAAAGGATTGGGGCGTCGCATTGTCGTGATGGGCAATCTTCCCTACGGTATCTCATCGCAAATCCTGGTGAAGCTGATTTATTCACGAAAGGCCATCTGCCGAGCCTTTCTCATGTTTCAAAAAGAACTGGCTCAGCGGATTTCCGCTCAACCGGGGGGTAAGGATTATGGTCGTCTGACGGTTATGCTAAAATACTGTGCCCAGTTGAAGACCCTGACCACGGTTTCGTCTTCTCTGTTTTTCCCAAAACCAAAAGTAGATTCTGAAGTGCTTGAAATACAATTTAGGCATTTATTGAAACGACCGGCCCGCGATGAGGAATTCTTTTTTCAGGTCGTTAAAGCCGCCTTTGGCAGAAGAAGAAAAACCTTAAAAAATGCGCTGGCAGGAAGTGATCTCCGGATCACCGGCGATACTGCCTTGCGGGCACTTGACCTTGCCGGGGTCGATCCGATGCGAAGGGCCGAAACGCTGCAAGTTTCTGAATTTGTCTCGCTGAGCAACTGTCTTAGCGACATCCTTGCGAAAACAAGTTACGCATAGGACAGTACCGACATGGCAAGCCGAAAGGATCCGAAGTTTTCATCATGCTGAAAAGATTCTGGAATAGTGGAATGATGTTATCCTCTTTGAGGCCCAATATTTCAACTTTCCATCATTCCAGGTATCCGAAAGCTCCCCTGTCCCGCTAAGGTAACGCAAGCTCACCCGGAGAATTGTTTTTGGCCAGATGGGTTCTGATTTGGCCTTCAGAGGTCTTCCGCTACCGTAACCGTGCGATCACCGAGCATGTTGACATAGCTGCCCAATTCATTGTCATACCAGCCATAGATTACGGCCTGGGTCACCGGTATCCTGAGAATCCCGGGGTTTGCGTCGGATGACGTCAATTTCTCCAAACTGCACACTTTCTCCAAATCGATATTTATTTCAGCGGTGCGGGTGTGAGTCTCGTGGCCCTCGATAATGGCGGCTGCTCGCGGTGTTCCGATGATATCTCCCGATACGTTCTGCTTTTCCGTGTAATGCAGGTATTTATGCGGGTCATCAGCGGCGGCCCGCCGGTAGATATCATTAATTAATTCCCGATTAACCGGTTCGCCGTTTATCTCTTCCTGAAGATCCATCACCAGAATAATCAGCGAACCCGTGGATATGGGGACCCTGACCGACTCGGCAATAAAGCCGATATGTTCCATTTCGGGGATAACCGATCTTAGGGCTTTGGCAGCTCCGGTGGTGGTTAGAATGATGTTGTTGATGATGCTGCGATTTTTTCTCAGATCTTTTTTACCGGACCCGGGTAGTCTATCCAGCACCTCCTGTGAGCCGGTGGCGGCATGAACGGTTGCCATGGAGGCGGTCAAAATCTTTCTGGGGCCGAAATAATTGAGCAGGGGTTTGATCATGTGTGCCAGACAGTTGGTGGTACATGAAGCATTCGACAGAATGCTGTGACGCCTTGGATCGTAGTCGTTCGTATTAATGCCCATTACGGTTGTCACGGCATCATCCGGCAGAGCGCCGCTCAAATCCGAGCTTTTATCCTTTACCTTGAACGGCGCTGAAACAATCACTTTCTCGGCGCCGGCATCTAGATGACCACGTATGCTTCCTTGGGAATGATCACCGGGCAGGCTCGGATCCAAAAACTGCCCGGTGGTATCAACGACCAACTTGACACCGTGTTGGCGCCAGTTTATACCCCTCGGGTTTCTGGAAGTTTGCAATAATTTCAATTTAATTCCGTCAATGATCATCGTGCCGCTGGTTTCGTCCACATCACTGATTACCGAGTCCGCCTTGTGCCCATAAAGATAACTGCGGAGATAACCGTAGGTTGAATCTCTTTCCATATAATGGGCAATATCGGATAACGACATCCCGACCTGCCGGCCGATATTCACAACGATTTCAGTAAAATATTTTCTACCAATGTGATGCCAGAGGGTTAACTTGCCAATCCGGCCCAACCCGTTTACCCCCAGTTTTAATCCTTTGTTGTTACCGGTCGCCATATTCATACCCCCATTTGGAATAACGATCTTCATTCTTCAATCCTATTTATTGACCCTCACCCGTCCCAGATAAACCGATCCTTCCTCACCGTCAATACTGATGTAGTCGCCCGAATTGACCCGTACGCCATTAAAATAACAATTTTTTTCCTTTTCGTCACATATCAGGTCACCACAGCCGACCACACAGGTCTTTCCAAGCCGGTGGGCGACCACCGAGGCATGCGAGGTTACGCCACCACGTGCCGTCAAAAGTCCGTCGGCTGCGTAAATCTGACGGATGTCATCAGGCACCGTATCGGCCCTGGCCAATATGAGGGACGTATCCGGTTCCTGCCGGCGCCATTTGTCGATATCTTCAAGATTAAATACCACCCGGCCGCTCATTGCCCCACCGCTGATGCCGATGCCGTGGCCCAAATATTTTTCATCACTTTTATCGAGAATATCAAACGTCAGGGCCCGTTTCCGCTCCCGCATGACCATATCCCGGCTTTGAAGCAGGTAAAGATCCATTACCGAGGGGCTTTCAAAAGTAAACTCCAATTCCTGGGGGCTCCACCCTTTTTCGTAAATCAGATCATTGGCCCAGTTCTTCAAAGAGTTGTAAATTTCCGGATAATGGGTCTCGAGAGTGATATCGGTCTCGCGCATTTCGACTTCTTGTTGATTGATGGAGATGGGCATGGTGTTGACCAGTCCTGAAACCACGTCCTCACCCTGATTACCCAGGGTGAAGTCCCCCCACAGCCGAAACTTTTCCCCCGGCCACCTCGGATTGTGAGTAAAGATTACACCGCTGCCGGAATTTTCGGAAATATTCCCATAAATCATCGCTTGAACCGTTACGGCAGTCCCCCAATCATCGGAAATTCCCAAAATTTTGCGGAAGGTCCGGGCCTTTTCAGACTCCCAGGAATCAAGGACCTCTTTGATGGTCAAAAATAGCTGTTCGAAAGGATGCTCCAATATTTCAATGCCCGAATCTTGTATCATGGCCTTATAGGTCATGGCCACCTGATGCATCTGGTCACCGCTGAACTGTCTCTTGTAGGCAACGCCGACTTTTTGTTTCATTCCCCTGATAACGGCATCAAAATCGTCCCGTTCCAGCCCGAAGCTCATCCCATAGCACTGCAAAAAACGTCGGTAGGTGTCCCAGGCAAACCAGGAATTGCCGGTGAGATTTGCCAGACCGGCCGCAATCTCCTCGTTCATGCCGACATTTAAAAAAGTGTCCATCATTCCCGGCTGAGATATGGATGACCCGCTGCGTACGGAGAAAAGCAACGGGTTGGCCGGATCTCCAAAATGCTTTCCCGTGACGTTTTCCAGCCTGTCAATGTGCCGAGCGATCTGTTCTTTTAAATTCTGTTCCGCCGGTTGATAGCGTTCGATCATTTCCCTGCAGCGAAAAACTTCCGTCGTTATGATAAACCCCGGGGGCACGGGCAGTCCGAAGCCATGGAGCCGAATCAAATTCAATCCCTTTTGTCCAAGATAGATTAATCCGGTGACCCGGCTGTCCGGCTCGTGAATACCTGTCGTTGCATTTTCCGGGTCATACAGGAGGAGCTGGTGCAGTTTGTCCTTGGGAAGCTTGTCGGATTGCTGAAAAAGGGTATTGAGGATGCGGCTGATAAACCGGTCCAGCTGTTGCAGTCCGAGTGAATGGGCAATTCTGTCACGGAAAAATATCTCGGATACCCTGTGGCGCAATTTTTCCCGGTCGTCCAGGCCGTTGTCGCCGACAGGTAGATATTTGGCTAAAATACTATCAGCGGGTATCTGGGATAGAATCCGGGTCAGATTCTCTTCGTGGATATGGTGGAAATAATCGTTGATAATATTTTTAACGGCCCGGGCGAAACCTTTAAAAATATCCAGATACTGGGTGAACGTAAAGCCTTTGACCTCCAGTGAATGCGCTAACAGATCGAGCTGACGCTCAATTTCATTGGATGAAATACCGTCAAGCTTGAGAGCCTTATCAATTAACCGTATGTGGGCATATATTTGATAAAACGTCGCCTTGGTAATGAGGCTCAGGTCGATATTTTCAATAAGCTCTTCAAAAAGCACATTGACCAATGATTCAATCCGAAAGGTGAGACCCAAAGCGTCGAATTTCATTTCATGATAGCTTCCGTACATGGAAGGGATATCTACGGTGATGTGTCTCTTTTTATAAATATCTTCTCTGACGGTGTAAGTCTCGGAAGATAGAATTAGAATTTTGAGCTGATTGAGATAATCCACCAGCATAAACAGCTTTCTCTTTAAATCCGGTTCCTCCAGAGCAGCTTTCAACCGGTTCAGATCCGGAAGTGCCTCGGTGGCCAGCTGGGCAATATAATTACTTAACTCGATGAAGCTGAGGTTGTATTTCTGATGCAAAAGCTTATAAAAATCAGCGGCAAGTCTCACCCGCTCTCGGTCAATTTCGGACACACCTGAAACATTTTCGAGCATCCGTAGCAGCTTGTCTTTTTCAATCAAGAGCAGGCCTTCGGGAATGGCCACCTCGTTCTCTGCAAGCGCCGACATGATCCTATTGACACCTTCGATGAACGGTCCCCCGCAAGAAATCTGGTGATATATATTTGGCGGAACAAACGCTTCCAGGCGTTCCTTTTCGCGCGTGGCCCAAAAATCGAGGGTTGCTTCTATAAAGCCGAGGATTTGATTGCTGCTTTCAACGTGACTCTGTTTGCGTAAAAAATGAATGAGGGCGTCCTTGCGATGGGTTATTTCATCGATCCGGGTTGAAATATCTCTCAGTTTGCCCTCAGCCCCGATATCATTGAAATATACCGGAAAAAGTCGAGCAAGCTGTTTGACTAAGTTATAGACGGGGCCGATATCGCTGTTTAACAAACGGGTGATGTCCCTGGGAAACAGGTCCGTGTCCTTGAGAAGAATTCCGCTCAGGGAAATATGGATAATCATGGCGGAAAGCAAGCGGATGGACCATTTGGGATTGAGCTCAATGATTTCAAGCCAGGTTCTGATGTTTTGAATGTGGACTGAATTGGCTCTTATGCGCCAATCGTTACCGACGCCGCCGATCATGGGCGATTGAAAACCCGATTCCACCACGCCATCGATGAAGTAATTGATCAGATCACTTTCATCGGTCTTGTAAACGCCTTTGCCCATGTTTAGGATACAGTTCAGTGCGGTGGCCGGGAATCTGAAGGTGCTTTCCTTTAAAATGGAAAACGTTTTTTCGATCAGCCGCCGGATATTTAAGTCCGTCTCATGGTCGATGAGCCAGCTCAGTGTGCGGTTGATTTCTCTGAGGGCTTCTTCGTGTATCGCCGACAGACCGGAAATGTTCATAATATGAAACAAAAATATCACCTTCCACTGGTTGCCGTTCCTGCTTTTCCGGCCGGCCTCGTACAGCTGCTGGGGTAAATTGCGATAGATTTCAACAAACTGGTTGTATCCCGGAAGTGTCAACAGTTGCTTGAGAGCGGTTTCAGATTCTATATCCGCCGATCGGTTCATTTTTTTTAGCTTCAGGTCTAAACGCTTAATGCGGGTGTGGGATACGTCGTCGAATATTCGACGGATATCCTCGGCAAGATTCGTTGCTTCAGACTCTGTTGCAAACCAGTTCTGCGGATCGGCTTCCGCCAACCAGTAAGCATATGTTTGTTCAAAATATTTGAATAATAATGCGTTGAGCGGCCGATAATTTGGTGTCGACTCGAAGGCGCAATCGAGTATTAATTCGGCCAGCCTTTTTATCTGGTAATAACTTTTAACAAATAAAAAGAATTTCTCATCCTCATATTTGCGAATACGATCGAAGGCATCCCCCAGGACCGTTCTGAAACGGTCGATCTGGGAGCCGGAATCCTTTATGATTTTTTGCAGAAAAAGCAGGAGGTTATCGACGGCCTCCGTTCTGACCCCCGAATCCGCGGTTGACTCAATGGCCATATGGAATATGTCCACAAAAAGACTGGCCGCCTGTGGTCCCTTCGCGTGGTTTCGCAGAAGATGAAAATACTCCAGAGAATAGCCCCTTGCTTCAGCTACGATAAAATTCCAATTTTTGTAGGGATGTGAAATTTCCTTCAAGAAATTATTCAAACCCTCCATCAGACCGTAATAGCGGGACATCACCTCCTGAAGAACAGCGTATCTTTCTTCTATGGTAACCTCAATATGATAATCGGCCAGATTTATTTCCAGGGCTTTGGATTTAATCACCCACAGTCTCCTTTTTATAGGTGGCGATTAATTTTTTACGCGTCTTTGCGTGTCCACGTCGGTGACGGTATATGTATCAGGGGTCGGGGTGTTTTTTTCACGGCAAGATGCCGGGTTGTTGCCTGCCAAGCCTGACAGCGGCATCGGCCTTGCATTTTACTGCCGGCTATTTGAAACGTTCGATCCAACAAAAACCAGCGCCGTGTTTTGCCTTTCTCGGTGGCAATATCCCTTTGCCCCTTAGAAGCAGCGGGGCGATCATCCTGTCGTGCAGACCCCTCATGTATATAGTCATGCGTCTGTCTATAATTGTCAAGAATATCAGAGGCCTTCCGTATTTTCAAGTGGATGTGTAACGCGCGGTATTATCTGGTAATTTACAAGAATCGTCACAACAAGTTTTCAAAATATATTCGATGCACACCTTGAAGGGCCAGCCTCTTTGGAATACTATAGCATTAAATGATTTTGACCATATCCTTCAAAGTTGGTTCAAAGCCCTTGCACACATTATCAGGAAAGACTATTATTGTGTTGCTGTCGTGGGCAGATTATCAATATTTCATTTTTCATGACCTCTCAAGGTAAAGTGATTAAAACACTTATCAAAGAGATTTTCATTATCTTACTGCTGGCTGTTTTATTGGCTTTCGTCGTAAACAGCCTAAGAGATGAGAAATTGCCGCTTTTCGACCCCGCTGACCGGGCATATGCAACATCCGGCGATCGGGATATCACCGGATCAGTTAGAGTTAGGGCTATCTCCACCCAGGAGGCTATCGACGGTTTTAAAAAAGGCCGGTTTTTATTCGTGGATGCCCGGTCCGAAAGCGAATTTAACAGCGGTCATGTTCAAGGGGCGGTGAATCTACCCGAAGCGCAATTCGACCAGTGGATCGGTGGCTTCCTGGAAAAAACCGATCCCCAAGTTAGCATTATCGCCTAC
>JASFTQ010000073.1:0-16570 GCA_050053515.1 Desulfobacterales bacterium | reverse complement strand
CCGAAAAAGTTTTTGAAATGGTGTATGCACGGCCCTACCGATTTGACAGACGCCTGGGCGAAGGGATCTGTGTCTATAATCCCGGCGATAAACCCATGCGGCAAAATATTCTGAGCAATGCCATTATCCAGAGCCGGATCAATGGTTTTTTAAAAGACAGCAATCAGGTGAAATATGTTTTTTCCCAGTATGCCAAATCCAACAATGGGATATACGCACTCATGGACATCAAGTCTCATAATACGGATCGATTGATTGAGCTTCACAACATTATCAGTGAGGGGCTCCACAAGGTAGAAGATGTCGAAGAAAACGTCAATTCACTTCTGCTGGCGGTGATGAACCCCGAAGATGAAAAAAATATTCAAGACTTTCAATCCTTTTCGGACCGAATCGAATATATCAAAATACCTTACGTAATGGATTTGAATACCGAGGTGGAAATTTACCGTAACATTTTCGGAAAACATATTGATACCCATTTTCTTCCCCGGGCGCTGCACAATTTTGCGAGGGTGATCATTTCGTCCCGCTTAAATAAGAAATCAGAGGCGCTGCTGGAATGGATCGGTGATCCCGAAAAATACCGGCTCTATTGTGACGAAAACCTTCAATTGCTTAAAATGGAAATTTACACCGGGCATATCCCCACCTGGTTAAGCGAGGAGGACCGTAAAAGCCTGACCGCCAAGCGGCGGCGCAAAATAATTGCCGAAAGTGAAACAGAAGGGGAGCACGGCATATCCGGCAGAGACTCCATTAAAATCTTCAATGAGTTTTTTTCAACCTATGCCAAAAAAAACAAACTCATCAACATGTCGATTTTGTGCAACTTTTTCACCAAAAGCCGCAAGGAACTCAGCAAGTTGATACCGGAGGGGTTTCTCGACTCTTTGCTCCGGATGTATGATTACACAATTTTACAGGAGGTCAAGGAATCGCTTTATTACTATAATGAACAACAAATATCCCGCGAAATCCAAAACTATCTTTTTGCCATTAATTTTGAAGCCGGATCGGTTGAGACATGCAGCTATACCCGGGAAAAACTGGAGATCAGCGAAGAATTTTTCGAAAGCATCGAAAAGCGTCTGCTCGGATCAAAAATTGACAGAGCTGCGCGCCTGGCCTTTCGGGAAGACACCCAGAAAGAATACACGACAAAGACGTTGACTCAGGAAATGATGGTTGACGACAAACCCATAACCGAAACCAAGGTATATGAATCGATGCACGAGCGTTATGTGCACAACCTGAAAGAAAAGGTACTGGATCCATTTCTTGAAAACGAAAATTTTAGGCGGGCTATTAAAGACTATGGCGAAGAGGATTTTAAAACATACGATAAGAAGATTAGAGACGATGTGACCTACCTGATGAAAAACCTCTGTGAGAATTTCAAGTATACCGAGCAGGGCGCCAAGGAGGTTTGTATATATGTAATCGACAGTGACCTGGCTAAAAAATTTACCAAAACGTGATACTTAAAACTTTTTTGGCCGGCACTATATGCCGCCATGGAAACACCCCGAGGCGAGATTCAATTGGCACTCATCTGAGCGTTTAAACTGTCGCAATATTCCCCAAAGATAAAGTACATGCATTTGTCGGTCTGACATGATTTTTCATAATAGCAACAATCCCTTTGCTGTGTCTTAGTCGTCGCGGTGCAAACCGACATGATCTCCCTTTTACAAAAGCTAATTTCCGCATCTGCCATTAACATCACCCCCTGACCTTCAGATTGGTACTTCTGACAAAATTCTTAAGACCTTATTGCACAATTTATCTCGGCAAAGCGTAAACTTTACAAAATAATTAGCAGAAATCGTGCCAACGCGGTCTAATAACAGTATATCTATGTATTACAGTTGGTTAAGGGTTTTATCGATTATTCGCAAAAACGGAGCTTTGGGGAATTTGACCCACATCAAGGCCTGAATTCGCAGGCACTGGGGAATATAACCCATATTACCGAACGGGTGTAGCTCCCCGCCCTGGAGGGCGAGGGTTCTGCCGTTCGGCAGTGCTTCGCAGCCCGCAAAGGTAAATATTCCCATCAGCTCGCTCAGGGACCGGGGCAATTTTTGTGACGCCAAGATGCCGGGTTATCGCCTGCTCGATCGAGCAGCTTCACTAATATCGGATGGCCCGGATAATAAAATACACGCCCAGCAGGACCATGGCAACGGCGCTGAACCTAAAGATAATTGCGCGGAATTTTAACCAAGCCAGGTTCACAAGTGTGGCAACCAGCATAAGTGCCGGTATGGTGCCAAGCCCGAAAGCAAACATCAACCCCATCCCGTTGAGTGTACCCGCCATTGTATTGTTGGCCTCCATGCCGAACCTTGCTGCTCCGAGCAGCGCAGTATAAACCGGTCCGCAGGGGAGCAAACCCAGCAACAGGCCCAGTGGAAAATAAACCATGGTCGATTTGACGGCTGATAGCTTACGAAATCCTTTCGATATGATTTTGCCGGGACTATACTGATTGCCGAAGAGTCGACCCATTGGAAGCCATCCGCCCATGGCAAGTCCCATGATAACGATCAATACGCCGGTCAGTATCATAACGGTTTTTTGCAATCCGGCAATGTCGGCGGTGATACCCGTGAAGGAGCCGCCCGCACCCATGATGCCGCCGATCAGTGTATAGGTGAGAATGCGTCCTGAATTGTACAAAAGGTGAGGAATAACGACTCCCCTGGAGCTTAAATTGAGAGATAGGGATACCACGATCGGCCCGCACATCCCGATACAATGCCCGAAACCTACCGTGAAGCCGGTGGATAAACAGATGAGATAAAGCGTTTCAGTAGACAACATCGAAGATGAAAACTGCCTGGCCAATGTCAGGGACCGTCACCGTCGCCTGCCAAATTCTTCTGCCACTGGGACAACGCACGATGATACCATGGCCTTCATAAACTCCCGGTCTCACGGATTGAAGCATCACGCGATTCGGACCCATTTGCATCCCCGGCATTCCAAGATCAATATACGCTGCATTTACCTCCGCAGTAAAGGTCCCGGATAGGGTTATTGTAAATTGCAGATCCGCCATAGCCTTGACCGGTTTCGGATCCACTTCCAGCGTTATGCTGCAATCCGTCGTCAAGTTTTTTTTACAGCTGCCCTTGTGGATGTCACAATTAATCATATTTTGATACCGGTCAGCGGCCAAAATAAACCTCCGACTGCCGGACGTTAGCATCGGCAGAACGAGTATAAACGCAATTAGAAATCTTAACACCGTTTTAATGGTTTTGTGCATGGGCCCTTTCCACTGCTTGTCGGGAAGTCCCGTCTTTAAAGGCGGGGAGCTTCACCCTATGACTTTTTCCCTTTTACATCAACAGTTTTTTATGGGGTAGGGAAGCATTTCATATTTGAACTGGATATATTTTACGGTCTCTGCTATATAAAAGCATTTTTAAGGGAATTGATGGTGTCTAGTCAGAAAAAAATATGGGGTGATAAACAACGCCGGCGCGAGCGGCTGGAAGCGCACGTCCGCCAGAGCAAGTCCGCCGATTTTGGCTACCATAAGGTTCCGGAAGCCGAAAAAGCCCGGCAGGTATTGCGGCACTTTAATTCTGTGGCCCGATATTATGATTTCATGAATACGCTTTTAAGCTTTGGTATTCACCACCTCTGGAAGCGCTCGGCAGTCAAATGGATGAGCCTGGGACCCGGTGATCGGGTTATCGATGCCTGCGGCGGAACCGGTGACCTTGCCATACTGGCGGCCCGGATGATCGGATTAACCGGCTGGGTGACCCTGTACGATATCAATCGCGCCATGATAAATGCAGGTCGATACAAAATCGAGAGATCGATTCACAACGGACGGATCTGCTATGTGCAAGGGGATGCCGAAGAGATCGCATTTCCGGATCACAGTTTTGATGGCGCCATGGTGGGTTTCGGAATCCGCAATTTGACTCATTTGGAAAAGGGATTCGAAGAAATATATCGTGTGCTGAAACCCGGCGGCAAAATGATGTGTCTCGAATTTTCTAAACCTACTTCAGCCGTGTTTCGTCGACTGTATGATTTCTATTCTTTTTATATCATGCCGCTGATTGGACAGATTGTTGTCGGCAATCGGCAGGCTTACACCCATTTGCCGGAGACCATCCGACTGTTTCCGCTGCCGGATGAATTAGCGGATATCCTGAAAAAAATCGGCTTTTCTGCAGTCATCTATCGTCGCTTAACCAACGGTATCGCCGTCATCCATCTGGCAAAAAAAAAATAGATCTCCGCATATTTCAGGTTTTCTCAAACTATGGAGGTATAGCGTTATTGTGGGTTCAAAAAATCAGCGCCTACAAAGATCTTCTCTGTTTAAATGGGGTACCTGCGCCGCCAATTCAGCTATTTCAGGGTCATCTTGTAACCAGTGCTTTAGATTGCCCAGTAGGCTTGCTACATAGGGACTGTTTTTCCCATCGGATAGGTAATAATTCACCCATAGCCCGTCTTTGCGATAATCGACCAATCCTGCTTCTTCAAGTATTTTCAGATGTTTGGACACAGTGGGTTGGGCCAGCGCGATTGCTCCTTGTATTTCACACACGCACATGCTCTTTTGCTGCAGGATTTTTATAATCTTTACACGATTCGGGTCTGAAAGCGCTTTCATCACCTTTATAAAATTTTTAAGCATCAGTGACCCCCTATACCGCTAAATCGTTATATAGTGTTATAGGAAAGGTGCGTCCATCTTTTTTCGCAGGAACGAGGCGAATCGCTGATAATTAAGGGCTATTCTTTTTCAAGCGGGAAGGTCATTGTGGCACCGTACCAGCCGATGATTGAAACCAGGGGTATAAGTGAAAGTACCAGAATAAAGTAAATGGTATTTACTCCCTGTATGTTTTCCAAAACGTTAGCGTCATTGATTCTCCAGACAAATACAACCACAGCGATGATCAGCATAATCAGCGTCAACGGTATTTTAATCGCCACTGGTTTGAGCACCTTAGCCATGTAATTGTACCACCAGGTCATCAGTCCGGTCATGATGGCCACAACGATAAACAGAATACCGCCCGCCAGGCAGTGCAAGGCCGTTGTCTCAAAAGATTTGTTACCGGTGATCAGGTAAATAATATTGAAAACGGGATTGGAGAGCATAAAAACAATTGGAAAATGGACGGTCATTGGATGGGGGTGCCGTCGGAAAAACGGATTGGTCTCCAACAACCAGGCTAAAATCCCCGGAATTTTTTTCTCGGGCACCGCTTCTTTTTTCAAAGTACCTACCTGCGGATATCGTTTTAGTAATTCCGGGCCGTGCGGGGCTGCCTGTATGTCGGCTGTGAGGTTTTTACCAGCGTGATGGCGCCGCATATGAAGACCCCCTCTCCATAATTTACTTTCGCTCAGATCGTAAACCTTGTCCTGGTAGACAACGTATACCGGTCTGTCATTTTCGCCATTGTACTCAGCAAGATCTTTTGGATCGAATTCTTTCATAACGTGGCACCTCCGCCTAAATCTCCCCCCGGCCCCCGCCGCAAGCGGGATTCAAATCGCTTGTCTTTCCCTTGGTCAACATTGATGGCAAAAACATTTTAATGTATGTTCAAAATGATCCGGGCAGCAGCCCGGAAATTTTTATGACAACCACACCGAGCATCGTTACCGGATAGTAGCTGGCTCTGTTGAATAGAGACATGGCATCGCATCGTTTTTTTGTATTGAAAAGCTTTACGGCCGGCGGAAAAAGAAGAGATAGTCCGACGATCAAAGAAGCAATGGCATAAGGCGCCTGGAAACCGGACTGTGAAAAAAATATCATTACCAGGTTCAATATAATACTTAAACTGAGGCAGGGTAAGACAATAATAGCAGCGACCTTCAAACCAAGCAGCACGGGAATGGTTTGGGCGCGAAGCCGGCGATCTTCTTCAACATCGGCCCAGTCCGCGGGTATATTTTGGCCACCGATCTCCCAGAAAAAAAGCCATAGGAAGAGGGCTGCCACATATAACAAAGACGGCTGCGGATCAACCGCAAATACGGCAGCAACGGCACCTGAGCTTTTAACCGCACCACTGATTAATGTGCGAAACGGGCTGACGGTTAACATGAGGCAGTAAACCGCCTCCAATCCACAGCCGGCCAGGAAAATAAGCACACAAACCGGATTCAGCAGATAAGCGCCGGTGATGGCCACAATTGACCAACCGGCCGACCATAGAAGACCTTCGCGAAATGTCAGCAAACCCTGGGCCATGGGGTGCCTGGGAAGCACCGCATCTAAATAGTTGTCCGCCTCACGAAGCGATCCGATACGCGCCTTTTTCTGATCTGTGGGGTAGTCGATCACATCGTTCCAGGCATAAACTGCCGTGTAACCGGCAAATACGGTAATCATTCCCAAAATGATGATGTCCAGGGACGGAAATGCGTCCAGCCAGAGCAAGGCACCGAAGGCAGGGGTGGCCATATCCAGCACGGCATGGGGAGTTCTGGAAAGCGCCCAAAAAAGCTTCAGTCTAGCCAGGCCGATGTATCGGTTCTGAATCGTTGTCTCCGCCAAGTATCTTGATCCATCTCCAAAAACGGGTGCAGGTTGCGGTCAACGAGCCGCCGGATTTAAAATTTTGTCCACTAGCTCTTCAGGCAGGATGTTTTCCTCTAAAACGACCTCTCGAATTGTTTTGCCGGTGTCATAAGCCATTTTGGCCAGGACGGCCGCCCTGTCGTAGCCGATGTGGGGTACCAGCCCGGTCACCATTGCCAGGCTTTTTTCGATGTTGGCAGCACATTTGTCTTTATTGGCCGTAATACCTTCTATACACTTTTCGGCAAAAACATCAACACTTGAGGCCAGTAAAGCGATGGATTGCAGCAAATTATATGCGATTAGCGGCAACATAACGTTCAGTTCGAAAATGCCGGACTGCCCGCCTAGCGTGACGGTTAGATCATTGCCCGTCACTTGAGCAGCTACCTGGATGACGGCTTCCGGTATAACCGGGTTGACTTTTCCCGGCATGATGGAAGACCCGGGCTGCAGCGCCGGTATGTTTATTTCACCGATCCCGCAACGTGGACCGGACGCCAGCCATCGGATGTCGTTGGCGATTTTTACAAGACTGGTTGCCACGGCTTTAAGGGCCCCGCTGGTTTCGACGGCCGCATCCCGGGCCGCTTGCGCTTCGAAATGATTTACGGCTTCTTTAAATGTCACCTGGGTGTGCTTGGATATCAGCGCAATGACCTTGTCGGCAAATTCCGGATGGGTATTTAAGCCGCTGCCGACCGCGGTACCACCCAGGGCCAGCTCCGCAAGGCCTTTTTGCGTGCCGGTGAGTCGCTTGATACCCAACTCAATCTGCCGGGCATATCCTGAAAATTCCTGCCCAAGAGTAAGCGGCACGGCGTCTTGCAGGTGTGTTCGGCCGATCTTAATGGCATCCCGGAATTCTGTAGATTTGGCCGTCAGTGCCCGGTGGAGATGATCCAAAGAAGGGATCAAGCGGTTTTTCAGAGACGTCAGGCAGGCAACATGAATGGCTGTCGGAATGACATCATTGCTTGACTGCCCCAAGTTTACATGATCATTAGGATGAACCGGCACTTTTGTGGCCTTTTTCCCCGTGATGATTTCGTTGGCACGCGTGGCCAGAACCTCATTCATGTTCATATTGGTGGAGGTGCCGGATCCTGTTTGGAAAATATCAACCACAAACTGATCCTCAAATTTTCCCGCCATGACCTCCTTTGCGGCACGAGATATAGCGGCAGAGATTTTATGCTCCAAAAGCCCGAGTTTAAAATTGACTTCGGCCGCACATTTTTTTATCAAGGCCAGCGCATAAATAAATTCCGGCTGAAAGGTGATCCCGCTGATGGGAAAATTTTCTGTGGCCCGTTGCGTCTGGGCACCGTAATAAGCGCTTGCGGGAACTGAAACAGGTCCCAGGGAGTCTTTTTCTTTTCTTGTTTTCATAGCCTACTAAATGGGGTTAAGGTGAGATGCGTTGCACGCGTTGCGCATCACCTGTTTGTGAAAAATCAAATTGTCGACAGCCGTCTCCCATATTAAGGGCTAGGTTTCCGGCCGTCAAGCGACCTCGGCTCATTGATGATAAGATCTGAGAAGCTGGTTTCAATCTGCTTTTTCCAATTTAATGAAAAACATGAGTAAGGCTGGAATAACAAAAACCGTGAAAATCGTGGAAAATGCGAGGCCTCCGAGAACGACGCTGCCAAGCCCCCGGTAAAGCTCCGACCCGGGCCCTGGAAACAAAACCAACGGCAGCATACCAAAGATACTGGTTGATGCGCTCATATAAATAGGCCTGATTCTGGTCCGGATGGATTCCAACACGGCCTCCCGCTGCTTCATGCCGTGATGGCGGATATTGTTCAGCGCTTGATGTACGATAAGAATGGCATTGTTGACCACCACCCCCACCAGAATGATAAATCCGAGCATGGTAAGAATATCCAGCGGTTGGGTCGTGATGAAGACATTGACCAGCTTGAGACCGATAAAGCCACCTGCCGCAGCCAGCGGCACCGTAAACATGATAATAAAAGGATATATGAAGTTTCCAAATAGAGCCGCCATCAGAAGATACGCTATCACAGCCGCCAGGACAAAATCCCATTGCAGGGTTTGGCGTGTTTCGGTAAGTTTATCGGCGGTACCGCTTTGCCCGACTTCAGTATTTTTGAGCAAACCTTGATTGGCCAGAGGCGTGACCACTTTGTTTTCGATGATTTCCATTGCTTCCTGAAGGGGGATGCTAAACGGCGGGGTGACTTGCAACGTAATCGTTCGCTGCCTTTCAAGGTGTCGGATTTCGGTAATCCCGGTCGTGCGCTGCAGGGTGGCCAGTGAGGAAACCGGAACAATTTTTCCACCCGGGATTGCAATCAGAGCGTTGTAAAGCGCTTCCGGCGTTGGTATGTCTTCTTCCGAAGCCCTCAGAATCAGATCAATTTTTTTCTGTCCCTCCGGCTTAAACTCCCCGATCTTTCTGCCGTCCATGAGGACATCGACGGCAAGCCCGAAGTCCCTGGCTGTCATGCCGGAAGCCTTGAGCCGGTCTCGGACGGGGATCAGCCGCACTTCCGGAAAGAGCAGATCAAACGAGGGTACCGGTCTGATCTGAGCATCGGGGATCTCTTTTTGAATCGTTCCATACAGGGCCCCGGCGGCTTGAACGAGCTGGCTTAAATCACCACCGCTGATGTCTACTTCTACGGTTCTACCTCTACCCAGGCGATCCTGAAAAATTCCGGCCTGGAGACTGACGCCGAACATGCCGGGAATAGCTCTGATGGTTTCACGAAACAGGGGTAAAAGCTCAGCGGCCCGCTGCTCGTGCTGGCTGATCGCTCCAAAAAGCATAATTTGTTCGGCGCCCACATAGAACATCGTCCTGATACCCGGGAAACCATTATTATCCTTGCCGAAGTATGGCTTGTTTATCTGGTAAATTTGCTGGCCGATGCTTTTTCTTTCTTCAAAGGACAAACCCGGCGGTGGAATTAACAAATTGATGATCAGGTTTCGATTGCCCTGGGGTAAATATTCCATTTTGGGAAACAGTTTCACGGTGAATACAATTGCAAGGGCACTTAATGAAACAATGACTGTTACGCGTGTTATCCAGTTTTTAATCACGGCGGATACGGCTCCAAGCATGGCCGTGACAACCCAAAGACCCAAGCCGCTCAACGGATTTTTTGTGCGCCACTGCGATACCTTTCGTCTCTGTAGTGAAAAAAGGTACTTTGAAAACATCGGGATAACGGATACGGATACAAACAGGCTCAGTAAGACCGCTGAAGTCACTGCAATGGCAATATCTCTGAACAACTGGCCGGCTTCTTCTTCCATGAAGACAACCGGCAAAAAAACCGCTACGGTTGTCAGCGCCGAAGCCAGGATGGCCCCCCAGACCTCTCTGACACCGTCATGAGCCGCTTTGAAGGCTGACTTGCCCATACTTCTATGCCGGTCGATATTTTCAAGCACCACTATGGCGCTGTCGATGAGCATGCCCACGGCAAAAGCTATGCCTGCAAGACTAACCACATTGAGGTTTCTGCCCAGGCCGCTCATAAAAATAAAGGTTCCGATAATGCTAATCGGTATGGCCGTAATGACAACCACGGTCGCTGAAAAGCTCCCCAGAAATATCACCAGTACAATGGCCGCCAGGGTGCCGCCGATAAGTATGTTGCGCTGCACCAGCCATATGGCGCCCCGGATATACGGGCGCTGGTCATATGCCCAATCCAGTAGAAGTCCCTCGTCTTTGAGCGTTTCCGCATTCAACCGATTAACGACGGACTCAACCCGATCGGTGAGTTCGAGAATATTTGCAGCAGGCTCCGGTTTAACCCCAACCGCAATGCCCTCCTTTCCGACATGAAGCATGGCTGTGGTCAACTCATCGAAACCGTATTTGACCTGGGCGATATCCGACAGCATAATGCGCTGTTGTCCCGTGGATCGTACGATAATGCTTTCGATGTCCGTCGGGGAATTGAATTCCGCCACCGCCCGTATTCGATAGTTGCGCCGGCCGACCCCCATCGTACCGGCGGCAACGTTAATATTTTCGGCCCGCAGGATGGCGATCAGATCGGTTATGGTAAGGCCGTAAGCAGCCAGGGTTTCAGGTCGGACGACGATATGCATCTCTTTTTCAGTCCCGCCACCGATAAACAGATCGGCCACCCCTTCGATCCTTTCCAGGTATTGTCTGACATTGTTTTCAAAAAAAGTGCGGTAGGTATATGGGGAATTGGGGTTGCCTTCCCCTGCTTTCAGGACCATCCATATCACCGGGGATGTGGCTGCGCCGGTTGCGGTGATTATGGGCTTTTCGACGTTTTCAGGATAAGAGGGCACCTCGTTTAATTTGTTGGATACCCTCAGCAAGGCGTCATCCACATCCGTACCGATATTAAACCTGAGGGTGATGCTGCCTTGAGAGTTAAAGGAAGAGCTTTCCATTTCCTTGAGACCGGGAATTCCCTTGAGCACGTCTTCCTGTTCTTCTATGATTTCACGTTCGATTTCATATGGTGTTGCGCCCGGCCAGGTTGTCGTAACGGTAATATCCGGCTCGACAACGGAAGGGCTTAACTGATACGGCATTCCCATCAGCCCGATTAATCCGAAAAGCACCACCAGAATAATCCCGACGATGATGGTAACCGGCTTTTCAATCGAGAATTTAACAATATCCATCGATCATCCCTGCGTCTCTAACAACACCTTCTGCCCGTCCCGCAGTCGTTCATTGCCCTTAACCACAACCGGCATACCGTTTTTTAGGCCCCGGGCCATTACCCCGACCATCAGGCCCTCGTAGCCGATGATCTCGACCGGGGTCATGCGCGCCTGTGACTCGATAACCGCAAACACCACCGTTTGACCGAATTGAGTGATGACAGCATCTCTGGGCACGATCAGGGTTTTTTGTTTTTTACCGGTGGGCAGCGTTACTTTGGCTGCCATGCCTTCAATCAGTGACGCGCTATTGGGCAGTCTTATTTTTACCGGAAAAGTGCGGGTTGCAATATCGCCTTTAGGCACAATGGCGACGACTTTTCCTCTCAGTTCCTTTCCGCCGGCCGTTACCCGGACTTCAATACCTTGTTTTATTTGCCCAATTAATTTTTCGGGTACATTAACGATGATGTCAATGATGTCGTCCTTGGCAATCATGGCGACCGGGTCTCCCGCCGAGAGCCACTCCCCTCGATCGACATGTCGCTTGATCACCACACCGCTGAATGGTGATCGGATGTCCGTTTTTTTTAGCTCCAGTTCCAGCTGTTCGACTTCTGCCTCAAGTGACTCTGATCGTTTTTCAAGACGTTTGACCTTGAAGCGAACCTCGTCATACGTTTGCTCGGAAATCGATTGATTTCTAAATAGTTTCTCTTTACGATCAAGATCTATGCTCGCTTCTTGCAGGTCGGCCAATATCTGTTCATAGGTGGCTTTCGTCGCTCGGATCTTTTTTTCAAGAATATCCGAGCTCAGTTTGACCAGAATTTGCTGATGGTTTATGCGTTGACCCTCCTCAAATTGAACCATCTCAACTAAACCGCTGACCTCGGCGGCAACATCCGACACTTCCTGATAATATATGGTTCCAATGAATTCGCTGTGGGGTGCCATCATACCGCTGTTGACGATCGCCACCGAGACCTTTGTCGCCGGCGGTCCTGCTGGTTTGTCTTGGCTCCAAAGTACAGCCCCTCGGGACAAAAGCCAAAACAGCGCCACGGCAACACTAAACGCCATTATTTTATTCATGATTCTCATGTTTTTGTGCTATCCCGGAAGTAAAATCAATGGGCAGCTATTTCGCTGGATATGAACAGGTAATTTGTTTGGTCTTTTTCGTCATCTATCTGCTTGATGCCATTTCTTTTTTTTACATTATAAGGCCGCTTTGCCAAATGACAAGTGAAGCTCCCCGCGCTAAAGGGCGGGGGGTCTGCCGTTCGGCAGTGCTTCGCAGCCCGGAAAGGAAAATGTCTGTTTTAGCCAGCTTCCCTTTGAACAGGGAAGCGAAACGGTCCGCACGGTTCGCTATCGCCTTGCGGTGTGCGTATGATCTAAAAGCCGTCGAAGAAATCTTATTTCAAAACAAAAACAAGAAAAAAGATGTTAACAATTACAACCCAACTTACAAAGATCTTCGAAATCTGTGCTTTGGGACCTCCGACCGGAGAGAAGTTTTTAGCGCCGTGGATATGCAAAAAAACAAAAGGGAGGAATTAGCGCTGACGGTCTTATGGGGCGGCAGCCGGTCGCTTTGACGTTATTGACCTTTCACGCCCCCCGGTGATTTTTGGAGGGCTCGCATGATGCGCTCCAGCGCCTCTTGTGAGAGCGCCGGGGAGTCATCTGAATCGGCGGGGGGTATTTGCGCGGAGCGACATACTTTTCTCATCAAATACAACTGGTTTCTGAATCGAGAGCAATACTTGCACATCAGAAGGTGCATTCGGATAAAAATTCGCTGATGAAGCGGCAGCTCCCGATCCATTCCTTCAGAAACAATTTGGCTGACTTCTTTGCAATTAAACATCCAATGATTCATCATGAATTTTCGTAGCCATTTGAATTAAACCAATTAATTTCGAGACACCGCCTTAAACGCATACGCGCCCTGTAGAGCATGACCCAACTATTCGTCGGGGAGACATCCAAGGCCTTACAGATTTCGTGGGTATCTAATTCTTCCATTTCACGCATTAAAAAGGCCTTGGCGAGGCGCGCGGGCAGTTTTGCCAAACATGCGTAAAGAATATCCAGAAATTCCTGCTGTTCATAGATTTTCATGGGATTTGATTGCCATTTGCCCGGTCTGACCTTCCATTGGCCTTTACTATCGAAAAGAGAATCTATGGAATCTCCTACCGCTTCTAAATTTTCGGTTGATTGCTCTCGGACCTTTTTACGCAGGTAATCCACGATTTTGTGTTTTAAGATGGCGGACAACCATGTCCGTACGGCAGATCGTCTCTCAAAATTTTTACGGGCAGTTAAAGCCGCCAATAAGGTTTCTTGAACGAGATCTTCGGCAACGGACGGGTCTTTTACTCTGGCGAAGGCAAACCGGTAAAGATAATCACCGTGTTGTGTCAACCATACCTCCGGATCAAGAGAGGTGTTGTCGGGGATTGATTGCTTTGGGCGCATCGTCTCGAGTTATGCTCAAACGCAACTTCGCATGGATTTCGCAGCTTAGCTGCTCGTGCCGTAGATCCAATGGATCCCTTGTTTTCGGTTTGTTTTTGAGATGTGTAGCAAAAAAGTTCCGCAAACGCAAATAAATAGCTCCTTAACTAATGATCTCATAAATTCGCTGGGCCTGTTCGGCAAAGGATTTGACCATATCCATTTGTTGGTTTGATAAGTAATTAAATTTTACGCCAAATCCCTGTTTGCCGCTCCAGACGATCTCGCCACTGACGTTGAAGGGTTTCTTTTGATCGGGCAGCGTAAAGGTTAGCCTGATGTCAAGTCCTGAATCAAAGGGTTCATCGGTTTCGATGAAAACACCATAGGCACTGATATCGAGTATGTAACTATTGAATATGTGACCTGAAACGAGGTAATCGACCGGAATGAGACACTGCCGTCTCAAATCTCCTCTTCTTTCTTTTTTCCGTGTTCCAATCCTGATTCGCTTGAGTTTTTTTTCCAGAAACTGCAGAAGCTTCAGCTGCATAGGTTCCGACATAATATCTATTAACGATATTAACTGGGATCTTACATTGGAGTTGTTTAACTTTTGACCACTGTTAAGCATGCAGATGGGCTCCTGTTGGAATGCAATAGCGATATGTTGATTGTTTTACGAGCAATGCCGAATAACCTTTTAGCTCACGTTTTCTTCTAAGCGGCTAATATCATATGCTATTCCATACATTTTTTCAATAGCCCGGGCGGATATAACTTTGTGGCTGATGCGAAGATTCAGGTCTTGTTCGAGCTCCAGGCTTTTTTCTTGCAAATATTTCAATCGTTCTTATCTATTTACTGTGCAAGTCCAGAAGGGTATCGACGTTTCCGACTCAAAGAGTAATGGAACAAGGTGTCATATCTACACGGGCTTTTGCCCAAACATATTTTCACTTAAGTCTAAAACGGTTTTTGATAAATCTAAAGCTTGCTCCAGGCGCTTTGAAAACTCGTCCCGCTTGACAGCGGGACTCCAACAGGTTCAAAGCGCTTTTCTTGCGCTGCGCTAAGATTTATGGGTAAAAAACCTTTTAATGACCGCTCAAAAATGTTTGGGCAAGAGCCCGTACACTTGAAAAGGTGGGCGGACCTCATTTGAGAGACAGCCCTCCCTGTAAACTTTCCGGCCTGAAAAATCTTTGAGAATACAAAGTTGTCCGGTATGTAAATTGACCAACAATAGTGATAAGCCATGGGCTTTATCTTACTAGAAGGCGGGGCTGAATTCGGCGGTCAGATGGAACTGCCCGATCGGCAGGCAATTTCTCTGGCCGGTGGGCCCGACGTTCGCATAAGTATTATTCCTGCAGCTGCCGCACCGGATGACAATCATCAGCGGGCCGGGAACAATGGCGTAAACTGGTTTAAAGCCCTGGGTGCTACCTGTGTGACGGCGCTGCCGCTTATTGACCGATCATCTGCTGATGATCCTGTTCTTGCGGAAATCTTGCGAAACACCAAACTGATTTACCTTTTGGGCGGTTTCCCCGAATATCTGGGCACCACCCTTCTGGGAACTCGTTGCTGGCGGGCAATTCTGCAGGCCTATCATGCGGGAGCGGTGATTGCGGGCAGCAGCGCCGGTGCGATGGTGCTGGCTGAAAAATACTATGATCCGGCGGAATCCCGGGTGTTGACGGGACTGGGGTTGATTGGCGGCATTTGTGTCGTGCCCCATCATGACACCTTCGGCAAAGACTGGTTGCCGCTTCTGTCACCACTGCATCCCGATGTAATTCTTGTCGGAATCGATGAAGAAACCGGCATCATCGGCGATGCGTCGGCGATGCGTTGGCAGGTTTTTGGCAAAGGAGCCCTGACACTTTATCGGGGCAATCTGGTTGAAAAATGTGCCGCAGGAAAGGCAGTTGCCATCGATGGGCTGGTGCTCGAATAATCTTTGAGCGCTCATTAATACCTTTTTGACCATCAAACTCGGAGAATTCGAAAGGATTTTGCAATGCCGCCCGGAAAAGGCCTGATTGTCATCATGGGATCAGGGGAGTTGACCGCCACCATGGTTGAGGTCCATAAAAGTCTACTGGCGCGCGTGTCCGGTAGGCCGAGTGCCACTTTTCTCGATACACCGGCCGGCTTTCAACTCAATGTGGAGCAGATATCCCGAAAAGCCGTCGATTATTTTCGCGTCCATATACAACACCCGTTGGCCATCGCCTCATTTAAGTCCTCCGAGCGGGACTCGGATTTTGAAGCCGAGCAGGCGTTTCACATTTTGCGGGAATCCGACTATATCCTCATCGGGCCGGGCAGCCCGACCTATGCGCTCCGTCAATGGATGGTCTCTCCCATCCCTGAAATTCTGACGCAACAAATTAACACCGGTGGTTGCCTGGTAGCTGCCAGTGCGGCGGCACTGACCGTGGGCCGTTTTGCCATTCCGGTTTATGAAATCTACAAAGTCGGACAGGAAGTGCACTGGGTGGACGGGATGGATATTCTCGGACAATTCGGTTTTAATATGGCTGTGGTTCCGCACTGGAACAATGCCGAAGGCGGCACCCATGATACCCGCTTTTGTTTCATGGGAGAGCCGCGCTTTCGGAAACTCGAAGGACTTCTGCCCGAGGATGTATCTATTCTCGGCCTGGACGAGCACACCGCCTGCGTTATGGACCTGGCAACCGGCGAGGCTGAGATTAAAGGTATCGGGCAGGCGATGCTGCGGCGCTCCGACGGTGAGGCAATTTTTGAAACGGGTCAGCGATTTTCACTTGATATTCTTCGCGGAGAAAATGCGGTCGGCGTTGTGAAAACAAAACCCACCGACACCAAGAAGACTGATAAGATCCGCGGGCC
>JASFTQ010000072.1:0-16727 GCA_050053515.1 Desulfobacterales bacterium | reverse complement strand
TTTTGCGGGCGCCCGGTTGGGCCCTAAGGATTATTGGGGCAGTTTGAAGGGAGATTCGATGGGGGTTACATCCAAGAGGCTTGTATTAGAAAATATCAGCAAGAATTTCGGCACGTTAATTGCGGTAAAAGATGTCAATTTGGTTATCGAGCCTGCTGAATTCATTTGCTTTTTAGGTCCGAGCGGGTGCGGCAAAACCACCCTGTTGAGAATAATTACCGGATTTGAACAACAGACAACCGGAGATGTCCTTTACGATGGGAAGGTGATTAATGATATTATACCGCAAAAAAGGGATTTCGGAATTGTTTTCCAATCCTATGCTTTGTTTCCAAATATGACGGTTCACCAAAATGTTGCCTTTGGTCTAAAAATGCGAAAAATGCCGCCCAAACTGATCGATGAAAGGGTCCGTGAAATTTTACAGCTTGTGGGACTTACTGAATGGGCAACCCATTACCCTTCACAGTTAAGCGGTGGTCAACAACAAAGAGTCGCGCTGGGCCGAGCGCTTGCCATCAAACCAAAGGTTTTGCTGCTGGATGAGCCGCTGAGTGCCCTTGATGCAAAAATCCGAGTGCGCCTTAGAACCGTTATAAAAAAGTTGCAGGAAGATCTCGGAATTACCATGATCTATGTGACCCACGACCAGGAAGAAGCGCTTGCGATGGCCGACAGGGTTGCGATCATGCGAGATGGTGAAATCCGGCAGATCGGTACCCCTTTTGATGTATACAAAGAACCCAAAACGAGTTTCATTGCAGAATTTGTGGGGACTTCCAATTTTGTAACCGGTACAAAAAAAGATGGAAAAGTTAAATTCGGCCAACTGGCATTTACAGTTTCAAATCTCGACAAATTTGGAAATGAAACGGTTTATCTGGCCATTCGTCCGGAGAATATAGAAATTGTGGATGTAACCATATCTCCTGAAAAGTGCGTGCCCTCCAATATTGTCGAAGTTACGGCCGAAGTAATCAATTTTCTTGGCGCCGTTGTAAGAGTGGTTTTTATTCTGGAAGGGGAAGAAATGATAGTAGACCTTCCGGAAAAAGCTTATGAAGAAATGGGCTTGAAAAGGAGCGATAAGATGAAACTCTATTTTCCGCCGGATGAGTTTCATGTTTATTCGGAGTTATTCAGAAAACTAATTTAGTTTCCGTTTCTAATATGAATATTCCCCAAACAGAGGCAGCTGCTGCACAAGAATATCAAATTCCCACGGTCAGGATGGAAATCGATAAATTTATCGTTCCGACGGTGACCGTTTTTATCGGATTGATCCTTTGCTTTTTCATGCTTTTTCCCATATCAGCCATTCTCAAGCTGAGTTTTTTCAAAAACGGCGAGTTCGGGCTGGCAAATTTCACCCTTGCTAATTTTCAAAAATATTTCACTACCAGTTACACCTTAAATGCTCTCTGGCACAGTCTTTATGTATCTGTTGTCACTACCATCATTGTTACCATTGTTATCTTCTTTTATGCCTACGCCATGACCCGTACAACCATCGCCGGAAAGACCTTTTTCCGCAATGCGATCATGATGCCCCTTATAGCACCGTCCATCGTCCAGGCCCTGGCTTTAATTTATCTTTTTGGCCGCAACGGTTTAATTACGGCGCATCTTTTAAAAACCGATTGGAGCATCTATGGTGCAACCGGCATAATTGTTTCGGAAGTACTCTATTGTCTGCCCCATGCATTTGTTATCTTGTACACCACCCTTTCCGCTGTTGACATCCGGCTGGATGAGGCCGCCGAAAGTTTAGGCGCAACGCCTTTCAAGGTGTTTACCCGCATAACGGTTCCCTCAGCAAAGTATGGAATCTTCAGCGCGGCCGCTTTAACCTTTAACCTGACAATTACGGATTTTGGCAATCCGGTTGTCATCGGTGCAGATTATAATGTTCTGGCAACCGAAATTTATGCCCAGGTGACAAATCTCTATCGTTTTGATCTCGGAGCCACCATCAGCATAATTCTACTGGTCCCCTCCATGATGGCCTTTATGTTAAATTATTATATTTCCCGCAAGACATTTTCTATGATCAGTGGCGCCGCCAGACCGGTCATCCCCCCCTCCAGAAAATTGAAAAAAACTGCTTTTACGATTTATTGCCACATGATAACCCTCTCGATCATTTTGGTATTTGCCACGGTGATCATTGGCTCATTTGTAAAAATATGGCCCTATGACTGGTCGTTAACCTTTCAGCATTACCGTTTCCCCTCATTGGGAGGATATTCGGCCATCTGGACCAGTGTCTGGGTTTCTTTGATTGTCGGCATCAGCGGTGCATTTATTACCTTGGTGGCCGGCTATGTGATGGAAACCCGCAAGCCTTTTTTTAAGCAGGGTATTTATCTTTTGTCGGTGATGCCGGCAGCCATTCCCGGCCTGGTGATGGGACTCGGATATATTCTGGCATTTAACAAGCCCTACTATATTTTTTACGGCACGCCCTGGATAATTGTCATCAATATCGTCATTTGCAATTTTACCCTGGGCATATTGTCGAGTATTTCCAATTTGAGAAATATTGATCCGTCCATCGAAGAAGCTTCCATCAGTTTGGGCGGGGATACTTTCAGAACATTTTTTAAAATCATCTTTCCGCTTTCCAGGGTCGCTTTTTTCCAGAACTTTGTCTATTTTTTCATGCGTTCCATGACCACCATCAGCGCCGTAATATTCCTGGTCTCCGCTACCGTGCATTTGGCGGCGATAGAAATTATCATGCTGGACAACGATGGATGGACGGCAAGCGCGAATGCGATGTGCACCTGCATTATAGTTATCGTACTGATTATGCTCGGGATTTTACAAATCGTAGCCAAAAAAACCGGTAGGCGCCCCGCAGGACTATCAGCGGAAGTATGATGGCGCGCAATCCGGATAGGCTTGATTAAAGATTTAGATAATCCTGAAGACGAAATTTTATGCCAGAATGGGAAAGATACTGGATACTTGATGCTGGATGCTGGGTTGAAAAAGAAAATATCCTTCGAAGATCCAGTATCCCCGCCCGCCTCGCCTGAAGGCGAAGCCGATGGCGGGCAGGCAGAAACCGGCATCCAGCATCATCTCCAAAATAGCACTACAATTTTTCTTGCTTTAAAATATAACACCTGAAGCTTGCTAATTTCAGCTACTTACGATTTCCCAACATACACCCGCGGCACACGTCGGGATACCCCACAGGTCACTTCATAGGGAATAGTGCCGATTTTTTCGGCGACTTCGGAGGCTTCCATGGTTCCCTGGTCAGATTCACCCCACAAAATAACTTCATCCCCGGTCTTGATGGAGTCATTTGCGACATCCACCATGGTTTGATCCATGGTAATGGTACCCACCATGGGATAACGCTTCCCTTGAATCAGAACCTCTCCTTGATTGGTGAGCTTGCGGTTCAACCCGTCGGCATATCCTAGGGGTAAAACGGCAATTTTAGTTGCTCTGGGTGTAACCCATCTTCTGCCGTAGCTTATCGGAAACCCCTCCGGCAATGCCCTGATATGGGAAACATATGTCTTAAAAGTCATAACTTGCCGAATCTTTAGGGATCTTTTGGTCTCCGCAGATGGATAGTGGCCGTACAACAAAATTCCAGGCCTCACCGCATCGAAGTAACTCTTGGGGATGTCCAGCACCGCACCGCTGTTGGCCATATGAATAATGGACGGTTTTTTCTTCAGCTGTTGAATCTGGGTCAGAATTTTTTGAAACCGTGACAGTTGAAGATTTGCATATTCCTTGTCGGCTTCATCCGAGGTGGAAAAATGCGAATAAATTCCTTCCCACAGGCATTTATGAGAGCGAATCAGCCGATCGAAGATATCCGGCTCCTGATCCAACTGAACCCCTACCCTTCCCATGCCGGTCTCAACATTGAGATGAACAACCGCCGTTTGGTTTAGGCCGGCATTCTCGATCCATTGAAGGTCCTCTTTGCCGAATATGCTGATTCGAAATCCGGATTTTATCGCCGTTGGGATCTCATACGGCAAGAGCCGGCCAAAAATCAGAATCGGCTGGGTAATACCGCTTTCCCGCAATTCCTGAGCTTCCTGAAATTGGGCCACCGCAAAGCTCTTAAATCCTTCTTTTGCGAGATGCTTTACAACCGGCACGGCACCGTGTCCATAGGCATTTGCCTTCACAACCGGAATTACCCCGGCGGGGGCCACCTGGCGCTCGATGGCATGGGTATTATGGGCTAAATTGTCTAGCTTGATCTCGGCAACTGTTTTATTATCCATTTCTTTTAAGCCATTGATTTGAGGGCGACCAGTTCAAGCTGATCGGCTGCATCCTCGGCCCGGTCTGAGACCTCCACGATGCTGTTCAGACAGTTTTTCAGGTGGATTTTATGGGAGAAAGCCAGTGAAGATGTAAAAATAGCCTTGGTCAAGTCCCACTCGCTCTTGTCAACATCGGATTCCAAAAATCCCACTTCCTGGGCATACTGGCGGACTTTCTCCATCGAGCATTTTTTTCTGAGAAAACACGATACAGCCTTTTTCAACGGATCAATGATGCTCATCGACTCCTGACCGACTATGGTAAACTGCGGCTTGAGGTCATCGGGTATGGAGGGCCGCTGATTCAACAGAAAATCGCAGCAGGCTTCAGCGGCATTAGCGACTTTGTCAATGCTTTCGACAAGCTTGTAGATATCCTCTCGTATGAGGGGCAGATATGCCCCGTAATACAATTTGTCCCGGATATTGTATTTGAAAACATCGACCTCTGTTTCAATTTCTCTAACAGAGCGCGCCAGCAGTTTGGCTTCTTTTATAGTTCCATTGAAATACGCATGAATCGTCTGGTCGGCCTTATTCAGGCATTTTTCAACCTCATCGAGAAACTTTAAGAGAAGGTCGCTGACCTCTTTTTCCTTTTTAAAAAGTTTCATGGGGCCTCCCTTTTTTCAAAATTGCACTGTCCTAAGCGGCTGTACCAAAAACGGCAAAGTAAAACTTCATCATTGAATAGGCTACAATCCCGCTGGAAAGCGGAGTCGACAGCCATCCAACGGCAATTTCAACGAGTGTCCATTTCTTTACAGTCTTTACTCCCTTCATGAGGCCGACCCCTGTGACACCCCCTACGATGGCTTGAGAGGTGGACACCGGCACCCCTACCTGGGTAAACAAATGAACCGTCACTGCTGAAGAGAATCCTGCAATAAAAGCCGAAAAACCATCAAGGTCAGCGATCTTTTTGCCGATGGTGTCCATAACCTTCCTGCTGTATGTCAAAACTCCTGAGGCAATGCTCAAGCTTCCGATAAGGGCGGCTTCAAAGGGGGTCAGAAGACCGGAGCCCACATAAACGCCCGTAACATTGGCCACGTTATTGGCACCTAAAGAGTAGGCCCCGTAGCATCCGGCAAAAATCAAGGCCACTTTTATAAAAACGATGCGCAATTGCAGATCCATGAAAATTTTGTTAAAAATTTTGGCAAATAAGGGATAAAGGGCAAAGCCGAAAATCATGGCGCCGATGGGCGTAAATATCCAGCAGAGCACCACTTTGTAGAGCCGCGAGAGTTCCGGAATTCCTGAAATCAAACCGATTCCCAGCACTGCTCCCATGATGGCCTGAGAGGTTGAAACCGGCAGCGAAAGAAATGAAAATATCGCCACACAAAGGCCTGCGGAAAATGCTACAACGAATGCTGCCATATGCGACATTCGTGACATCTGGCCAACGGTGTCCATTCCCTTGTAGCCTTCCAAAAGCGCTCCAATGACGACAAAAATAGAAGTCAGGACGATCGCTGTACGGTATTCAACTACTTTTGCAGCCACGCCCGTACCAAAGAGATTGGCTGCATCATTGCTGCCGAGACTCCACCCCACAAACACACCGCCGGCGAGTTTCCACATAAAGACAAACCCATATCGAAAAAAGGATGGTTACAATTCTCACAAGAACTTATTGTGTGAGCTTCACTAGGATGGCGGTAAATATCGCCATATTCGCTTAATATGTCAAATGATAAGTCCAAATGAATAAAATTTATTTAGATCAGTGTTTCACATCAATTAAAAAAATGATAGAGGAAATATTATCCTCAACCATTAGCGCCCCAATAGACCCTCAAGGAGGTGGAGCATATGGACAAAGGCCGCAGATCAGAGGGCGACATCAATATTTCCCCGCGACGAGAAGAATGGCAAAAAAAGCATATCGACGACCAAAGTCGTGCCCTGTTGGACGAGGATTCGCGTTACTTTCTCAAACAATCCCTCTCAACCCCCTGTCTCAATGCCATGCAAAAATGTGAGGGCATTTACCTCCAGGATTTGCAGGGGCGGCGATACATGGACTTTCACGGCAACAACGTCCACCAGGTTGGATTCGCCAATCCGGATGTGATTGCGGCAGTAAAAAAGCAGCTGGACGAACTGTCCTTTTGCACCAGACGCTATACCAATAAGGTTGCTGTTGATCTGGCCAAAAAGCTGGCTGAGATTACACCGGGAAATCTAAACAAGTCGCTGTTTTGCCCCGGCGGGGCAGAGGCCGTCGGCATGGCCATCAAACTCGCCCGGCTAGCCACCGGCCGGCATAAAACCATCTCCATGTGGGATTCTTTTCACGGGGCTACTTTGGATACCATTTCCATCGGTGGAGAGGCCGTCTTCCGCCAGGATATCGGGCCATTGCTCCCCGGCACCGAACACGTGCCGCCGCCGGACGAGTATCGCTGTGTTTTTGGTTGCGCAGATCGTGGCGGATGTGACCTTATGTGTGCCGATTATGTCGAGTACATCTTAGAAAAGGAAGGCGATATCGCTGCCGTTATTGCCGAACCGATTCGCAGCACACCTTACGTACCCAGACCCGATTACTGGCAAAAAATCCGCCGTGCCTGTGATCGTCATGGCGCTTTGCTCGTTTTTGACGAAATCCCGCATGCCCTGGGTCGAAGCGGCAAAATGTTTACCTTTGAAAATTTCGATGTGATACCGGATATTTTAGTCCTCGGCAAAGGTTTAGGCGGCGGTATCTTGCCACTTGCAGCAATCACTGCCGGGGAAGAGTTGGATGTTGCCGGCAACCGCGCACTGGGCCACTACACCCATGAAAAAAATCCGGTGGCCTGCACTGCTGCTTTGGCCGCCATTGGGTATATCGAAAAACACAATTTAGTGGATCATGTACGGGAGTTGGGTCAGTTTTCACTGAACCGCTTAAAGCAAATGAAAAGATCTCACCGGCTCATTGGCGATGTCCGCGGACTTGGACTTTTTTTGGGCATCGAACTCGTCAAAAACCGGAAAACGCGTGAACGGGCAAACGACGAAGCTGAAGCGGTCATGTACAAAGCACTGACAAAAGGTTTGAGTTTCAAGGTAACCATGGGTAATATCGTCACTCTGACACCGGCGCTTACCATAACAAAAGAAGAAATGGAAACCGCACTTGAAATTGTTGAAGATTGCATCACTGAAGTTGAAAGGGGATGACCGCGGTATTTTTCATAATAATGTTTCGCTAAACATTTACATTTAAATCGATCCCTATGCAGAAGGCAGAACTCGGGAAGTCGTGCTGAAGCGTTGGCCGGCAAGCGGTATGGATAGAGACATTACTCCATTGCTCCACACTCCATTAGGATTATCCATTGCTATTCATAAGACAATCATAAGAGCAGGCAAAATATGTTTTTAACGATCAGTAAGTAATCCAATTTTCAATATGTCTACCACCGCCGTTATCCTCCTCTTGATCTCGGCCTTCACCCATGCCGGCTGGAATCTGCTCAGCAAAAAAGAGTATCCAACGCCGGCTTATTACTTCGTGGCCAATACCCTCGGAGTCCTTTGCGTAATTCCGATTATACCTTATTACTGGGTCAGTATACCCATGATCCCGATGCTGGTATGGATCTTGGCCGGCATGTCAGGTTTTTTTCTGGCAACGTATATGATCGCTCTAGCAGGGGCTTATCGGACCGGCGATATGTCCATTGCCTATCCCCTGTCACGATCGTTGCCGGTGATATTTGTCTTCCTATTAACCATGGTTTTAGAAACAGGGCAGAACCTCAAAGCATGGGCTATTTTCGGTTTGATCCTCGTGGCGGCCGGATCCATCATACTCCCGATGAAATCGTGGCGTGATTTTCATATCCTAGACTATAAAAATTTATGTTGTTTACTGGCCGTGCTGGCTGCTCTGGGCATTACGGGGTATACCATCACAGATAGCGAGGCCCTGCGTCACCTTTGTCAACAACCCGAAGCGCCCTTTGGTCCCCTCGATGCGACACTGATATATATCGTGCTGGAGGGAGTCAGCTGTTCAATCTGGCAGTTCGCCTTAGCCATTTTCAGCGCTGCTGAGAAGAGGAATATCATCGTTGTTTTACAAAATTACAAAAGCTCTGCTGCCATCACAGGAATTGGAATTTATTTGACCTATGGCTTGGTGTTGGCATCAATGAATTATGTGACCAACGTTAGCTATGTTGCCGCATTCCGGCAGCTTAGTATTCCGCTGAGTGCCATATTGGGCATAGCACTGCTCAAAGAACCGCGGTACTTGCCAAAAATAGTCGGTGTGATCACCGTTTTTATTGGGTTGGTCCTGGTGAGGATGGATTAAAATATGGAACTTGTACGAGGAAAGACCGCCATCACTTGGACAATGTCATCCTCATGGTCTTCAATCCAACGCATGAGTCTAACGGTATGCTTGAGATAGATGAGGTATTCATGGTCGTTTAGATCGGGATCGGCATAATAGGTCGTTACAATCCAGTTGATCAGATAAAGATTGGCGGCGGCAAGCATCGCGGGAATGTTTTTAATCTCGATTTCATTTAAGGATTCCATACCGCCCATACGGTGGGCTTCTTCCTGATAGGTTGTCAAAAAAAGAATGCATCTATCCAGCAGCATTTCGCCGTCGTGGGCATCCTCCCAGCTGCTGCAGAAGTAATCCAAGGCCAGACTGACATCAAACAGCCGGAAATCAATTTTAGACCAGTCAAAGTCAAAAATTCCCACCACCTGGTTGTTTTCGAACTTGAGGTTGCCCGGGTGATAGTCGCAATGAATCGGATAAAGCGGCATTTTGCCTGTATCGGCCGCATCAATGTGGGTTTTTTGGATGACGGTTAGAATGTCATCCAGATTGTCCAGTAAATATCTGTAAAATTTGCCCGTGCCTGTGTCCTGAGCGAACTTTTGGAGGTTGACAGTAAAAGTAGGCAATAAATCGAGTATTTTTGCTTCCACTCGTTGAAGTCCTTTGGGATCGAAATCTCTGGCCGCATTGTGGAAAGTTGCCAGCATTTTGGCCGCACTTGCAAATTCCTCGTCGTTCAAAATAGGGTTGTCCCAGGTGTATTTGTCTTCGCCCGCAAGATACTCGTACACCGCAAATATACTTCTGCTTTTGGAGGGCTTAACATAGGTTTTGTTATTCCGATTGGAGATAACCCGGGCGGCAATGGTGAAGCCCCTGTCAATGCAGTGGTTGATAAGCGCATGTTCGAATTTGACCTCATCGACGGCAATTCCCCGTTTATATTTTCTGAGAAAATAATCTTTTAGGCCTGCATCTGTGTCAACCACCAGACCGAAACTACGATTAATATAGCCACCGAATATCTCGTAAACTTCTCTCACTTTTCCAATGTCGTATAGCCCCTCTGCGATTTCAACGATTTGCTCGCGAAGAAAGGCTCTTTCCAGAGATTTTTTCAATTTGCCGGCCACCTTTCCGAATATTAACCTGTCAGGATGCTATCACCTTAAATATTGACGATAGGTACCATACCTTTGAACAGCATCAATAGCGGCCCTCACGTTTGCAGGAGGAGTTGCAGCACTCAGGTTGCAAAGATATAAAGCGAAGCGGCCGTTTATGCCGCCAACCTCAATATACTGCCTGACACGCTTGGCAACTTCATCAGGGGTGCGCAGGTCCATGAAGCCGGCCCCGATTCCCAGAATAAGCGGAACCCCCTGCTTTTCGGCATAAGCCTTATAAACTGCCGGTCCGATCTCGGCCACGTCGGGGTCCTGGCCTTCGAGAAACCCGGGACACACCTGAAGTTTCAGGCTGAACATTTCTTCAGGATTTTTGAGATGGCTTTCACCGACCCAGTTGGGCACATAGACCCCCGGACCGCAAAATTCCCTCAGGCGTAATATATAAGGAACAATCCACTTTTGCAAAAGCTCCGGGCTGACGATAGGAAGTGAGGCGGTAGCATCACTGCCTGCGATATTTTTTGAATTCGGAAATTTCTTTCTTTGGTAGTCGATCCAGGGCATCAACACTTTTTCAATGAGCCTGTCAAGCAGGTCGCGAATAAAATCAGAATCACCATCGATAGCCAGGATGAGCTTTTCAATCCCCATGAGGTTGGCTGCCAGGCTGAAGGGGGCACAAAAGCCCAGTACGGGTTCCGTGCCGCTCAGGTTACGAAATATAGCCTGCATCTCGATTACATTGGAAAAGCGTCCCTGGGATTCAAATTCCGGGGTCTGTATCTTCAAAAGATCATGACGATCTCGAATCAAGGGTTTGGATCGATCGATATCCGGCATATGGCTGTCATTGTAGATTATTTGCTGCCCAAGAGCCTCTGCTTCGATGTTATACACGTCGTAATCGAGAAGCGGGACATCGATTCCATACTTCTCCATGATTTCAAGGGTGCCGGCGGGTAAATATCTCGATGTCGTATAAAATTCTTTGGCATTGACACCCAATTCTGCCATCACGAATTCATGCATCTGCGCGCACACGGGAACCCGGTCCGGGATCCCGCCCATGGCGGCTTCCATCCGCCTGGCACCAATTTGAAAAGAAGAATAATCTTTTTTAAAATTAAGCTGCATAGGAGCTCTATAGCCTTCCCAGTATTCAAGAAACAAAATCAGTTCGTTGACTTTCGACGCCAATAGTGCCAAAAAGGGTGAACGCCTCGTGCGACTTATCGGGTCGTCCTGTGCGGCTTAGCCTCGGCGAAGACATAATCTCGCAGAGCGAGGCCCTAAGCGAGTGTTTTGATTTGAATCACCTACCCGCATAACATAGCTTAGACCATCGGCATAGCTAAATGTAAAAAGAATTATTTAATGGAAATACAAACACTGCTGCTAATAGCGCCACCGATTTTGTTGGCACTGACATTTCACGAATATGCCCATGCCTATGTTGCCAGCAGGTATGGAGATGATACTGCCAAGCAAAGTGGCCGTTTGACCCTGAATCCTCTATCACATCTGGATCCGTTGGGCACAATCATGATTTTTCTGGTGCATTTCGGGTGGGCTAAACCCGTGCCGGTAAATCCCTATAGATTAAGAAATCCCAAAAAAGATATGCTCTGGATCAGCGCGGCCGGCCCCTTTGCCAATATGGTTTTGGCCCTTGTGAGCGGTATTTTATTACGGTTTATTTTTGCCGTTGCCGGTGCACCGGATCAGCATTCCATTGTTGGTTTGCTTGTATTTATGGTGTTTATGAGCTTGCAAATCAATCTGGCTCTGGCCATATTCAACGTGTTACCACTTGCTCCTCTGGATGGCTCGAAAATTTTATTCGGACTGCTGCCGGCCGGGCATGAAGGCATAATTTATTTCTTGAATCGCTACGGTCCTTTTATCCTCATCGGGTTAATCGTATTGGGGCGGATTACGGGGGTGCCCATCCTCGGAGGGTTGATCTGGCCATTTGTTGGATTTTTCAGCAAACTGTTTGCCGGGATATGAGATATAGGATTTTCATATTAGGCATCGGTACGCTCGGCGCGCAAGATGAACACTCTGTTGTCCCCGCCAAAATCATGGCCAATTGTTGCCGTTACAATGCGACTGTCTTCATTCCAGGCTAGCGACACGATGTGCGCGTGGTAGCCAACGGGAGCCACAATGGTTCGCTCGGCGAGAACACCACTCTTTCGGGCATCATGCACTTCGAGGGTGTATGTCCCTTGAGCCTCCGACGCGACAACCCGTGCCAAATAGCTTTTGTCAGGACTCGAACGCTCGGCTAATACCGTGCCGGGGATCGGCGGTTCCCAGAAGGGGTCCGGAGCAGGCGAGCAGAACAAATGACTGAATGAAATCTTGAAATATCGGTTCAACGATAGGTTTAATTGTATGATCATCGCCTCCAAGTGTTTTCCCGTGCACCGAAAAGCTGATGATTAAAAAAATTACTATTAAAAAGTAGATACTTACGCATAGGTATCCTCCTTCTACAGAAGTTAGCCGCGAACTTGGCGCCCGGCTGAGCTGCGGGTCACAAGAATCTGCGAACCTATTTGCCGCAAGGCCTTTAAGTTTTGTTAATTATACCATATCCGACCGATAATGAGATACATCCTTCTTATCCCCCTAACCGAGCCAGATACACCGGATCCCCGCCCTAGCTGCTTATTGCGCCAACGAGAATGATTATGCATACGCTATGGTAATAAGCCGTAAACAAATGGTATCAAAATCTATACTGGCTGTTGCCCGAACATTATTGAGCGGTCATTAAGACGTTTTTGAATAATAAATCTCGGCGCAGCGGAAGAAAAGCGCTTTGAAACCGTCTGGGTCCCGTTGTCAGACGGGACGAGGTTTCAGAGCGCCTGGATATGGGAGAAATGCTCTAAATACGGATACAGCGGATTCGAGTAATAGTTCTCAATTATCGAAAAAGAAAAAGGAGTCAACTTTGGGTAACGAAGAGCCCAACACCAAGTGGAGGCATGTTAGAATAGATTGGTGGCTGACAGCGTTCTGCTTATCCAGAACCCTAACCTATCTTGTTTTTATGACCTATGCCGCCGCACTTGCCATTCTTCAGGAGGAATGGGCCATTTCAGCTACAGCTGCCGGGATCATCCCCGGAGGGTTTACCTTGGGATATTCAGTTTCTTTGGTTATCTGTTCTGCGCTGGCGGATCGCATCGGCCCCAAACCGATATACCTGGGTTCTATTCTGGCCGGAGCACTGTTTTCATTGGGATTTGCTGCTTTTGCCTCCGATTATGTGTCGGCACTAATACTTTACACTCTTGTTGGTGTATCTCTCGGCGGCACATACACAACAGGCTTGATGATCCTTGCCGCTCGATATCCGATCCAACAGCGCGGAATGGCCATTGGATTTTTCATAGCGAGCACATCGCTGGGATACGCATCATCATTGATACTGAGCGGGATCACGATTCCCATTGGCGGTTACAAGCTTTCGTTCTGGGTCACCGGTCTCGGCCCGCTGGCAGGTTGTTTATTATCCTGGCCGATAGTGTGGAAAACACGCATCAATCTCATTCGCCGGAAGAAAAATGAAAAATTTCTTAAAAAAATGTTCCGCAATCGTCCGGCAATGCTTCTGATCGGGGGCTATGCCTCGCATTGCTGGGAACTGTTGGGAATGTGGGCATGGACCCCGGTTTTTTTGTCGACTTACCTGACACTATCCGGGCTGGAGGCAATGAAAGCAGCCGGTATGGGGTCCCATATTACTGCATCATTTCATTTTATCGGTCTACTGGCCTCTTTCACGATGGGAATGGTATCCGATCGCCTTGGGAGAGCCCAGGTAATCTTAATGCTCTCCACGATCAGTGCATGTTGTTCCTTTGTGTTTGGCTGGGCTATCCAGTGGCCTTTGATCATTGTTATCGGTTTAGGACTTATTTATGCCTTCTCTTCACTGGGGGATTCACCGGTGCTTTCCGCCGGATTGACTGAAGCTGTGGACACCTCCTATATGGGAGCTGCATTCGGTCTCCGTTCGCTTCTTGGTTTTGGTTTGGGAGCATTATCACCCATGATTTTTGGTGTCGTTTTGGATTGGTCCAATTTAGGCGCCTCAGGGACGGTGCGCTACTCAACCTGGGGGTGGGCATTCAGTGTATTTGGTTTTGGAGGACTAGGAGCGGCATGGGCGGCGCATACTTTAAAAAAGTGGCAAAATTTACGACAGTAGGTGCAGCGTTCGTATAGCAGATTTTTCAATTAATTATGTTTGGGAAACAGCCCGTCAAGCTTTGACACAGATTCAGACCCGCACCGATCATCTCATCTTTAGTCGGCCCTTGAAAGGCAGTGAGAACCGGACCCTTGGACTCCAAGTGCACCCTTTCCCTGAGATATGTCATAATAGCACGGAGTTCCTCTGGAGTCATGTTTCATCTCCAATTAGATGTCCATATAGTTCAAGGCCTGATGCCATTTCATTTTGTGGGATTATCTCTGAAGGGCCAACGTTAGATATTAACAAGCCGGCGTGTTTTTGTTCCATATTTAATCCACAAGATGTGTACATTCATAAAAAAGGCGGAGCCCATGGTGTCTCCGCCTTTTATTTCCGATTACTCGTTCCTCGTGGTGATTTTCCACGAATCACCCTGATAAAGCTTTTATCATCTCGTTCACTTGGCTCACTGAAGCAATAGGGTGTACCTTGAATTTGCAAAATGGCACATATTGTTGAAGGGCCTTCATCACTTCTAGCTCAGGACCTTCATTAATGGCATATCCACTGGCTTCACCAACGAATGCTCCCCAATCCTTTGTAATTCCCTTTTCGATATCCTGTCCAACCATAGCCATTAAAAAACCCCATCCTTCACCTCTTTCCTTCGGATCAATTGGAATTTTTGTTTGATCTACCTCCCAAAGTATCAGATATTTTCCCATAATATTACCTCCACTCTGAAAGTCATTAAGGTGGTTGAAAAGAAACAAACAATTTTATTAATGAAGCCTCCAAAAGGTTTACAACCCATCCCCTCTGGAGGCTTTATACCGGCAACTTCAGAAATTTTTTACTCATAGCTATTTTAAAAGATTTACATGTTTGTTCTAGCAATGGACTATTTTTAAAAATGGATAAGGGATATTTTTGGCCTGCATTATGAAATTAGAAATGAACTATCGGTGAAGATCTCTTGGCAGTGTAGTACGAATTTAGAATTAGGTTTCGGTGTACAATCAGGCAACAGTGAATGAATGCTGCGAAGGCCAATGGTTAGATCCTTAAAAAATGAATCCTATAATGTCAATAAAAAAGACTGTAAATTCAGATTGTACACATAGGTCGGAGCTAGCATAAAATTTCAATACCTCAAAAAACCTGAGATATATCTGATATCTGCAATTTTTTCAGGTGGCATATTTTCCATATCCGTTGGATACACCACAGATTTTGGCATCCTAAAAACAGTTGTGATATTGGATAATACATGCAGTCAGAACAAATCCTGCCAGGCCACCAGAGGTAGTGTTATCCTACCATTTATCAAATCCACCGAATTATGATTTGACGTACTGTAACACGATGCAGTATATATCTTTAGCATTTATATATTCACCTTACACCTCGGTCTGATGTGCGATTCATTTGGTGAAAGTGAGCTGACTGCGAACTCTCAACTCGGATTCTTCTAAAACAATTTACTCCAGAGTTTTCTCTGTTTAGTTTGAATAAAATTAATTCCATTTAGTCTCATCAGCATTGTAAGATATGAGCTCTCTGCCATTTTATGTGCGGAAGTCATAGCAATGACACCTAAAATAATGCAAGAAGAACGTAAGTTGGTGACCGTGGTGTTCGCTGACTTGGTGGGATCTACTGAGCTAGCGGTACAGCGGGATCCAGAACAGCTCCGTGGACTGCTTTCATCTTTTTTTGAAGAGATGGCCCAACAGATAAGGTCCTTCGGCGGCACTCTCGAGAAGTACGCTGGCGATGCAATCATGGCTGTTTTCGGGGTGCCACGGGTGCATGAGGACGATGCCGAGCGTGCCGTGCGCGCTGCAATTGCCATGCAGGAGACCATCAGCCAGCTTAATCCCACATTCGAGCAGGAATACAACAGCCGATTAGAGCTTCGAATTGGAATTGCCACTGGGGAGGCTGTGGCAGCCACTCAAGAAACCCGGGAATTTATGGTCACAGGAGAGGTGGCTAACCTGGCTTCCCGGCTACAATCTGCTGTCGCCGGCATTGTCGTATGCGAAGAAACGCATCGGCTCCTTGAGCCTCTCCTCGAGTCCAAGCGGTTTGATCGGCTATCGCTGAAAGGGTTCTCTGAACCGGTTACGGCCTATCGTGTTATCGGATTGCGGCAGATTGACAGAAAGCCACGCGGCATTCCAGGGTTGCATTCGCCGATGGTGGGGCGGGATCGCGAGATAGAGATTCTAGACCGTTGTGTGGAAGACCTCCAGCGAGCTCGTGGCCAAATTATTTCCATTATTGGAGAGGCTGGATTGGGGAAGTCCCGCCTGAAGATCGAGCTTCGCGAGCGGCTGCCTGAAGGCTTACGCTGGCTCGAAGGTCGATGCTATGCAAACACCCAGACGACTAGCTATGCACCTTTTATTCAGATTTTACAAACCGCATTCCAACTGGGAACCACAGCGCCTCAGGTGGTTGCACGAACAAAACTCCGCGCGGCCCTTCGGTCTTTGGTTGAAGAACGCTACGATCAAGTGCACCCGGTCGTTGCTCATCTCTTGGATATTGAACTTGAGCCGGGGCAGCTGCATGCCGGTTCGTTGGATCCTCGAGCGCTACAATCCCAACTCGTGGTCGCCATGCGGGCACTTATTGAGGCCATCTCCGCCCAAAAGCCACTGATTCTGGCGTTTGAGGATATCCACTGGGCTGACACAGCGTCCATTGAGCTCCTCACAATTCTAATGGAGCTGACAGATTTCCTTCCGCTAATGATCCTGATT
>JASFTQ010000071.1:0-16863 GCA_050053515.1 Desulfobacterales bacterium | reverse complement strand
ACTTGACCGAAATACAACCATAATCCGGCAAGCCGGTCATCGGGCAGACCGATGTAAATTCAGGCTGCTCGATCACAATATCGATGTCCCGTTGTAACTTGTAATCGTAATCGAGCGGCTCCAGGACATCCGCATCCACAATTTCCGGGCTTTCAATTGGGTACTTCACGTTATAATCTTTCTGCTGGTTCATGAGCAGTTACCCCCTGCTAATTGAATACCTGCATCCTGCATGAAAATTAATGAGAAAACGACTCGGAATTTCTGCAGCCCACCGGCAATCATAATGTTTGATCTATCTCAATAAATAATAAAGATCACCCTGTCAAACCCGGCATATGTCTTCCTGGCTTGTTGAGAATCATGCTCGTGTCCATCTTGACACACGCGGAAGTTTCTGATAACAAATCAAAATTATTGTAAATAATGACAAAAAGAGGAAAGATCCATGGCCTCCCTTGATGAGCAAATCCTGCGAACGGCAAAAGAGATTGTGGTAAAATTTATTGAAGTCGGGAGGGTTTCGCCGACCGGTTTTAATGAAACCTTTAAAAACGTTTACCGGACGATCGCAGAAACGGTAAAGGGTCAATCCGGCGAATCGGAACCACCGGATGCCCATAATCCATAGCCCGTCAATGAACTTCCGCCCAATTCCCGCCCCACTGGACATTTACTTTCAGGGGCACTTTTAACTGCCATATTCCCTCCATGATATCTTTTGCAAGGTCCTTGACCGTATCGCGTTCAGCGGGCGGTACCTCGAAAACCAGCTCATCATGAACGGTGAGAAGCATTGCTGCTCTAAAATTTCCGGCTCTAAAGGCCGCATCGATCTGAATCATGGCCAATTTTAAAAGATCAGCGGCAGTGCCCTGAATCGGCGTGTTTATGGCGGTACGCTCGGCGAATTGACGAATATTGCGGTTTGGGCTCTTTATGTCCGGTAAAAAGCGGATGCGCCCGAACAGTGTGCTCGTGCGCCTGGTCTTGGATGCCTCTTTGATCATCCGGTCCATATAATCCCTGACACCCTGGTAACGCGCAAAATAATTGTCGATATATGTTTTGGCCATCTTCTGGCTGATCTCGAGTTGCTGGGAGAGCCCGAAGGGGCTCATCCCATATATGATGCCGAAATTTATGGCCTTGGCCTGTCTGCGGAGCTCCGGCGTAACTAATGAAGGGGATACTTGAAATACTTCAGCGGCAGTGCGGGTATGGATATCTTCATCATTTAAAAATGCCTCGATCAAAATTTCGTCATCAGAATAGTGGGCCAATATGCGCAGTTCAATCTGCGAATAATCGGCTGACACCAAATGCCATCCCTTCCTGGCGATAAAGGCCCGTCGAATCTCTCTGCCCTCATCGGTCCGGATCGGAATATTCTGAAGATTGGGGTCGGAGCTGCTCAGTCGTCCCGTTGCCGCCACGGTCTGATTATACGAGGTGTGGATCCGGCCGGTTTCGGCATTGATTAATTCCATTAGAGCATCGGCATAAGTGGATTTCAACTTTGCCAGGGTTCGGTGCTCGAGGACGAGGGCCGGAAGTTGATGCTGCCGGGCCAATGTTGTGAGCACCTTGACATCGGTTGAATAGCCGGTTTTTTTCCGGGTCTTCTTTTGCACCGGCAACTTGAGCTTTTCAAAAAGTATCGTGCCAAGCTGCTGGGAAGACTTCACATTAAATTCCTCCCCGGCGACGGCGAAGATACGCTTTTCGAGATTTTCGAGACGATGCTCAAAGATCTTGGAAAGATCAAGCAGTTTATCCGTATCTACACAAACACCCGTTTGTTCCATACGCATTAATACCGGGACCAACGGCATTTCGACTTTTTCGAAAAGTTCATTCAGGCCGGTTTCTTCAAGTTTGGCTTGCAGAACATTTCTGGCCAATAGGGTAATGTCTGCATCCTCGCAAGCATAGGGGACAGCCTCTTCGACAGGTACGCTGGCAAATCCTCTATCTGATTTACCCTTGCCGGCAACTTCCTCATAGGTAATGGTTTTATGATCCAAGAAATCAAGCGCGATCTGATCCAGGCTGTGCGCCCGTTTGGAGGGATTGATCAAATAGGACGCCAGCATGGTATCAAAAACAACGCCCGCCAAGTCGATGTTGTAGCGCATCAGAACCAGCCAGTCATATTTAATATTCTGACCGATTTTCTTTATTTTGCGATTTTCAAATACCGGCTTCAGCTCACCCAGGACCTGTTTTAGATCCAGCTGAGCGGGCGCACCGCGATATTCATGGGCACAGGGAATATAAAAAGCCTCATCGGGCTTAACCGCAAAAGAAAATCCCACCAGTTCGGCCTTCATGGGATTCTCAGATGTTGTCTCGGTATCCAGGGCAACCAGGTCTGCGGTTTCCAGGCGGGCTATCAGATCAGCGAGCTCATCTTTCGTCCAGACGGCTCGATAATTCTTTTGGCGCAAATCCGTCTGGACGGGAAATGCCTGCTGCAATTGTCGGAATTCAAGTTCTTTGAACAATTTACCCAACTTTGCAGCGTCCGGTTCCCGAAGCTTGAAGTCTTCGGGCCGGGCATCAACAGGGACATCGGTTTTTATCTCGGCAAGCTCACGGCTCAAAAAAGCCTGCTCCTTGAAGCGGGCAAGATTCTCCTTTTGCTTTTTTTGAGTAATTGCGTCGAGCTGCTCATACAATTGATTCATACTGCCGAAAGATTTTATGAGCGACAGGGCCGTTTTTTGACCGATACCGGGCACGCCGGGGATGTTATCGATCGTGTCGCCTGAAAATCCCATAACATCTATCATTTGACGGGGTTTGATGCCAAACTTCAGCGCAACGGCAGCGGCGTCAATCGTCTCGTCTTTCATGGGGTCCCAGATAACGGCCTTGTCCGTCACAAGTTGGATAAAATCTTTATCGCCGGTAACCATAACGACCGAAAAACCGGCCTTTTCGGCCATTTGCGAAAGGGTGCCGATCAGATCGTCGGCTTCATAACCCGGCTCTTCCATGGTGGGCAAATTAAATCCCTCAACAACCTGTTTGATTAGCGGTACCTGAACCGATAAATCCTCGGGCATTGGGGGGCGGTTGGCTTTATACTCCCGGTAGCGTTCGTGCCTGAATGTCGGACCCTTGGCATCAAATAGCATGACGGCATATTGCGGCGAACGATCATCCATGAGTTTCAACAGCATCCGGGTAAATCCGAAAACGGCATTGGTCGGAAGCCCTTTGGAATTTGAAAGTCCCCGGATGGCATGATAGGCTCTGTAAATGTAGGCACTGCCGTCTATCAAATACACGGTCTTTTGGCTGCCTGCCGCTTTCTCTTTATTACGCTTTTCAGCCATCAAACAAACCTTTCAGCCGGCTTGAGCTTTAAAATAGTTCAGGGGTCGGGGGTGAAGCTACCCAGCCTTGCAGGCTGTGTCGTAATTCGTCATCCCGGCCAAGTCCTGCGCAGCAGGGAGGCTCGCCCTGTTAAATTTTTATCCAGTGAAATTTTCAAGGCGTAACCAATTAAAGGTGTGGCCGTAATTAAATTGGATTCAATCTAATATTTATTTACTTGAGCGAAAACTATTTCACCGGGACCGCTTCGCGGACACCCTTTCGGGTGATTTAACAGGGCGAGCCGGGATCCAGTAAAAGCCCGTTAATATTGGCAAATTCTGGACTCCCCCTTCGACTGCGCTCAGGGTGGTGAGCCCGTCGAACCACGGATCTCATCCCGCAATGCGGGGTTCGTCCGGAATGACGGCCATTTACGAATTGCGACACAGCCTTTAAGGGCGGAGGGTCTGCCGTTCGGCAGTGCTTCGCAGCCCGAAAAGGAATATATTCTTTATCAGCAAACCGGTTATCAGTAGCTTGATTTGCCGGTCAACGGGTTGTCGGCCAAATATTTTTGAGCGATTATGACAATGCCGGAACCATACCACTAAAACCCGAAAACAACAAGCAGGGCCGGATGACAACCGGCTGTTGTAAACATCCTTTTTCGCTTTTTCCATTGACGACATCCTTCAAAATGTCGATATTATCGATGTCCAATGCCAAACTCCTCGTTAAAAAAACCCGGCACAAGAAAGCGTTTAAGAGGCAGGCCCAGGGTATGTCACTGCTGCGGAGAGCTTGCGCCTTTTTGTTGGACCTGTCGCTGCGGTTTCAGTATTTGCCAGGTCTGCATGAACGAAAATATGTGGGGAATGTCTTGTAACGGAATTACCTGGCAATGTCCTGATTGCGGTGACTGGAATGGTTTTGGTAATCAATGAGGTGGGGATCACCGGGGGCAAAAATAGGCTTGAGCCAATCGGGGGTCTCGGGACGTTCGTCACTGTCAAGCCGCTTTTGCCATTGCGCGTCTGTTAGCCGCCGCTGGGAGATAAGTTCTTTGTAAGGGATTACCGCACCCCGACACAAAATCTCGCTGTCCTTATAAGGATAGAGCACCAACAGTTCACGGGGTCGGGCTATCCCGACCTGAAAATAGCCGCCGACCTCAGGGTTGGTATGTACATCAACCGCTTGCGGTACGCTATCCTTGGGATAGCGGTAGCTGTCTCCGCCATAAAGCATAATGGATGCCAATCTTTGACCAAAATCAGCAATAAAGTAATTTTCCGCTTTGCTGAAGGCCGCACCCCGCAGCTGTTTATGAGCCAGGACTTCCAATCGGCGAAGGGTGGCACCCAATTCATCCCAAAGCGGTGTTATATCAAAATGGTTGTCAAGAATAACGGCCTGAAAGGCCGGATCACCATCATGGCTGCCGCCTTCAACTTCTTTGGCAAATTCCATAACCTCTGCAATGAAATCTTGCCTGTGCAACGCGATATCTTCCGGCGAAAAATGCCGGTAAGCTAAAGCCGAAAGTGTCAGAACAGAGCGATCGATGACATCGACCTGCTCCCGGCTGAGTTCGACCTGGGCTTGTTTGCCAGGCGGATATTTCATCTGTTCAATCAATCGGACAAATTCCCGCAGATCCCTTGCAACCAGATGCCGCGGGGGCACGGAATCTTCGCAGCGCGCAAGAAGGCCTCGGATCAGCGCCACAAGTTCCCCCAGCCGGGCAAAAAACTCCGGCTCGGGTTCAACAAAACCGAAGGGAAGGTTTTCCAGGTCACCGCCGATGGTGTGAAGGGTCTGTTTGGCCTGCAATGTCCAGGTGTGCCTGATTTGACTCCATCCTGCCAGCGCCGTATTGCAGCCTTTTACTCTCCATGCTTGGCTGTTTATAAAATCCGGTGCGTCCGGTTCGGGTTCATCCAACAGTGCTGCCATACAATTTAAGTAGCGGTTGTAAAGGCTATTCGTTTTAAAATATTTTTTAGACCCTTGCATCCGATCGATCATCGCGGCCCGGTAGGCAGCGGGCACCTTGGCAGCCAACAGCTGTTGCGCAAATTCCGAGCCAAGAGCAGCGCAGATCTCCAGTCCACTGGGCCAGGCACGTTTAAAATCGGGCAATGACGTGCTTCGTTGGAACAAGATGGCATCCGCTGGGCGATGAGGAGAAATAATACGAAATGCCGCAGATGCACGCTCAGTCATCGTCTCCGATATAACACCCGACCGGTCGTTCACCTCCGAATACGGTTTACCGGCCGGACTCAATTTTGCCAAATACCGGCGTACCGTGTCCAGGTCAACCGGCCGACTACGGACAATTTGAGAAGCCAACAACAGATCCAAGTCATCGCCTTGGCCAATAAGGTCATCATAACATCGAAACCATTGCTCGATTTCCAAGCGCTTGGAATAATCGCCCGCGTAAAAATCGGCGAGGGTTTTACCGAGTATATAAATAGCTAAAAGTTCTTGGTCCACATCGACGCGGAAGGGAATGGATTGAAGCCAGACGATTGCGCGAAAATATCTGCGAAGTGATTCCGTGCGATCATAGAATCCGCGGGGTCGGTAACGTGAATAGTCGATCCCCGTAAAATCGGGGGAGGATGCAGCAATCCATTCCGGCATTCTTACGCCCTCAGCGCGGATGACCCGCTCGACTTCAGTGTTGACAATACTGCTGAGGGGTTCATCCAGTTCAATAGCGGTGCCCCCTATAAGTTTGATGGCCACTGCAATGACGATCTGAACCCGGTCTTGCGCGCTGCGACGCTGCTCTGATAAACCCTGATCAGATTGTGAGTTTCCGGTTTTTTTCTGCGGGTCTTTCGAATGACCATGCGCATCCGGGGCCGGCTTGCGCCTTGGGCTTTCCGACTGGGATTTGATCCTAATCCAAATCGTTTTAAGGATTTCTCGTAATTTTTCGGCATTCCTTTCTTCATAACGAGATATCGATTCTTTGAACAAAACGTGGAAGGCATGGACGACCGAATCGGATGTAATAAAAACAGGGGCACTCGAATTGATATAAGGTTCGAAAATTTGACGATATGCGCGCCGTGTGACAAGGATCTTGTCACGGTTTAACTGCTCGAGTTCTTCAGGCTGCAAAGCGGCTTCGCCGGCAGCTTGCACCGCTGTTGCCTGGCATACCGTCAAGATCAAAAAGGAGGTGAAAATCAGGATTAATCGTCCCATGCCCGATCTCTCCGTACGGTTGTGGAGCTTCCCGCCCTAAAGGGGGGTCTGCCGTTCGGCAGTGCTTCGCAGCCCGAAAAGGAATGTATCCTATCAGCTCACTCAAAAACGGGGCTTGTAGGAAAACGAACCGGCCAACAAGACATTACGGCCAATCCGGCTAAACCCAGTTTGTATGCTAGCCTGATAAACCCTCTAGCAGGGCCATGACGTTCTGCCCCAGTACTGAGTGATTGTAGCCTCCTTCGAGAAGGCCGAAGCATCCGCCGCCGCAACGATTGGCAGCCTCTCGAACCATTCGCCCAATGTCACGGTAGTCCTCCGTTCGCAATAGTCCACCCCAATCCTTAACATGCTGATCAAAACCAGCGGATATTCCAATGAGATCCACAGCGCATTTATCCATCTCAGCGGCGACGGCATCGAGATAGGCGTTGTAATCGTGTGCCGCCGGATTATAGATGGTGACGTAATCCGCGTCCTCCAAAATGTTGACGGTGCCGTCACCAAAATGAAGGTCAATGTCCAGAACATAAGCGGTTTTGACTCTGCGGCGCCGCTTTAAAGTTTGCAGGGCAATGGCCATGTTATTGAAATAACAGAAACCCCAGGATGAGCCCGCGGAGGCGTGGTGCCCGGGAGGGCGGATAAGCCCGAAAGCCGGCTCGCTGCGAGCCAATTCCGCTGCTTGAATGGCGCCCCCGGCTGCCAGGGCAGCAATAGAATATAAACCGGCACGACGTACCCGTTCTATGTGATCCCGTAAATGAACCGCAGCAATGTCGGCCTCCGATGCCGCTAAGGCTTCGGTCATGCGAACCTTGGATTCAATTACCGCAACAATAGCCTCCATCCGTCCTGCAGCAGCCGCGGGATCGGAGGTATACACCTGATAGAAATCTTTATGAAATATGACGTTCACGGGTTTTCCAATATTGGCTCGAGCTGTTTGAGACTTTCAATATAATATTCCGCTGATAAGGTGGGATTTCTATAAGCAACGAATGTTACGCCTGCTGCACGAGCGGCTTTCTGGTCCAACTCGGAATCGCCCACATAAAGCCCTTGCCAGGGTTCAAGTTTAAAATACGCCAGCAACTTGTTGAGCTGATCCGGGAAGGGCTTTGGATGCTCAACATCAACGGAGGTAATGACCAGGTCAAAACTTTGTTCAAGACCGTGTTCGCGAAGAACAGAGCTTATGCTGTCGGTACGGTTGGTGGCAATAGCGGTTTTGTATTTGGGCTGCAGCTTTATCAGCAGCGGTTTTAGATGAGGTTCAATCTCCATTATTTTGATGAAGGGCGCATAATTCATCGTTCGGCGATACGCTCTGACTTCATCAAGCAGTTTTTGGTCGTCAAAAAGAAAGGACAGTGATTCGTCCAGGGTGTGCGTGTGACTGTAGGCAAACTGCTCGGCTGTCATGGACGGCTTGCCGAAATAATTCAAGAGATGATTATAGTAAGCCATGTTGGCCTTGGTGGTGTCGAACATCACGCCATCGCAGTCAAATGCTATTACTTTGAGATGCTTCATAGGATATCAGGTATCACTTTTCACTTTGGCCACATTGATGTTGCCATAAACGGTAATGCGCAACTGGGGAACGAGCTTGCTATCGGTTTTGAGGTAAACGACGTCATAGTAACGCCCTTTTTCTTTTTTCTTGTTTTCGATCGTCAGAAGGTATTTTACCGTTTGAGAACTATTTTGCTCCTGCAATCGAAAACGGATGTTCTGACCGTCTTTGGCTTTGGCCTCGACGATGCGAAACGGGTATTTTTCTTTAGGCAGAATTTGTATGTTTGTTTTGATCGGCGTTCCGGCAAGACCATATAACCGCGCAACCGGGGGGGCTATGGTCGCAAATTTGTCCACCTGCCCGCTGATGGTGAACTGCGGCCGCAGGTTTTTAGGATCATTGGTATAAACGATGATGTTTTTGCTGATTCTTTTTCCGCCGTATCCATGGGTGTTGACTTTGACCGCTATTTTTCCCTCACCGCCCGGAGGGATCTGTCTCGGAAAAGAGACAGCCGTGCACCCTCAGCCGGTTTTGACTCGGCTGATAAGAAGAGGGGCCGTACCTTTGTTTTGGATTACAAATTCATGCCGCACTTCAACGCCATCCGGTACGGCCTCGAATTCATAGCTCCGCACGGGCAATGCGGCTGCCGGATACTCGCTTTGAACCTTTACGTTCTCAACTTGACCAAACGAAATCGAATAACACAGCAACATGCTCAAACCGATCGCGAAAACATATGATTTTGTGTGTCTCATGAAAAACTCCTTTAAAACATCTATTGTACCGGCTCCAATTATGAATAGTAGCAAAGAATGTAAATAAATGGAAGTAATTGTCTGCTCACATCAAAAAGAAAGGATCCACATCGATTGCAACTTTGACCAGCCGGTTGTTAAACACTTTTTGATTTTCGTGCAGCAGTTGACGTGCAAATCGATGCAGGGAGTTGATTTGTCGGCCTTTTAAAAGGATTTGCCATCGAAACTCTCTGGCTATCCGGGGCAGCGGCGCTTCGATCGGTCCCAGATATTCAACAAAATCCCTGAAGGGTTTATGGCTGTTTCGCAGCTTCAGGCATAAATGTCCCAGGGTTTTGGCAATTTCACTGGTTTTTTGTTTGTCTTTGCCGGAAATTTTTAACAGGATCATTCTTGAAAAAGGCGGATAATTTAAAGCCTCACGATACCCGACCTCCTTTTGGTAAAAGACTTTAAAGTCCTGCGTTTTGGCAGCCATAATGCTGAAATGACCCGGATTGTACGTCTGCAAAATCACGCTGCCGGGAATGTCCCCCCGTCCGGCTCGACCGGATACCTGAGCCAAAAGTTGAAAGGTCCGTTCTCCGGCCCGAAAATCCGGAAAATTCAATGAAAGATCTGCACAAATTATTCCCACCAGGGTAATATTGGGAAAATCGTGACCTTTGGCGACCATTTGGGTTCCGACAAGAATATCGATCGCATGGTTTCTGAGATCTTTGAGCAAATTTACGATGGATCCCCTGCGGCGGGTCGTATCACGATCCATTCTGGCAACCCGGGCCTCGGGAAAGAGCGTTTTGACTGCCGCTTCAACTTTTTCAGTTCCCAACCCTAAATTTTTTATCGTGGCAGAACCACAATGAGAACATTTTGACCCAGCGGGGCACATAAAACCACAATAATGGCATTTATAGGCATTGGCTTGCTGATGCAGGGTCAGGGAGATAGCACAGTTTTTGCATTTCAACGTTTCTCCGCAGGCCGCACATACCGGCAAGCTGGCGAAGCCTCTCCTGTTTAAAAACAAAAGGGCCTGCTCTCCCCGATCGAGGGTGTCTTTCAAGGTTTCATACAATTCGGTGGTAATATAACGCCGAATGCCGCGAAAGTTTTTGGCTTCACGCAAATCAACTAGCCTGATGTCGGGCAGTGGCCGCTTTTCCACACGTTGTGTGAGGTTCAACTCGATAAATTTTTGGGTCTCCACATTAAAATAGGACTGAATGGATGGTGTGGCCGACCCCAGCAGTGCGATACCCTCGTTGAGTTTTGCTCGGACCACGGCTAAATCTCGCGCATTATAGCGAAGTCCACCCTCTTGCTTGTAGGAGGCGTCGTGTTCCTCGTCAACGATGACAAGCCCCAGATTGGAGAAAGGGGCGAAGATCGCAGACCTGGCCCCGATGGCAATCGGAACTTCCTGGCGCATTATGCGTAACCACTGATCATAGCGTTCACCCGCCGACAGCCGGCTGTGCAAAACCGCAATCCGTTCCCCAAAGCGGGCCCGAAACCGCCTCTCCATCTGAGAGATAAGGGCGATTTCGGGTATTAGAATCAAAACCGAAAATCCTCTGGCAATGGCTTCAGCAGCCAGCTGCATGTAAACTTCCGTTTTTCCGCTTCCCGTGACTCCGGCAAGCAGAAAAGTTGTAAATCCCTTGCCCAGCAGAGCACCGACCCGCAAAGTCGCTTTTTGCTGATCATCGGTGAGGATCGGCGGAATATCGGGGCTTACGGCTTCGCCGAAGGGATCCCGGTAAATCCTTTTCTCGTAAACCGCTATGTACCCGGCATCTTTTAGGGGTTTAATAAGGCGGGCGGCAGAGGGGATCCTGGCTTTGAGGTCCTTTAACGAAATCTCCTCGCTGGACTGCAACACCTCAATGATTTTACGGCGTGTTTTGGCAGACTTGCCGATGGGCGGTTCTGAATCGACCAGGGCAACGAACCGCTCGGTTTTTGCCTGGGTGCGGCTTTTCTTTATTTCTCTTTTTTTGATCACCCACCCGCTGGTGATCATGCTATGAATGAGGGCCCCGGGAATCTCCTGGTTCAGCATTTTGCCGAGGGTTTTCAACCGTCGGGGTTTATTTCTGACGAGATTTAAAACGCTTAACGCCGCGTCTGAGGCTGCCCGGTGTTTGAGTGCGTCGATCCCGTCTCGCGTAACAGCAAGCGTATCGAAGTCATAAATTGTCAGCCCACCGGGCAACGCGCATTTTATAACCTCGCCGATGGGGTGCAGATAATAATCGGACACCCATCTGAAAAAGGCAATCATCGAACCCGGAAACAGCGGTTCTTCATCGAGCAAATCTATGATCGGCTTGATTTCGCTTGCAGTTTCATTGCTACCCGGACCCATAATATAACCGGTCGCCTTACGATTTCCAAAAGGCACCAGCACTCTTTTTCCGGCGATGGCCTGGGATGAAAAAACCGGCGGAACCGAGTAGCTGAAAGTATTGTACACCGGAAGCGCAACGGCAACATCGATGACGGTTGAATTAGAATTTGCCATATTACCAAGGACTTGTTATAATATATCTATTTTGTGACCAGGAGCTCTGGATAGTGTCCATCCATAAATGGCCTTTTTTCCGCTGGACTGCGTTCTCCGCGGGTTTTCGGCTGTGGCGTACGTCCAGTACGCCTCACCGCAAACCCCCGTCCGCCTGGCCTGAGCGGCTCGCGATGGCGGGCAGGCTTGTGCGGCCTTGTCCAACGAAAAAAACCCTCATTTATGAATTGGACCCGCAATGGTGCCATCCACTATTCGTGGATGGGCACTAGATAGAGGAGGAGTATATGCATAAAACGCTAAAACAATCCATGGTTCTTTTTCTGGCGGCCACACTCATCATGACCCCCTTCGGTTCTGCAGCTTTGGCTCAGGTCGAGTTTGAAAGGAAAGAACCCAGCGCCGGTGCAATGTTCGCGGACATCGTTCTGGTGCGACCCGTAGGGGTGGCCTCGATCGCAGCCTGTACTGTTTTGTATGCTGTTGTATTTCCCCTTGCCCTTATCGGCGGTAACACAAAACAGGCTGCCAAAAAACTGATAGGAGATCCCTGGAAATACACTATCAGACGACCCGTCGGGGCGTTTTAACCATCAAATATATTCAATCCGAGCTTGACACCCGACCTTTTTCCGTATATGCCATGCCCCAAACAAACGTGGCTGCGGTCAGGATGGGCGAGCACGATTCCACTCCACAGCTGACTTCCAGCACGACATCATAATCACACAGATTGAAGCGTACCCTGCAGCAAGCTGCAGGGAATCTTCCCCGAGAGGAATTCTATCTATTTTCTGATTCGCTCGCTAACCCCGCAGCAAGCTGCGGGGAATGCGCTCACTTTCACGGTTCAAACCCGCAAGGCGGCTACCGTACCTGTTGACACGGTTAGGCCTCCCTTGACCAGCGCAAGTCGGGGCTCATGCGGCAAAACGATATGACCACCAAAGATTTTCGAATATTTTGCCGGGACTCGGTGACGCCGGCGATAAAATTTGCACAACAAAATAGATCATTTAAAAGTGCCGCAGCATATCATATCCCTTTGCGGGACCATCGTTGTCAAGGGACGTATCGGTTACACCAACCCCAGCTTTTCTTGTAGTCATCCGAACCGCGGCTATGCGAGTTTTACTGGTAAACCCACACTACCCCATATCTGAAACACCTTCACCCCCTCTGGGATTGGCCTATCTGTCTGCCGCACTTGAAGCGGCCGGTACGGAAGTTCAAATTCTCGACTTTGTGGTCTCTCCATACAGCGCGGCCATCCTGGAAGCTTCATTGAATAGGTTCAGACCGGATATTGTCGGTGCAACATCGGTGACGATGAATTTTCACGAGGCCATCCGCGTGATCGGGGATGTAAAAAAAATCGACCCCGAAATTTTGACAATTATGGGGGGGCCGCATGTAACCTTTTGTGACAAAGAAACCTTGACCGCATTTCCGGAATTGGACGTTGTCGTTTTGGGTGAAGGAGAAGCAACGGTTGTAGAGCTGGCTAAAAATTACCGATCGCAGGATGATTTGAAATACATTAACGGCATTACCTATCGCAACGGATCTGGTATCCGTTCCACCGCAATTAGAGAACTTGTCGATATCGATCAGCTGCCTTTACCCGCCCGACATTTAATTCCTTTGGGCCGCTATAAAGCGCTGGGTATGCCTATTAGTATAACCACGAGTCGGGGCTGTCCCTATCAGTGCGTGTTTTGTATCGGACGAAAGATGGGGGGGGCCAAAGTGCGAATGAGAAATCCGGTCAAGGTGGTCGATGAATTGGAATACCTGAATTCCTTGGGTTTTCATCAAATAAATATCGCCGATGACCTGTTTACCGTAAACAAAAAACACTGCCTGGCTGTTTGTGACGAGATCATCAGACGAAAGTTACAGATCAATTGGACATCCTTTGCCCGGGTTGATACGGTTTCACCGGAGATTCTGCTGCATATGAGAGCGGCCGGGTGCCAGGGGGTCAGTTTTGGAATCGAATCGGCCAATCCTGAAATCCTAAGACGAATAAAAAAGGGCATAACGCTCAAGCAGATCATTGATGCCGTGAAACAGTGCACCCAAATCGGTATCACGCCCTATGCGTCTTTTATTCTGGGACTGCCGGGGGAAACACCCGACACTTTGAAAGAAACGCTGGATTTTGCCCGGACCTTGAAAACTATGGGACTGTCCTCCGGATTTCATTTACTGGCGCCGTTTCCCGGAACCGAGATCCGCGAAAAGAGCGAGCAATTCGGCTTGCACATTCTTACCGATGATTGGTCGCAGTACCATGCCAACAGAGCGATTGTGGAAACACCGGCCGTTAGCAGAAAAATGCTCGATGAAATTGTAATTGACTGGCAAGATGAATACCACGTTTACCTGGCAGAGATTCGAGAGCGGATGCAACGGGGTGTGGCCAGCGCGGCCGAGTCCTGGCAGCTTACCAATTTGGAACGAATTGTGCTTGTTTATGATTTGATGATGAAAGGCGTTATCGAAAAATACGGTGGCTGGCCGGCACCGGATTCGCTCAAATCGGATCAGGAACTCTTAAACAAGTTGACCGGCCGGATTATGCATTGCACCGACGTTGACAAGGAAAAATTAACGGATACGTTGCTTTACGCCTTGCAGCAGAGAGATTTGATCTGTGTCCGCAAAAACGGCCGGGTTCGGTGGCAGTGGACGGACTATCTGTAATGCAGTCATACCACCCCTAAAGGAGACTGCTTGATAATACCTCAAGTCCGTCATTCCGGACGAGTTCACCGGAGGTGAACGAGATCCGGAATCCAGGTTATACAAAAGAAAGGAGCGGTGATGCCCTCGAAATCAAAGCAGCTTTACGAAACACTCAACGCCTACGGACACTTTGCGACCCGACCGGTGGGGATCAAGCTGGCCAAAGCGGATGAAAAAATTACCCAAAAAGCAAAGTATCCCATTGAAGACATCGGAAACCGCCTCGCCGTATGCCAGGGCATGTCGCTTGCCAGAACGATCGGCTGGACGATGGGATTCAGAAAGCAAGATCATGGTTGTCCGCTGGCCCCCCTTTTTCTGGGGCACACCAAACCGGATCTGTTTCTGGAAGGAATGGTAGCCGGATCCTACCAGGATCAGGACGCTTGTGCCAAAGCGATGGAATCATCTTTCCCCAGATGGCCGCTGAATTCAATTCAGGAAGTCTGGCTATCTCCCTTAGACAGGTGTGAATTCAAACCTGACCTGGCCGTAGTATACGGCAACCCCGCCCAAATACTCAGCCTGATCCAAGCAGCCAATTTCCGGATCGGGTCCGGTATCACATCAATAAGCACCGGAAGGGCCGGCTGCTCAACCTGGATAGCCGGCGTGCTCCAGTCGGATCAATGCACCTATATGCTGCCGGGGCCGGGTGAAAGGGTGTACGCTGGAACACAAGACTACGAAATGTCGTTTGCCATCCCGTACACCAAATTCGACAATCTCATTGCCGGATTCGAATATATCGGCGGCAAGCATGCTTATAGATATCCAGTCCCCAACCTGTCGATCCTGGCCGAACCAAAATTTCCCAGGGAATATTATGCGGTTGACCCCCAGTGGCAATTTGACCATGAGTAGTTTGAAGGGCTCACGAAAGGCACAATTTTCTGAAGATTAAGCTTAATAAATCTGCCTGAAAATATCTCATTACCCCCCTTACACTCTTAATATATCTAATCCCACCCATATATTACCAATATTGCAGTTTACCCATAGTGTAATACCTGGCAAGCTAGCGGTAGCAAAGTCTGATTTCTCTATTTATATTGGTGAGTTAAGTATTATTATAATTTAATAAATTTGTTGAAATAATGATTGGCAAATCAAATATACATTTTCATGGGTAGTTAGATTTAGGTACGTAATGTAAAACAAAAAAATGCTCAAAAAAATGTATATTCGCCATGGCTAATCTACAAAATCATATACACCACTGCTATGGCGGAATTGGGAGAATGTAGAAACTCGGATGGACAATATGATATCACAGGTTCGACCAAATTTTGCAATGTTGGAATTACAAGAGGCTTTAGTACTAAAAAGAGGCTAGGGCCATATAAAAAACGCCCGGATTATTCCAAAGGTTTACGGACTGGCAAAATATGGCCCGCTTGGTTTGTGACATCTTCATAACAAGTGGTACCGGATTCGAAGTATACAATCCAAGCCATTCCGGAATAATAATCAAACGTTGTCGCCGACCAATGGTAACCTGGTGGAACAGCCGAAAACATATGGCCGCTTGGCAAGGCAGGATCTCTCCTGCTGAAATCGATAAGAGTGCATAGTTCGCTCATTGTCGGCATTCGCCAGTCCCCGGCTGACGAGCCATCTGAAAGAATAAGTGCGGGATCCGGGCCACAGTCTCCGTCCTTCAGACTTTTTGCTGCCAGCATAGCACCTTCCCAATCCATCATCCCGAAGCAATTCGTATTCTTCAGCCAGATGAGCCCCGTCATACTGTCGGTCACCGTGCCGTCTTTGTTGTCAATAAAGCGGGGATCGGGGAAGGATCCATCCAACAGGAGTTCTGCGTACTGTCGCTTAAAGTCACATGGAATGATGTCCCCTCTCCAATCATAGCAACGTGAATTAAAAGGATTCACTATACCAGCTAATACATCATCATTTGGAGATTCTGATAGCGACTTATTTTCCCCAGCACATGCACCAATGCAAAATGCAAAAAATACAAAAATTATGAAAATATTAATCTGAGCCAAATTGGGGAAATCATCTTTCATCGATCAAACCCTAAAGTTTTGGAGATATTGATTGGATAGAGGCTGCTCCGGCAGTAAGGATTTAATTGAAAATAATTGGAAAAAATTACACCTAAAAAAACTTTTGATCCTAAAGTATCACAAATTGAGCAAAAATACAGATACTAAGATACTTCAACTCTAGCTAAATTTCAGATATCTAATAAGTCAGTGCTGTCCGGTTAAAAATTTTAAAAATCTTATAACCTTCAACAATAATTAGATATATTCACAAAAATAGCTGTCATCGACTTGAAATTTGGTCGTTTAAATTGGTATTCCTTCCGGCAAACTTCAGCCTGTCGGAAGTAGAACCATCATGTACCAAGGCCAAACCGTTTTTTCTCAGATCATGGAATTTCTTCCTAAGCACCAATTTCGTCGATGTGTTCAACGCTATAAAGGCAATCACCGTGTTCGTTCTTTTACATGTTACGATCAGTTTTTATGCATGGCCTTTGCTCAGCTGACTTATCGCGAAAGTCTTCGTGATATTGAATGCTGTTTGCGTGCCATGAAAGACAATAAGTAACTAAAGGGACGCCCCTTAAATTATAAGTTTTAATTCAGCCATTAGTGAGTATCCTTTTTCTACTGCTATTCGCTCTCCACGCTGTGTACTAATACTGACCGCCGGCTGCGAGATATTGGGCTTTAGGGCTAAATCCGCCATTGTAAACCCCAACTCCCTCACCG
>JASFTQ010000070.1:0-17083 GCA_050053515.1 Desulfobacterales bacterium | reverse complement strand
GAGTGCTTATGCACCAGAGCATCTGCCGGAAATCTTATCATACGGCGCCGATCAACCTAAACGGGTCCTTGAATGCCGCCCGATGGCTCACCCAGGGGGAAAGCCGATGAAAAAGGATCTGGCTGCAATTGTCGCGCAATACGTCGATGATCATACGGATCCGGTGCCCCCCCTTTTGATCAAACTTCTGGAGGAAACCGAAGAACAAACCGGGCTTGCCAGATGGAGTATCGGAAAGTCGGAAGGTAAGTTTCTGCAATTTTTAATTAAAATTGCCGGCGTTAAACAAGCGATCGAAATCGGCACCTTCACCGGTTATTCAGCTCTGCTGATCGCGGCAGCCCTGCCGGATGATGGAATCCTGACAACCTGCGAGATTAACAAAGAATTTGCCCGGATTGCGTTGAAGTATTTTCGACAGAGTCCGCACGGCAGAAAAATCCGCCTGGAAATCGGCCCGGCTATTGAAACCCTGCGCCGAATACCGAACCAGAGTGCGGACTTTATTTTTATCGATGCGGACAAACCTGCTTATGGCCGATATTATGACGAGTCCATTCGTCTATTAAAATCCGGCGGTTTCGTTATGGTGGACAACGTATTTTGGCGGTTGAAAATATTTAAAAAAAATATAACCAACCAAAATGCCAGAGCCATTGCCGCCTTTAATGAGAAAGTCAGACGCGATGTCAGGGTGGAGAAATTAATGCTGAATATCCGCGACGGGGTTTATCTCATAGTAAAAAAATAATATTTCCGATGCCGTTGTTGTTCGACATTCGGGACTTTAGGGATGAATTCAGCTAACACAACTTAAGCCTTCCAAACCAGGGGTCTGAACTTATTAGGAATTATTATCATTTACTCAAAGACAGCGTTATGCTATAGAATTCAAACCTTCAAGCCGCTGTTGCGTTGATCAGCAGGGGTGTGATTCGTCAGCCGGCATCACGGGTTCGCTTCCCTGAAGCCCCGTGCTTCAGGGCGGGGGGCTTCACTCAAGCAGGTTCATTTAAGATATTTTCACAAAAAGTCGTTTGCCGGGCAATGGAGATTTGTTCGTGGAAAAAAAAGCCACCTCATTACTGGAGCCGCCGCTGAAAGACCGGGTCGAACGCCTGGTCGTGCTGCCTTTTAAAAAATCACTCGAGATCTCATTCAAAAGTATTCGAGTCCGTTTTTTTCGCTCGCTTATTACCACCCTGAGCCTCGTGCTGGCCGTTTCATTTCTGTGCTTCGTTAATGTTGGCACCGATGTGGCAGATGGACTCCTGGCTACCGGAGACTACAAACTTCGCCAGGATCTGATCCGGGCCGGTTACGATTTGGCACCCGATGATACCACCACTGCCAGCAGTCCCAAACAGCGTTGGATCATTATCCTTTCATTGCTGGTTTGCGTGGTTGGGATCGTTAATGCCCAATTGATGGCAGTGACCGAGCGATTCAGGGAGATTGGCACGATGAAATGCCTCGGGGCGCTGGATCGTTTCGTATTGCGGTTGTTTGTTCTGGAGGCGGCCATGCAAGGGCTTGCCGGAGCCGCTATTGGGGCTTTGGCCGGAGCTTTATTTTCCCTGTTAAACGCAATTTTGAGTTTCGGCGCTGTTGCGGTCACGGCCCTATCATTTTCGGATTTTATCGGGTCCATAGTGTTTGCCACTTTTGTTGGCGTGCTGCTGAGTCTCGCGGGAGTTTTGTATCCCGCGTTTGTGGCGGCCAGGATGCAACCGGTAGAGGCCATGCGGGTGGAGGAGTAACGTCCGCGCTGAGCGTTGTGCGCTTTACGCGCAGAAGGCTGATCTATCATGAATGAAAAACACAATATCGTTCGGGTTGCCAATGTCACCAAAAAATTTCAGCTTGGTAAGTTGGCAGTTGAAGCCCTGAAAGGCATTAATCTTGAGATCACCGCCGGCAATTATATCTCGATAATGGGCCCATCCGGTTCCGGCAAAAGCACGCTTTTCAATATGATCGGTGGTCTGGATAAACCTTCATCCGGTAAAGTTTTCATCGATGAAGTCGATATCGCCCAGCTTGATGCCTATGAACTGGCCTGGCTGCGCTGCCGCAAGATCGGCTACATTTTTCAAACCTTTAACCTCATACAAGTCATGACCGCCCTGGAAAATGTAACCCTGCCCATGACGTTTGCCGGAATGGGCAATGACGAAGCGGTGGAGAAGGGCATTCAGTTGCTGGATTTGGTGGGGCTGGGGGATCGATTTCGGCACAAGCCTTCGGAACTCTCCGGTGGTCAACAGCAGCGTGTTGCTGTGGCCAGGGCTCTGGCAAACGACCCGTCGATTATCCTGGCTGACGAACCAACCGGAAACCTCGACTTATCAACCGGTGAGGAGATCATTGCCTTGCTGAAAGAGCTCAGTCACGGGAGGAGTGTGACCGTCATCTCCGCCACCCATGATTTTAAAATGCTGAACGTTTCTGACCAGGTGGTTTGGATTCGCGACGGACGCGTGGATAAAATAGAAAATAGAGATGAGCTGTCTATTTCTCTGGGAAGGATCGGCACGAAGGAATAGCAGACTGACGGAATTTTGAAAATGCACGGTGTTTTCAATAGAAAGATTATGGTACCGCAACTTAGAAGGATTTGCCGGCGACTGGTATCCTGTGCCCCGTTTCTCCGTTTCCCCGTTTCTCCGCTTCGTATAATTTCGCTTCTCCGTTATACCGGGTCCCGGATTTTTAAAATCCCCCTTTGCCGCGTTGCTATTTCCCCGCTTCGCCTATTTATGCTTTCCGGGATACTATTGGCGCCTTTATTGGCCATGGCTGCAATCTCTGATCATCCGGCAGATGAATTTGGAAAACATATTGAATACCTCTCCGCCTTAAAGAGCAGGGCGACCGGTACGTCGGGTGCCCGGACAACCGCCGCATATATAAAAACCAGGTTTAACACGCTGGGGCTGGCATCCGTGGGTTCCCATTGGTTTTCGGTCCCTGTGGTCCGCCACGGCCAAACCAGCCTCACGGTCCTGGGCCGAAATGTTTCTTTACCGCTCCGCCCGATAAATGCCAATGCCATTACTCCACAAACCATACCCGCCCCCGGGCTTGAAGGACCCTTGGTTTATGTGGGACACGGGGATTTGCACCACTTTAACGGCAAAGTTGTGGATGGCGCCATAATATTGATGGAGATGGATTCCGGGAAAAACTGGCTGCATGCAGCCAATCTGGGTGCCAAAGCCCTGATTTACGTGGATCGGGGGATCGCCACCAAGGCTTTTTTTGGAGAAAAAAACGAACTTTCTCCGCTTCAGTTTCCCCGTTTCTGGATGCCGCTCTCCGATGTTGACGCATATCTGGGGCCGCTCGTGTCTGCGCCCAACGGTATGGTCGCTGCCCGGGTTCGGTTAAGTTCCGATGCTCAGTGGCAGGAAGCTGACGGAGAAAACATCTACGGGCTTATTCCCGGCAGTGATCCGCAACTCCAAGAGCAACTGATCATTGTAGAGGCATTCTATGACAGCAGCGCTTTCGTCGCCGGGCTATCCCCCGGGGCCGATGAGGCCTGCGGTGTGGCAACTTTGTTGGAGCTAGCCGGTTTTCTGAAAAAAAATCCTCCAAAGAGATCGGTTCTTTTGGTAGCCACAAGCGGACACGCCCAATCACTGGCCGGCATGCGTGAACTTATCTGGAGTATTAGGGCCCGATCCAAAGATATGCGCGACAAGAAAAAAATGCTCAAAGCGGTTATTTCAAAAAGCCGCAAAACCATTAAAGCGCTGGCCGCTCCGGATTTTGAAAGGCCAAGCAACACCGAATCATCCGATGAGGAGGCCGATCACCTGATAAAAGAGGCTCTGGCGGAGCAGGTGAAAACGGAGGCGGACAGCGTGTCGCGCAGATTGATGCGTCTGCGACTGCAACGGGAAGGATCGACCGACAAGGGTTTGATCGAGGAATTGGCGCAGCAAAGACAGTTGCTTCGTCGTTTAATCTGGCGGACGGATTTTAGAGGTCTGCCGTATGAGGAGCGCCAGATCCTCCACGAGCTGGTGCCAAGAGCGCTGAAGGATGAAAAGGCCATACTGGCCGATGCCAAAAAAAAACTGGAGCAGATCGACAGCGCCCGTGTTTTTCGAAGACTGGTTAAAACCCATGAAGTGTCGGCGGCCATATCGCTGCACCTGTCCAGCCATGGAGACGGTTTCGGTGCCTTCAACTATGGCTGGCTTTATCCTTTCCGCCCCAGAATCAATCGAACTTCTGCTTATAGCAATATAGACGAGCTTTTGCGGCAGGGCGCTGCCGTCATCGAGCAAAAAAACACCTGGCCCGCTGTTTTTAAGGATACCTTGCGGCCCAGCCGTCGGCGTTCCTGGCAGAGCTATTTTCTCGATCAACCGCCTCTGGGCGGGGAAGTCACTGCCTTAGCAGGGCTGCACGGATTTAGCTTTGTGACGACCCATGATGCGCGGTCGATGTGGGGTACTCCCGGGGATATCCTCGAAAAAGTAGATCTGGTATACGCCCAGAAGCAAAGTGCTGTTGTTTGCCGCCTGATACGGTATCTCGCCGAATCCACCAAACTGCATTCCGATATTTTTCCCCGAAACGGATATTCGGCCGTAAGCGGACGCGCAAAATTTCTACGCCATGGAGAGTTGTTTGCCGACCAACCGGCACCCGGGACAGTCCTGCTGTCGTATCAGGGTCCGGCCCGGTATCATACCATTGTGGGTCCAAGGGGAACATTTGAGCTGCGGGGCGTGGCCGATAAGAAACACAGCTACCATAAAGTGATCATCGAAGGATACAAATTTGACCCCCAAACCGGATCTGTTGTCTGGACCATCGATAAAAAGCAGACCGGCAAGAATGCTTATCGCATCAAAATGCGGCGTCGATTTATGGAAACCGACCTGATCATGTTTGCCTGCAGCGGCACGACGCTGTTCAATTTATTGGAGCCGCGAACATTCAGACACCTGACCAAAACAAACGTTATTGACGGACGCCGGGAGGCGGATCCATTACGCTGGTTTATGAGCAGGCTTGACACCTGGTCCTCGACCATCACCACTGTTTTTTTGGAACCCGGCACACCGTTCAAACTAACCCTTTCGGATACGGTGTTGCGGAACAAATTGGTTTTAACCAATCCCACCCCTGATAAATCAGAGGGGATTGGTTATCTGATAGAAAAATGGTCCAGCCTGCACCGAACCGAATACATGGTTGCCCGGGATATGTGGGCATTGCTTGAACCGCGGATTGCCAACCTGGAAAGGCGCGGCATCTTTAACCAAAGGATACGCAAATTACAGGAAGAGGGCACCGCAGCACTTCGCGAGGCCGAGAGGGCCTTGCAGGACAAAATCTACGATCGCTTCTCCGAAGCCAGTTCCAGATCATGGGCTCTGGCCAGCCGCGTTTATGATGATGTGGAAAAGACTCAAAAAGATGTGCTTTACGGCGTTCTTTTTTATATCGCCCTTTTCGTTCCTTTTGCATTTTGCATGGAGCGCCTGCTATTTAGCTTTACAAACATTTATAAACGCATCATTGCATTTTGCACCATTTTGCTCTTGCAGATCATCTTAATCTACGAAGTTCACCCGGCATTTAAACTTGCCTACAGCCCCATGGTTGTGATTTTAGCATTTTTCATTATGGGGCTTTCTTTTATGGTGACCTTGATTATTTTTTTCCGATTTGAAGAGGAAATGGCCCGCCTTCAAACTCGAGCAAAACAGGTGCAGGCCGGGGAGATTGGTCGTTGGCGGGCATTTGTGGCCGCTTTTTTATTGGGGGTCAGCAACCTGAAACGACGCCGTTTGCGCACCACCCTAACCTGCACGACCCTGATTATTCTCACCTTTACTATCATGAGTTTCACCTCCGTTAAATCCATGCGCCACCATGCGCGAATTTTTTATCAAGCCAACGCGCCTTATCAGGGATTCCTTTTAAAAAATGTCAACTGGCGCGATCTTCCACCGGAGGCCCTGGATTTTATTTCGAATGCCTTTGTGGGGAAAGGAACGGCCGTCCCCCGGGTCTGGCTGGAGAGCCAGGACAAAACCCGTGCGCTCAGCATTCCTGTTCGTTCTAAAGAAAAAGTTTTTGAAGCCCAGGGGGTGGTGGGGCTCTCACATAATGAGGATGAGGTTACGGGCCTTGATAAGATTCTCATGAGCGGGCGGTGGTTCGCGCAAAACGAACTTCAGGCAGTCCTGTTACCGGAGCGGATGGCCGAAAACCTCGGGCTTGATCCCCGGCAACCGCAAGGAGCGGTTGTCCATTTGTGTGGGGTCCCGTTTGAGGTCGTAGGCGTATTTAAGGGCAGTGAATTACAAAACCGCGGCGATCTGGATGGAGAGCCGCTGACACCGGTTATCTTTCCTCGTGAAATTACTACCGAAATGACCGAAGCAGAAGCGGAGGCCCTGGAATCCGGTGAAGACGTCAAGGAGTTTCAAAGCCTCTACCAGCACATTCCCGGAGATCTGACCATCATCGTGCCGTATCGGACACTTCTGGCTTTGGGAGGTCACCTGAAAGGCATGGCAATACGGCCAAAGCCTCAGGTGTCGACGCAGGCAGCCGCTCGGGATTTGGTGGATCGCTTCGGGCTCTCACTTTTCAGCGGTGAACCCGAGGGGACTTACCTGTACAATGCCAGCGATACCATGAGTTACAGCGGTGTTCCCAATATCTTAATTCCCCTGGTGATATCGGTTTTTATCGTTTTAAATACGATGATCAGCAGCGTTTATGAAAGAAAGCGGGAAATCGGTATTTACACGTCCGTAGGTTTGGCGCCTTCTCATGTGTCGTTTTTGTTCATCGCCGAAGCCCTGGCCTTGGCGGTAATTAGCGTGGTCCTGGGATATTTGCTGGCTCAGACAGCCGCAAAGCTCTTTGCCGACACTTCCCTGTGGGCCGGAATAACGGTCAATTACTCATCTATGGCCGGCGTTGCAGCGATGATTCTGGTCATCATCGTTGTACTGATTTCAGTCCTCTATCCATCCAAAGTGGCCGGCGAAATAGCCATCCCGGACGTCAACCGTTCCTGGACGCTCCCGGAGGCAAGGGGTAATATTTTAGAGGTTACGCTGCCCTTTTTAATGAAGTATAAGGAACATCGGAGTGTCGGTGGATTCCTTCTCGATTATTTTCAAGGCCACCAGGATGTGACACATGGGAAATTCTCCACCGGCCAGGTTGATTTTGGATTTATCTGTCCGACCCCACCGTCGCCCAACAAAAACAACACCGATTGTCCCGAAGACGAATGTGAAATGCCCGCTTGTTTGGAGTTGAATGTAGGGGTCTGGTTGGCCCCCTTTGACTTCGGGATCATGCAAACGGTTGATTTTCAGTTCGTCCCGGCGGGCGATGATGGCGGGTTCCTGGAATTAAACGTTCGCTTGACTCGCGAGTCGGGTGAAGCAAATGCCTGGCGACGAATCAATAAAAATTTCCTTCACGAAATCCGCAAACAGCTTTTAATTTGGCGATCCTTTGACTCCCCGGCTAAAGATCGCTACCAAAAACTGCTGGCCGATTCGTCTGAACAAGTCGGCGTAAATCCAGACCCGGCAAAGGCAGGTGATTAGAGTGCTTCTCACAACAGTATTCGGATTGATTGTGCCCTGGCGAGGGGCAATTTCTTGCCGACAAGTTGATCACGCAACAGAAACCTGAACCTGAGTACCACTGCAGATATTCTGAAGCATTTCATGGACGACGGTGCCGACACAAAAAAAACTGTTAAGGATCCTTCGGACAGGATCCGCTGGCGCGCGATTTTGCTCGGATCCGCGCTGGCCCTGTTGATTTGCCTGATTACCCCCTTTAATAATGCCTATCGACAAGCAACACCACTGGGCGGCGGGCATTTTCCGCTGGCGCCGTTTTATATTTTAGTGTGGATGATGATCGGCACTGCTGTCATCCACCGGATCTTCAGAGGGGTCAAATTGCTCACCGGCAAAGAATTGCTGGTATCCTGGGCACTTATGGTGCTTTTATCCGGGATCGCCTGGACCGGATTGGCCCGCACATTTTTTATTAATATAACGGCTCCTTATCATTTTGCGACTGTTGAAAACCGCTGGGAAGAAGTACTTCATCCGCTTCTTCCCCAGACCTGGTATCCCCAAAGCACGGAGGCGATTGCCGATCTCTATAACGGTGTTGCCGGGGGGCGACAGATGGGTTGGTGGGAGGTTTTGCAGCAGATTCAATGGTCAGCCTGGTTACTGCCGCTGCTCACCTGGGGAGGTTTTATTCTGCTGTGCTACTTCGTGATGGTTTGCATCGTGAGCATCCTCAGCAAACAACCCCTCTATAACGAGCGAATGAATTTTCCGCTGCTGCGGGTCCCCTTCTTGATGGCAGAAGCCTTCGATCAGCAGGGCCTGGGGCGGTTTTTTGCCAATCGATTCCTGCTGGCCGGCATTGCGTTTCCGCTTTGCCTTCACCTGATCAATGGGTTGAGCTTTTATTTCCCCCAGGTGCCGCAGATACCCACTTTATTTCTGGCAGGTAAGTATTTTCCGAAATACGGGCTTTTCGCCGGCTTCTACAAGCTCAAGATTTACATCTATCCTGCTTTCATCGGTTTTGCCTTTCTCACCTCCAAGCAAATTTCTTTCTCATTTTGGTTTTTTTACCTGGTGGGTGCGCTATTGATTGGTTTTTTGGGTCTGCTGGGGATAAACATTCCAGCGGCGGCTTTGGGGGTTACGTTTGGCCCGACGATTGCCCGTCCGGAGGAAGCCCAAATGATCGGGGCCTACTTGGTGTTTTTTGTCTTTCTTGCCTGGCTGGCCCGCTACCATTTTATGGAGGTTTTGAAAACGGCGACCGGCTTACAGAAAGATGAAAACTCAACATCAGACTGGCTCTCGACCCGGTTGGCGTTCTGGGGATTCGTGGCCGGAGGTTTTGGAATCGTGGTCTGGTGTCATTATTTCGGTATACCGTTTCTTTTTTCCTTTTTGGTCGTCGGCGCCTTTTTCTTATTCACCCTTGTGGCCATGCGAGTAATCTGCCAGGGAGGCATCGCTTATTTTACCTTAACTGCGGCTCCTCTCGACGGTTTGTTCACCTTTTTGGGCCCCAAACTCTTCACCGGTTTGGGCATCCTGGTTGCCGGTGTGGTGCAGAAAGTCCTATTCGTGGATTTGCGAGAATCCCTCATGCCTTCACTGCTGCACAACCGCAAGGTGACGGAGCAGGCCACCAATGGTCGCCGGATTCTCTACACGATCATGATTACGCTGGCAGCAGGCATAGCGGTATCCTTTGTGGCCATGCTGGTACTATGTTATAAATTCGGCATCCGTGAATTGCAGTTTGACTGGGCTTCACGGACAACATTGGCCCTGTATGACAATATTTATGCGCTGGTGGAAACTCCCATTAAACCGAGCCACTGGACGTTGATATTTTCCCTGGCCGGTGCTGTTGTGATGCTGATTTTGGCAATCTGTTATCATCGCTTTTACTGGTGGCCGATACATCCCATTGGATATTTAACTGCTTACAGTTCCGCCATGTGGATACTTTGGTTCAGTTTTTTTATAGGGTGGGCATGCAACGCCCTTTGCATGCGTTATGGCGGGGTCGTGCTTTTTAAAAAACTGCGTACTTTTTTTATTGGATTGATCATCGGTGATTTTCTTATGGCCGGCAGCTGGGCGCTGTATGGCCTGTTCAGTTACGCCAGTTACAACGTATTGCCCACTTGAAAATTGAAGCGGAGAGGTGGAGACAGGGGGAAACGGCGAATAGAATAATTTGCAAAACATCACAGAATTTCTTCACCGATTCTCCGATTCCCTCCTTCCCCGTCTCCGTTGTAATTACCGGAATACGGACAATTAGACGCTGAAAATGTATGTTCCTAACTAGATTCCATACAAGAGAGTAATGTACGAAGACAAAGAACTTCAAGAATACAGGGATCTGCTAAAAACACCGGATCATTTCGAAGAGGGATTTGATTGGAAGGCCATCGTCGGTTCGATATTTATCGGGTTTCTCATGATGCCCGGAAGCATGTACCTTCAGCTGGTTATCGGTACCGGAATCGGTCCTGCCGCCCGGTGGGTAACGATCATTTTGTTCGCCGAGATGGCTAAGCGATCTTTCACCGAACTCAAACAGCAGGAAATATTCATACTTTACTATATGGCCGGTGCGGCGTTGGCCACACCATTTCAAGGCCTTTTGTGGAACCAATATCTTGTGCAATCGGACGCCGCCCGAATGCTGGGACTGACCGAGTATATTCCCACCTGGGTGGCACCGGCGCAGGAATCGATCTCCTTGGTTCAGCGGACCTTTTTTCACCGTGACTGGTTGATCCCCATCCTTTTGCTATTCGGGACCCAAATCATCCAGCGCATCGATCAGTTCGGCCTGGGCTATGCTCTCTACCGAATAACTTCCGATGTGGAAAAACTTCCCTTCCCGATGGCGCCGGTGGCGGCCCTGGGGACAATGGCCCTGGCTGAATCCACCGAAGACAAACAAAAAAGCTGGAAGTGGCGTGTTTTTTCCATAGGGGGGGTTATCGGGCTTGCTTTCGGAGGTTTGTATGTTCTTTTACCGACCATATCGGGTTTGATTTTTACCGAACCCATTCGACTCATCCCGATCCCCTGGATCGAACTCACGGGTCATACCGAAGAAGCCTTACCGGCGGTTGCCACCGGGATACAACTCGATCTGGGCCTTATATTTATCGGTATGGTTCTTCCCTTCTGGGCGGTCATCGGCGGTATGATCGGCATCCTTATTACCGTGGTGGCCAATCCGATGCTTTACCGTCATGGTATTCTCACCCGCTGGCATCCCGGAATGGAGACTGTAGACACCGTCTTTGCCAACAACTTTGATTTTTATCTGAGTTTCAGCATCGGTCTTGGGTTGGCTATCGCCCTGGTGGGAATCTGGCATGTATTGCGCTCTTTCAAAAAATCAGCCGCTAGCCAACGCGGAAGTTTCCGAGACCTGTTTCGTCCGCCTCCGGGCCGGGGGGATTTCAATTTCTGGATTTCCATCGGAATTTATGTCTTTTCTACGATCTCATATGTTTTGTTATGCGTGTGGCTGGTTCCCAACTTTCCATGGATTTTTTTCCTGGCATATGGATTTATTTACACCCCGGTCGTGTCCTATATCACTGCCCGGATGGAAGGTATCGCCGGCCAGTTTGTGAGCCTTCCCCTGGTGCGGGAAGCCAGTTTTATTGCCGGCGCCAAGTATTTCGGCTATCAGGGAATCGAAATCTGGTATGCCCCCATACCCATTCATAACTACGGTGAAGCCACGGTCAATTTCCGCCAAATCGAGTTGACCGGAACCAGCATCCGCGGCATCATCAAATCGGAGCTCGCGGTTTTTCCTGTGGTGATGATTGCCAGCCTGCTGTTTTCGCAGTTTATTTGGCGTCTGGCCCCCATTCCCTCGAGTGCCTACCCTTTTGCGCAGGAAATCTGGCATCTACAGGCTTTGAATACGCTGTTGATGCAGACCTCAACCCTGGAGGGCAACTCGCTCTTCTACCAGGCCCTCAACGGCATCTATGTCCTGGCGGGTATGGGATTGGGAATCGTGACCTATGCCCTGCTCACTATACTGGGATTGCCGATACTGCTGGTTTACGGTATGGTTCGCGGTCTCGGCCAGACGACACCTCACGGAATCATTTTAGAGGTCATCGGGGCGCTGTTGGGTCGTTTCTTTTTTTTGAAACGCTATGGCAAAATGTGGCGACAGTATGCCCCTGTTCTGCTGGCGGGATTTTCCTGCGGTATGGGTCTCACCGGGATGTTTGCGATGGGGATAACCCTGATCCTCAAGTCGCTGGGAAGGCTGGCGTATTAGTTTAGGTTCAAGGTTCAGGGTAAAGGTTTTGAAAGGCAACAGTGAGTGCATTCATCGTCCCTGCTAGCATCAAGGGGGCTGCGGCGCAGCGAGCGAATCAGAAAATAGCTAAAAGTCCTCTCGGTGAATCCCGCTAAAGCGGGCCTGCAGCTTGCTGCAGGGTACGCTTCAATCCTGGGTTTTGACTGAAAAATGCCTCTATGATAATGCTTGATTTTTCAACTTTGAACTCTGAACCTTGAACCCATTTTTAGATATGGAGACTTTTATGAAAAAAATCATTATATTGAGTGTTATCGGCATTTTCGCGGTTGTGGCAAACGGGGGTTATGCGGCAGAAGTGCCCGATGAACTGGCTGGATTTGTTTTGGGCGGGAACCTAAACGATTACAAGGATCTGATAAAACTTGATACCATCCTGCCCATTCGATACTTCGAGACGCTAAAGGAAGCTGAGGTCAGAGACCTGGAGGGATTCAAAACCGGTTTGATCACTTTTGGCACCTGCAGCGAACCTTGGCGGGTCATACGGATAAAGTTCAAATATGCCGATTCATCAAAAAAATTCTACAATCAACTGCTCAAACGGTTTAAAAAGCGCTTCGGTGAGCCCGATGAGTGGCGCGGAGATCCTTTTCACATAGTTCTGGCCTGGAAATGGAGTTTCACGGATAGAGATAACAACAGCATCAGTCTAATCCTTCAACATAATACCAGAGATCAGGAAGAAAAAAAGGGAAACAGCGTCAAGATGACAATGTGGAATCTCATTGAAGAGGAGGCGCGCTGTTACGAAGCGAAACATGCCGAGTCCTCTGCAACATCCCCGGATTCAGACCGCAAATCCAAAAAGATCGACTGGGACCACTTTATACCGCGCTAGAGTTTGCAACGAATACCGTAATCGATTGTGGTAATAGTATGCAGTGGCAAGAGATAGGCTGGAATGGCTTGCGTTGTGAGGTTCCCCGGTCCTGGGGAGTTGCTCAAACCGGCCGCCGATATCTTTTGCTTGAAGAAAAATCCGAGCCGGTGATGGAGATCAAATGGGCACCAGTTAAGGGACGATTCTCGCATCGATCCCAGCTGCGGCGGCTTGCGGTTCAGTGCCGGAAAAAGATTGGAAAAACCATCACAGAAGAGCCACTTCCCGCCAGTTGGAAAACACCTTTGTCTGCATTCAGAGCCGTTGCATTTTCATGGCAGGATCAATCCCTCAATGGTTTCGGTGCCGTATTATTTTGTTCTTCCTGTAAAACGGCAACGCTGATACAGTTTTTCCAGAAAGATTCAACACACCCGCCATCCATAGTTCCACACATATTGAATACATTCCAGGACCATCCCCGGGAGAACAAGACCCTTTGGGCGCTTTTTGATATTCGAGCATTAATTCCGTCAGAATTCAACCTTTGCACATCTCGTTTTGATCCCGGATATTTCGAGCTCGTATTTCTTTATAAATCCCAGAAGATTACCCTGCAAAGATGGGGGCCGGCTTCAGTGCTTCTGCAAAACCGCGATCTCGAGGAATTTGCCCGTGAAGCGGGAGACTATCCTTCCAACGCACCCAGGTCGGCCGTTTCGGTTGGCCCCGGCCGGGTTGAATGGCGCGGGACCCTGGTTGCATCGTGGCGATCTCGCCTTTACAGTCGCATTTTGCGTAAACCGGCTTGTGTGCTCCAACGCTTTTGGCACATCAAGGAAAAAAACCGTATCCTGGGGGTTAAGCTGGAAGCAAAGAAATCTGTCGATCAAAGACTGGTTAACGGGATTTGCCGCGGTTATGAATGTATTTAAGCGAAAACAGGACAGGAGCCTGTCAATATCACGCCTGGCGGCCCTGAATTGCACGCCGGTTAAAAACAACCACGTCAAAGAAATGCGGCTGGAGACAGGCGAGGTTTTACTTGTGTACCCGGCGGCCTTGCGGCCCTGGCTAGTCGGTCTGTTACGCCGATTCGGAAGACATCCGCAAAAACCCGTTACCAAAAAACTCCAACTTGACGAACTCGGTTCTCACGTGTGGGATCTTATAGACGGCAGACGCACGGTCCAAAGATTGATCAAGCAATTTGCCGAACAATATCAGCTCCATTCAAAAGAGGCGGAGGTTTCGGTTACCCAATTTTTGAGGGAGTTGGGCCGGCGCGGGATAATCGGCTTACAGGAACTGGATGAAGCTCAGAGCGATAAATAACACTATAATTTCGAACGGCTGTAGAAATTTGGCGGTGTTTAAATAATTCACCCGCTACGGCGCATGGGCGTCTAGGTTTGCAGCTTTGCCAGGGCATCATCCAAAGTGGCGACGATGGGCAGAAAGGAATCAAATCCTGCGATTTCAAAGACCTCTTTGACATAATCTTGCATGGCACACAGAACGATTTCCCCGTTAGTACGTCTCAAATCCTTGGTGGTCTTCAAAATGATTCGTAAACCGGCGCTGGAAATATAATCCAGACCCCCAAAATCTATGACCATATTTTTTGCACCGTCTTCCATTGCGCCGGCCAGTTGTTTCTCCAAGCTCGGAGAAGTATTTGAATCAAGCCTACCGTTGAGTTGAAAAATGTTGATGTCCTTTTCTTTGGTCTCAATAATCTCCATGGCCTTTCCTCCCTCTTAAACCATAGCTAAATGAGGCGTCGTGCAAAAAACACCCCGCCCCCTGAACTCACTATGGCTAAACTCACACCGCTATAAATGGATTTGTTCAGCCTGTTTTTTCTGATGTCGTTTTATCGTGATTGTCAGAATTACGTTCAGTTTCTAAAGTGACTCGATGTTTTTTTTAAGCGTCAATACGTTTTTATCGCCACACCGCTCATATATAATCTCATCCATGAGTTTTCTTATCAAGTGAATACCCAGCCCCCCCACCGGGCACTTCTCTATATCATCAATCGGATCAGGATTTTTAACCGAAACGGGGTCAAAGGCAGCAGCGGTGTCCTCGATGCGGATAATCAGTGTGCCATTTTCGTGTGAGATAGCAATTTTAATCCAATTGTCGGTATCATCCTTGTATCCGTATGTAACAATATTTGTGAAAAGCTCATCCAAAACCAGATTGACTTGGAAGATACACTTTTTCGTCAGTCCGAGTGAATTTCCAAACTGCTCCAAATTACGGCACAAGGTATTCAATTCAGACGCGTTGTTTTTCAGTTTAAATGATGTTTTACAGCAGGCCATCTGATTAGCTTTCCTTTGCCATAGAAGGGCTTTCAAAACCCCATTTCATCCGCCCCAGGCGGGCTAAAACTCAATAGTCTGCCATAGGCTTTTGGCGGATTGCAAACCTCTTCAAAATGTACCGCTCATCCGCCAACGGACTCTGGCGGACTGCGCCTTGTTGAAAACCTTAAATTATACAATTTATTTATTATCATGTATAAAGGCATCACACAAGGCTGACGCCAATATTATGCATGCAAGCTTCACAATTCTCAGAGGCATGGGTCAAAAACCGCTTTTCCCATCCCTGTATGCTTTCTGCCACGGTTTTTATGATTTTCGTCATTTGGTCCGGGAACTGACTCAGGGCTTTGGTAAATTTTTCCCGGCTTAATGTCAAGCACATGACTTCGTTTAACGCTTTCATTGAAAAAAGGCGGGGCATGCTTCCCAGCAGTGCGAGCCGGCCAAAGAAAGCGCCGCTTTCATAGTCACGGATCACTCTTTCCCCGCCTGCTTCGCTGTGCAGCAGCCGGGTGTTACCCTGGATAATATAGTAGGCCTGGCCATCGTCGTCGTTTTCATTAAAAAGATAGTCCCCCTCCTTATAGGTTTCTCTGGCGCAAAGATATGCTAAGATTTTGTTTACCTCAAGTGGCAGTGTGGAGAAAAAATCAATTTGCCGCAAAATATTCAAGTTTTCCTGAAATTCACATGACGCCATTGTTTTATTGTTTTCCGAATTCGAGTTCATATAACATTCCTTTCTTGGCGATGAGTTCGTCATAACTTCCTAATTCGCCAATTTTTCCCGCTTTCATAACCGCTACCTTGTCATAGTTTTTGATAATATCGAGTCGGTGAACAACCGCTATCAGGGTACTTTTGCCCTTCCAACGGCTATCGAGCAAATTCTGTATCCGTGACTGAGATTTGTTATCCAGGGCCGACGTCGCTTCGTCCATTATCAACATATTGGGGGCCTTCATAAAGGCTCTGGCAATGGCCAGTTTCTGACGTTGTCCGCCTGAGAGTTTATCTCCTTTGCTGCCGACTTGATATTCCATACCGATTTCAACAATGGTCTCCAGAAAATCCTCTTCGATCAGCAGTTGAATGATATTCTGATTCATTTTTTCCTGGGCTCGGGGGTTGACGGTTTTCATCTTGCCAAAGATTATATTGTTCAAAATGGTCTGGGAGAAAATATACCGGGATATCTGGTAAAAAGTAAACGCTCCGGGATCCTCAGCTGAAATTTTGTCCCTGAACAGGGCCCGGCCTTCAAGAATCAGATTTTCCAAAATCTCCGGTAGTGATACCATCTTATGTACACCCGGAATGAAACGCAGGGCCAGTTCCAGGAGTTTTGCCCGGTCCGGTTCTTTAAGCTGATGCAGTTTTACTTTTTTTAAGCGTTCCACCAACAATTCATAGTCATCCAATTCTTCAGCCGACACGGGGCTTTTCTCAAAAAACACTTCATCGGGGGGAAGATTACCCAAAATATCCACAGTTTGTTTAGCCAGTTGCATGCCCAGACTCATCAGGGGTCTGGTGAGTTGAGCCTCTTCTAAAAACCGTAAAAAATGTTCATTGCGGGCCAAATTTGTGACGGTGTATTCATCACGGTTGGGGGCGCCGAAAGTCAAGTTTTCCGCGACACTGGAATAATAAAGATATTTATTTTCATCAAAGAATTCCACGTACTCAGCCAGTTCCTCGCCGAAATCCCGCTGAAAGTTTTGACGAACCCGCAAAAGGCTTGACACCAGGTCTTTATCCTTATCGGGCTTGAGAATCGTATTGAGACCAAAGCGCAAGACATCTACAAATATACCGGTCTGGTGCAGCACGGCAATCATATCGTCAAGGGTCGGCATTGAATTTACAGCGTCGCGGCCGGAGTCGTTTTCATCATTTTTCGCCGAACAGGCGTATAATAAATTTTCTTTAATGGTGCCGTCAAATATGAAAGGGCTTTGGGATACAAAGCCCATGTTTTGGATCAAATCTTTTT
>JASFTQ010000069.1:0-17089 GCA_050053515.1 Desulfobacterales bacterium | reverse complement strand
AAGCGCCTGGCCGGCATGCAGCTGACCGACGGCGGCTGGGGCTGGTTCAGCGGTTACGGTGAGCAGTCCTATCCCCATACCACCGCCTATGTGGTGCACGGCCTGCAGCTGGCCAGGGAAAATCAGGTGACCCTGCCCTCCGGCATGCTCCAACGCGGGCTCCAATGGCTGCGAAGCTATCAGACCGAGGAACTTAAACAACTCAGGCGTTGGGATCGCACCCGCAAAGCAGGCAAATCACGGGCCGATAACCTGGATGCCTTCGTCTACATGGTTTTGACCGATGAGGGTCGGGAAAACCGGGCCATGCGCAAATATCTCTACCGGGATCGCAACCATCTGGCGGTGTATGGCAAAGCCATGTTCGCCATGGGCCTGCACAAGGTTGACGATCCCCAAAAGCTGCACATGGTGCTGCAAAACATCGAGCAGTATCTGGTGGAAGATCACGAGAACCAGACCGCTTACTTGAACCTGCCCAATATGGGTTACTGGTGGTATTGGTACGGTAGTGAATATGAAGCCCACGCTTACTATCTCAAACTTCTGGCCCGCACCGCACCGGGCAGTCGCAAGGCCGCCGGTCTGGTGAAATACCTGCTTAACAATCGCAAACACGCCACCTATTGGAACAGCACCCGGGATACCGCGTTGGTCATCGAGGCCCTGGCCGAATACATGGCGGCCAGCGGAGAGGATCAACCGAACCTGGCTGTCGATATCTATTACGACGGAGAAAAGAAAAAAACCGTCACCATCAATCGCCAGAACCTGTTTGTCTATGACAACCGTTTCGTTTTGCAGGGCCGGGCAATAACCACCGGTGACCATACCCTTCAACTCAAAAAATCCGGCAGTGGCTCGCTTTATTTTAATGCCTATCTGGATTATTTCAGCTTGGAAGACTTTATTACCCGCGAAGGGATGGAGATAAAAGTACAACGCAAAACGTATCGGTTGAAAAGCGTCGACAGGAAAATCAAGGATGTGGGCTCCAGGGGCCAGGTGGTGGATCGCAAGGTTGAAAAGTATGATCGTGAGATGCTTGAAAATTTGGCTTCGGTGAAAAGCGGTGAAATGGTGGAGGTTGAACTTACAATCGAGAGCAAGAACGACTATGAATACATCGTCATTGAAGATATGAAAGCCGCAGGTTTTGAACCGGTCGAAATGCGCAGCGGTTATACCGGCAACGAAATGGGTGCCTATGTGGAGTTTCGTGATGAAAAAACGGTATTTTTCGTGCGTCGACTGGCCCGCGGCCGGCACAGTGTCAGCTACCGGTTGCGGGCCGAGATACCGGGCCGGTTCAGTGCTTTACCGGCCAGAGCCTATGCCATGTATGCCCCCGAACTGCGGGCCAATTCGGATGATATCAAAATAAACATTCAGGATGACTAAATCGGGAGAAGCTTGGCACCGCATGACAAATGAAGGCTCGGCTCGCCAACGGAGCCGGCAACCGAATCGTTATCTTGTTGATTCATCACAATTATTCGGGTATCATGCTTGCGCGTAACTTCACGGTCTTGCAACTTCATTTTTTTCTATTTGAGCGATATCCGCCAAAGGATCACAATTTGTATATTAACCAATGACAATTTAATTAATTTTGGAGAAGGCCATGTTTAAAAAACTCAACCCGAAATTCGTGAGCTTTATACTTTGGCCGCTGTTTTCGTTTTCTTTTTTCATTGTTTCCTGTGTTCCGGCCGTCCAAGTGAAAAAGCCCGAAAAGTTTCGCACGGTATTTTGCAAAGAGTTGAAAACCCGGGGAAAAACCAAAGATCCTGTTGATGTAACAGATAAATTTATTAAAGGAGATGGAAAGAAAGTTTATGTATTTCATGAGTTCTTTGATTTGACCCCTCGAGCCAGTTACGCGACGAGATACGAGTGGTATGATCCCGACGGTCAGATCATCGGGTCTTTTGCCAAAACAATTAAGCCTGCCGGGTCTCATTGGAAATTATGGGCCTGGCTCTCGCTGGATCACAAGTGGAACAGGATGAGCGGTCAATGGTCGGTAAAAACATTCGTTAACGAAGATTTAATAAATGAGAAAACCTTTTTCATCGCCGATAACAAAGCTGAACTGGCAATGATGGCGGCTGAGGTGTCATTAAAAAAGCAGCCGGCTGAGAGGAAGATATCTGCCGGCGGTGCCTTACAGCCGCCCAAAGATTATGCCCAGAGGTGGGCTGTCATCATCGGCATCTCCCAATATAAGGATAGCCGCATACCTGCTCTGAGATATGCCGCTCTGGACGCCAGAGCTTTTTATGACTGGCTGATATCAGGCCGGGGGGGAAAATATGCCCCATCTCGGGTAAAGCTTCTCGTGGATCAGAGTGCCACCGCAAAAAATATCAAAGAAGCCCTGTTTGTCTGGTTAAAACAGGCTTTAGAAGAGGATGCCGTACTGATATATTTTGCGGGCCATGGTTCCCCGGAGTCCCCGGACTCAGCCCAAAATTTGTTTCTGCTACCCTACGATACCCGCTATGGTAACATCGCAACCACCGGGTTTCCCATGTGGGACATCGAGACGGCTCTCAAACGCTTCATCAAGGCCAAAAAGGTCGTTGTTCTGGCAGATGCCTGTCATGCTGCCGGTGTCGGACAGGCCTTTGACATCGCCCGCAGGTCGGGTCGGGGTTTGAAGGTCAATCCGATTAGCGCCGGGATACAGAATCTGTCCAAAGTGGGGGACGGTGTTTGCGTCATCAGCGCCTCTGCTGAAAATCAGCTGTCACAAGAAAGCCGGAAATGGGGCGGGGGACACGGTGTTTTTACTTATTTCCTTCTGCAGGGTTTGGAGGGGACGGCGGATTATAACCAGGACAACCGCGTGACCCTTGGTGAAATTATTCCTTATTTGTCTGAACAGGTGAGAAGAGAAACCCGAAACTCTCAGAGCCCGACCGTCTCCGGAAAGTTTGACCCCATGCTGTGTATTGGACGGTAAAAGATCGTCGATCTTGATCTTTTACCGGAATATGTTCTCAAGCTGAGCGAATTGGCCGAGACGTTTAAAGTCAGTCGCGCACCGATTAAGGAAGCTTTAATCTTCCTCCAGGCTGAGGGATTGGTTATTCGTCGCGGCTCTCATTTTATGGTAACCCCGCTGAGTTTGGACCGGATAAGAGAAATTACCGAAATAAGATCTGTTCTGGAGGTTCAGGCCCACATCTGGGCCATGAATCGAATCACGAAAAGCGAATTGGAAGAACTTGAAGATTTAAAGAAAGAAATATTAACCGTAAACATGGCGGTGGACAACAAGGCGATTGTGGAGCTGGATTACCGGTTCCATCGCTTGATGTATCGTGCTGCCAAGAATAGTCAGCTTGCCCAGTTTCTTGCAAAACTGCTGCACCACTATTCCCGGTTTTGGCTTTACATTCCCCGAGAAATGCAACCGAAGCCGTTTTTCAAGGAAACGATCAAGATCATCAAGGCAGTCAAAGACAGAGACGAGGCCGAACTGCGCATGGCGACCATCGCCCATATAAGGGAGTCGGTGGAAGAAATTTCCAGCTATGTGGCGATCTAAGGAGGTATGAATGGAGATAAAACATTGGAAGGAATGTGAAGACAAAAAAATCGATAAGTTTCCTTATAAAGGAAAGAAACTGGACGTGATTGGTACCAGTATTCGCTGGTTATCGGAAGTCGGTGATGATGGACACGGGTTTCCGGAGTACGGACTCCGATTTTTCACGATTCAGCCCGGCGGTAAGATACCGATTCATAACCACTTCTATCATCAGACCATGTTTATCCTGGAGGGGCGTTTCGAATGTTGGCAGTTTGATTTTGAGACGGACGAGCTGGTCAAAAAAGTGGAGGTCGGACCGGGTGATTTTATTTATGTGAAAAGTATGATCCCCCACGGCATGCAAAACATTGGTCAGGAACCCGCAACTTTTCTTTGCTGCATTTGCAACGTGTACGAGGATAAGGGACTTTAATCGGGAGGCCGGTAGTAGGACACGCTCCGGATGTTAAAAAATTATAGTTGAACCCAAGACCCATGCTCATCATCGAGCATGGGATTTGTTCAAAGCGTCTGAAAAGGGAGGCGGCAGCCCCCCTTTTTTTATAGTCAATTAATTCAGGGGTCGGGGGATTTTTTCACTTCAAGATGCCGGGTTGTTGCCTGCCGAGCCTGACAGCGGCAACGGCCTTGCATTTTACTGCCGGCCATTTAAAACGCTCACGCCAACAAGAACCGACGCCGTGTTTTGCCTTTCTCGGCGGCAGTCGCGCTCTGCCCCTTAGAAGCAGCGGGGCGATCATCTTGCCGTGAAAAAACACCCCGACCCCTGAATTAATTACAGCGCATCAAGCGGCCGCTAAAACATTTCTGCAAAAGGGCCGGCAATCCGTTTGCCATAAGTTAGGGGTTCATTCTATTTTTGGAATTTCGACGGGTATCGTTACGCTCTGTTTTAGTTTTTCTGCCATCGAAGAATCCCCTACAATGGCACCAAAATGCATGGGGATGATTAATTTGGGTTGTAGCATATTCGCAGCTTTTGTTGCTTCCTCTGCTGTCATTACATATGTTCCGCTTACAGGAATAAGGGCTATATCCGGACGAAAATCTGCCATTTCAGGTATGGTATCCGTATCACCGGCATGATAGATTCTATGACCATCCATTACCATGATAACGCCTATTTTCCCGTCTTCTTTAGGATGGAAGGGAACGTTAGGCGAGCGGAATTTATTCACGTTGTAAGCCGGTACGAATTCAAAATGGACAGATTCTACCGTTAAAGTTTCACCGGGTTTTACATAATGGGTTTTCTTGCAGGCCAGTTGTGACAAATTATCTTGCGCCATTGGTATGCCGATTACCTCAGTATCTGATGAGACAACTTTCTGCATATCCTCAACACTGCAGTGATCAAAATGTTCATGGGTACTGATGAGCACATCAACGGGTTTGAGATCCCCTTTCACGCGAAAAGGATCGAGACAGACGCTCGTTCCCCCTTTGCTTGTTATAACGAAACCATCATGACCCAACCAGCGAAAGGTAAGACCTTCATATTCAATCATTTCATCCACCCCTTTACATTATATTGATTTTAATTTAAAACTTCCTTCCACGGGCCTCAACAAACAGATCTCTTTTGCTAAGAAGCCGTTTTTCGAGAGCGGATTCAGCGAAGATTCTGGATTGTGTATCAGGTTCGGATGCAGCCCAATATTTGTAAACGCTCAATGGCCAAAAAGAGTATTACTCAATTATAAAAGGTGTGGTTGTCTGTCAAGTGAGTTTTGCTGTGCGGTAGCCAAGTTGAAGAATGATTTTATGAATGAAGCCCCCCGCCCTGAAGAGCGGGGTTTGCAGGGAAGTGAACCGGTCAATCGGTCAGGTCTCTGGCTACTAAATACCGACGGTTAATCGAATCGCCAAAACATTTTGGCAAACGGTTGCCCAGTGGCGTTTTTACCGGCGCTAAAACATTTTTGAGAAATTTAATAATGGATTAATCTAATGACGCCGCAGGTCGTTGTGAGGTTTGCACCGAGCCCCACCGGTTATCTGCATATCGGTGGCGCCCGCACGGCCATTTTCAACTGGCTTTTTGCCAGAAAAGTCGGCGGTAAATTTATTTTAAGAATAGAGGATACGGATGCTGAGCGATCCACCGCGGAATCGATCCAGGGAATAATAGATGGGCTGCAATGGCTGGGACTCGACTGGGATGAAGGCCCTTGCTTTCAGAGCCGGTTTATCAAGGATCACCAGGCGGCGGCTCAAAAATTGCTGCAAACGGATCAGGCCTATAAATGTTTTTGCAGCAAAAGAGATCTGGAGCAAAAACGAGAACAGGCCCAACGGGATAAAGTCACCTGGCGATATGACGGCACCTGCCGAAACCTGACGCCCGACGAGATCGCAACAAAGGTTTCAGCCGGACAGCCATATACGATTCGGTTGAAGGTTCCCCATGGGCCAGGCGGTGTTATTTTTGAAGACGTTGTTTATGGTTTAATCGAGAAAAAATATGAAGATCTGGAAGATTTTGTCATCGTGCGCTCCAACGGGCAACCCCTTTACGTCCTCTCCAATGCAGTTGACGATATGCGCGACGGTGTTACCCATATCATCCGCGGACAGGACGGATTGGCCAACGTGCCCAAACAGATTTTGATCTACAGGGCCCTTGGCGCACCGCTTCCACGATTCGCCCATATGTCTCTCGCCCTGGATTCCCAAAAAGCCAAAATTTCCAAGCGCCGGCACGGGGAGCGGGTGTCGGTCGATTATTACAAAGACAACGGCTTTTTACCCTGGGCCATGGTGAATTTTCTGGTTCTCTACGGGTGGTCCCGGCCCGGGGAGGAGGACATTTTTTCAAAAGAGGAACTCATCCAGGCCTTTTCACTGGAAGGTATCAGCCGCAATAACCCCATTTTCGACCTGAGAAAAGATGACCCCAAGTTTTTTACGGATCCCAAGGCCGTCAGCATCAATGCCCATTATCTGCGCACCATGGCGGTCGAAGATCTTGTGCCTTACGTGCAAGCGGAGTTGCAAAAATCGGGATTGTGGAACCCGGCATTTGAAAAGGATCGCAGGCGCTGGTTTTTGGATACCATCGATCTGATCCGCACCCGCTTCAACCTGACCACCGATTTTGCGACCCTCGGCCGGGCCTATTTTTCAGATGAATTTCCCATTGACCAAAAGGCCCTGAAAAATAATCTCATCGCTCATCCGGAATTAAAGCATTGGCTGACGCATCTGGCGGATCGCATTGATTCTCTGAAAGCGTATACTGCCAAGACGCTGGAACGGACCATCCGGGATATGATCAAAGAGGGCGATATAAAGCCGGGAACACTGGTCAACGGGATTCGCACCGTATTGACGGGCCAAAGCGTGGGGCCGGACTTTCTGGAGGTCCTTTTGATACTGGGAAAACAAACAGTGGTCAAGCGCCTGAGTGACGTGGAGTCCTTTATTACTCAGGAAAGGAGGGCCAAACATGAACCACGATTTTTTTAAGGGTATCAAGCAATGGGATTTCAGTTGGCAAGGCATGCCTGGGAAACTGCCGGTTTTTTACTATGATACCACTTCAATAACCGCCATATATTCAGCATCGACAAGCAAGGTAAAAAAATTATTGCCGCACCCTCAAATGAGACCCGTTGAGATTTTGCCGGGTAAATCTCTGGTAGCCTTTACCGCCTTTGAATACCGCAAAACGGATATTGATCCCTATAATGAGTTCAGCATCGCCTTTCTCATCACTTTCGATAAAACCCAAATACCGCTTTTTACGGCCGCTGCCCAGCTATGGCGGCGACGTATTTCAGCATATATATGGCAACTGCCGGTAACCACTGAGATTGCCAGAGTCGGCGGTGTGGATTTATATGGATACCCCAAGTTTATTGCCGATATCGAATTTCAAAAGGAGACCGATCGGCTTACCTGCAATCTTTCTGAAAATGGTAAAAAAATTCTTTCTCTCAGCGGAAAAATTCTGTCAACCAAAAAAGAAAAAGTTTCAAGAGTGGTAACGTATTCAGTATTGGAAAGCATCCCGCTGGTGGCCAATATCTATTTCAATCCATTAGAGATAGCCCGAAGCAATGATAAGCAAGCGGCGACACTTGAAGTAGGGACAGATCACCGCATTTGTGAAGAATTGCGAAAAATAGGTCTTTCCGCAGCTAAGGGAAGCTAACTCAGGGAACGGAGTATTTTTTGCACGACAAGATGATCGCCCCGTGCTTTTAATCGGCAGGGGGCTGCTGCTGCCGGGAAAGGCAAACTGCGGTGTCGGTTATTGGGAAAGTGACGGGTGTCATCAGCAGGCAGTAAAATGTAAGGCAGTTGCCGCTGTTTGATCGAGCAGGCGACAACCCGGCATCTTGTCGTCGCAAATATTGCCCCGATCCCTGAGATAGCTGATAGGAGTAGTTTCCTTTCCGGGCTGCGAAGCACTGCCGAACGGCAAAACCCCCGCCCTTTAGGGCGGGCAGCTTCACATTAAAAGTTTAGGAGAATGTTATTGTCAACTTATTGTCAACCTTCATTTTATTTTATCGTCAACCACGTGTTTAATAATTGGTTCTAGGGCCGGACTAATATTTTCGATTTTAAACTCAATATTCGGATGTGAATCACTGAAGACACGAAATATTTCATCTGCAAATCCTTGGCCAATTGAATTGACCCCTTTAAAATCCAATATTATTTCTTTGAATTTATCAAGGCCATAGAGCAATCTTTTAGCCTCTGACCGAGAAACATAATTTTGATGAAATAGTTTTACCAGAGCTCTTGTTCGCTCAAATTGGTAATCAAATTCTTCCGGTGCAAATTGAGAAAAGATTTGGTCAAGTCGTTTCTTTGAATGTCTGGAAATGCTGAAAACCACCTCAGTGCCTTTTTGATATTTTTTTTTATGTACGAAGACATCCTTTTTTTGATTGTCAAAATTTAGTTCTATTTTATGAGATCTGAAAACAATATCATCAGCTGCCTTCGATGTAAAAAAAATTCCTTCCCCGGAATGTCTTTCTTTCATGGTGGTTGTTTTACCCTTTATGAGTTCACCAATAGCGGCGTATTCATTTGGTAAATTAAATTTTTTATAAATTGAGTAAAAAATTCCTATCCCATAATCTCTAATGTGAAAATTAAATTTGTATTGATCAATACGAAAATTTACGGAGCATTTTTCTGACAGGGAGTGATCAATGGCGTTGTTTAAAATCTCAGTAAAGGCATAATGAACAATGCTAAATGCACTTTTGTTTAGTGTTCTTTTGAGGTCAAGCTGTGGGGCAATTTCGCGGAATACTTTGTCTTCTTCAAGCCCTTTCAGAACATAGGTTTTTTTTAATTTAACTAAATCTGAAGCTTCCATTTTGGAAGAAGGAAGTCTGTATATTGTGCCTTTGGTTGAACCCTCTTTTACGATGCTCTTATCTTCTATTAATATTTTAAGGTGTTTATTAACAGCTTGTCTTGAAATCCCAAGAATTTCAGATAGTTCCTTACCAGTGGCCGATTGTCTCTCTCTCACGAAATTGAGGATTTTTTCTTTTGTAGTCATAAGGGCATTATATTAATTGTCAACTTAATGTCAACCAATTATTAAATTTATTGTAAACCCAATAATGATTTACCATTTTTAGGTCAAAACTAGCCCTTCAGAAAAAAGAGATAAAGCGAAAAGGACCGGGCGGGAATAAAATCACCGGAAAAAACACAACGGTGCATACTGGGAAGACCTGAAAAAATCGACTGCCAAAAAAGGTTGGATATCATTACATCATTCGAGGAAGCGCAATGTTAAGGGAATGATTGGCCTACTTTTTTGCCGTTCAAAGCCTGACTTCTATTTTGTCTTTCAGAAAATTTTTCACATCGGCGATAGGGACTTCTCTTCGATGGAAAATACCGGCGGCCAGAGCCGATTCGGCTTCGCTTTCGGTGAAGACTTCATAAAAATGCGCCACCCGGCCGGCACCACTGGATGCAATCACCGGTATGGAAACGGCTTTTTTCACCGCTTTGATCAGTTCAAGGTCAAATCCCAGGTTGGTGCCGTCTCGGTCGATGCAATTCAACAGGATTTCTCCGGCACCCATCTTTTCGCCGATCTGAGCCAGGGTTATAGCGTCCAGGTCCCTGCCCTCCCGGCCGCCTTTGATGGTGCACTGATACCAGCAGCAGCGTTCACCCTTCGGGCCCGGAAAAGCCGTTTCGATCACCTGATGTTTGACGGCCTCCGCTGATTTAACGTAGACTCTGCGCGGATCAATGGAGATGACCACCGCCTGGTTGCCGTAGACCCGGGAAATCTCCTCGATGGAGCTTTTACCGGTTTTGCGGCCGCTTTTGAGAAATTGCTCGGCGATCAGAACCGCATCACCGCCGATGGAAACTTTGTCCGCCCCCGATCTGAAATACTCGGCCGCAACCTCCAAAGCCGTATAGTGGCGGCCGTTTTTGTCCGTGTAATCCCTGATGCCGCCGCCGATGGTCAACGGCACGAATACATTTTTCGAGGTCTGCCTTAAGACTTCGAGCATCGGCATGTCTTCCAGGGGAAAATCCCTGAATCCCGTAATATTGAGGAAAGTGATTTCATCTGCACCCTCCTGATAGTAACGCCTTGCCAGTTCCACCGGTTTGCCCAGGTTTCTGACGGCCCCGTTTTCCCTGACATCGTAGCGATCTCCCTTGGTGACCACCAGGTCCCCCTGATCGTTTGAACGGACATCCAGACAGGCAATGATCCGCTTGGCCAGCCGGCTGCGGGCGGAGGAATAGGGGGTAGAAATTTTTTCGCGGCTGGATTCAATAAAATTTTTCAATATCCGGAGGCCGGCATCACCGCTTTTTTCCGGATGGAACTGGGTGGCGATAAGGTTGCCCTGCTGAATGCCGCTGACAAATTCGTATCCGTAGTCGGTGGTCGTCAAAACAATGGCATCATCTTCCGTAACGACATGGTAGGAATGCACAAAATAGAATTTTTCTTTACTTCCAATCCCCTTGAAAATATAAGACGGCTGCCTGATGTTCAATCCGTTCCATCCGATGTGCGGAACCGAAAGGGGGATGGCAAATTTTCGCACCGAACCCGTTAGCAGGCCAAGGCCTCTGACATCAGGCGCTTCGTCACTGCCCTCGAACAAAGCCTGCAACCCCAGGCAGATTCCCAGAAACGGTCTGTTGGAGCGTAGATATGTTTTTAACGGCTCGACATAATTATTTTCACTCAGGATGCGCATCATATTGCCGAAAGCGCCCACACCGGGAAACACCAGCTTAGCGGCAGACAGGATGTCTTCTCCGCTGGTGACAATTTTGACCCTTTCACCCAGGCTCTCAATTGCGTTAATAACACTGCGGACATTACCGGCGCCGTAATCCAATAGGGTTATCATATTGTATGGGTTTCATCCTTTCACAAAATTAATCTTACAGAGCCGTTTTTATACCACGGTTCAATATAAAACAAGCCTTCTTTGGGAAGCGACCCCAATTGATATCCGCCTCTCTTGCATCTCATCTAAAGCGATCTTATCTTTTAATAAATTAAGACCAATAGGAGGTGTACCATGCCACTTTATGAATATAACTGTGAAAAGTGTAACTATAAATTCGACAGGCTGGTTATGCACATGGATACTCGGGTAAGCTGTCCCATTTGTCAGGGAGAGGTGAAAAAGCTCATGTCGACATTTTCGGTGGGTGTCCCCGATAATGTCGCGGATAGTCTGCCGCCATCGATGAGCCCCAAGATGTGCACAAATTGCTGATACTTTTCTTAAAGGGCAGTGGATATAAGCAAGGCGATAAAGGGCTTTGTTCAAAAGGCCGGTGCTGCCTCAAACAGAAAATACAACGCCAACGATCATCAAAGCAGGTGGTCGTTGGCCCCCCAAAGATCCAACCTGCATTTTACAGATTGTAACCGCCGTCAGATTACCCTCTGAAATACTGCGGCTATGCCGCCTTTTCTCCATCCGCATCTTATGCGACTACAGTTGGACCCTCAATCATCTCTGCATTGCTTTCCTTCTCTAAAAAATGGATCGGGCAGGATGTGCGGAACTTGCAGTAAATTTTAGGGTCGCGGCAACGCAGGCATGCTTCACACACATAGGCCTGATGTTTCATGCATAGATAACTGGTTATTCTGTCCGGGTGATTAATACAAGGCCTCATAATGTTAACACCTATTTCATTTCTTGCCATACAAATCCCGCCGAGGCGGGATTGTAAGTGCACCGATTAAAGCACTGACGCGCTTTAGTCTTTCTCCGCTTTGGCGGAGAAATTGAAGCTCTCTGCCCTAAAGGGCGGGGTTCTGCCGTTCGGCAGTGCTTCGCAGCCCGGAAAGGAATGTATCTGTTCCAGATAGCGCCCCTTTGGGAGGGAAGCCAACCGGTCAAACCATCCCGTGCTGGACACGGTATGGTTGTTGACTTCTCTAATCTCTGGGATATCGATTTTGATCGGCCCAAAGAGTCTGCCTATTTTATGCGATTCTGACCTCGAGCCGGCAGTCCATCACATGTTGTTTAAGAGAAGCTAAATTGCAAAAGGTTACAAGACAGTAAATTCGGAAAAAACAGATTACCAAGCGCTCGTCATAAATATTGCTTACCAAATACAAATAATGGTGGTATTGGTGTTCACTGCAATAGGTCTCATTTATTACAGCCATTGAAACCACATCCTATTGGGAGGATTTATTATGAGTAAAGGAACAGCAAAAAAAGTTTTTTATTTCGATAAAAAGGGGCCGGAAAATACTGACAAGACACTTGATATCGCGCTTGAAGCTTGTAAGGAATGGAACATACAGAAAATCATCGTAGCTTCCTCCACCGGAAATACAGCGCTAAAATTGCATGCCAAGGCAACATCCTCGTTGGAAATTATAGCGGTTACTTATGGTGCCGGCAGCAGTTATACGGCTGATGTGGACCAATTCAACAAAAATTACGACACCCTGGTCGAAACAGGTATCCGCACCGTGCGTGGAATTCATGCCCTGAGCGCAACGGAGAGGGCTTTTGAAAATAAATACAACAGCGGATTTACGCCTTTGAATCTCGTCGCTGATACCCTGAGGATGTTCTGCCATGGCGTAAAGGTTTGTGTAGAGATCGCGATTATGGCGGCTGAAGGCGGGTTCGTCACAACCGATGAGGAAATCGTAGCAATCGCAGGCAGTCATCACGGTGCTGACACAGCAGTGGTTCTGAAGCCGGCCTTTGCAGCCAAAATGTTTGAGACCAAAATCAAAGCCCTGCTCTGCATGCCGGCTTGATAGGCTTCATTAAACTGACTTCCAAAAACATCGCCACTGTATACTCCTTAAACCTTCTTGACTTCAAACGGAAATGTCTGATAGTTTCAATAAAATATTGGCGTAAATATACGGTAACCTTAACCATGAGGTAGCCATGCACTGATTCTGACAAACCCCATTTCTCGGATCGAGAGGTGGGGTTTTAATTTTAGAGGAGGTCCTATGTCAAATCCATATTCTGAAAAGCCCTGGTTGAAGTTTTACGACGCGCATGTCCCGCCGAGTCTCGAATATCCCGAAAAAACCTATATTGATCTATATCGAGAAGCCAGCGCCGATATCCCCGAGAGAATAGCCGTTTATTATATGGGCCGGGGAATCACCTACCGTGAATTGGATACTTATGCGAACAAGTTTGCTAACCTTCTCAAACAAAACGGCCTCGAGCCCGGCGACACCGTGGGGGTGAATCTTCCCAACATCCCGGCATTTTATATTTCGATTGTCGGTATACAGCAGGCGGGTTGTGTGCTCAGCGGCGTCAGCCCTCTGCTTCGGCCGAAAGAGCTCGAATATCAATTGATCGATTCCGGGGCCAAGTTTCTGGTAACCCTTGATGTTCTCTTCGGCAAAGTCGAAGAGATTGCCCAAAACACGGGGGTCAAAACCATTGCTGTGGCGCAAATCGCCGATTTTTTATCACCCCTCAAAGGATTTCTGGGGAGGATTCTTAAAAAGATCCCTACCGGCAAGATAAATCCTATTGCCGGGCTCAAGGTGGGGCGTTTTTTGGATTTGCTCGAGGATATGCCTTCTGAAACGACAAGGGTAAAGAACGATTTCGATGCACCCTGTTTGATGCAATATACCGGCGGTACGACGGGACCGCCCAAAGGAGCGATTCTAACCCAACGAAATATCGTATCCCAAATTACCCAAGTGAATTCCTGGATGGACTTCAAAACCGGAGAGCACATCAGAGCCCTTTCAGCATTTCCGCTTTTTCACCAAGCAGGTCTGTATGTCGGCATGGATACCTTGGCAACCGGCGGAACCCAGGTGGCTGTTCCCAACCCCAGAGATTTGGATTTCCTTATATCGGCTATTGAAAGATACAAACCAAGTGCAATCGTCAATGTACCTACAATATTCCTGGAGCTGTTAAAACGGCCCAAATTTCGATCCCTCGATTTTACAGGGGTTGACTGGTTTCTGAGCGGTGCGGCGCCCTTTCCCCCGGAGTACATCAAGGAATTTGAAAGTGTGGTGGGAGAGGGTAAATTGATTGAAGTATTGGGAATGACGGAAACCAGCCCGGTCCATATGAGTTTGCCAAGATACGGCAAGAAAAAGCCTGGATCGGTGGGGATTCCGCTTCCGGACACTGAAGTAAAGCTGATAGATCCTGAAACTGGCCAAATAGTGCCTGTCGGGGAACCTGGAGAATTAGTGGTCAAAGGGCCTCAGGTATTTACCCTTGGGTATCACAATAAGCCTGAAGAAAGCGCCAGTACGCTGAAAGACGGCTGGATATTCACCGGCGATATTTGCCGCATGGACCCGGACGGATATTTTTACGTCGTCGACCGTGTGAAAGATATGGTGATTGTCTCCGGATACAAGGTTTTTACCCGTACGGTTGATGATGTTTTGATGGAGTATCCCGAGGTGGACATCGCTGCAACGATCGGGCTACCGGACCCAAATCGACCGGGATCCGAAATCGTTGCCAGCGCCGTTGTGCTCAATCCCAACATTGAAAAAACGGACATTCTAAAAGAAAAGATCACCCAGTATATGCGCGACAAGGTGGCACCCTATAAAGTTCCCAAAGTGATCCGGTTTATGGATGAACTCCCCACAAGTGCGGTCGGTAAGGTTTTGAAACGGAAGTTAAGAGACCTCATGAAGAAGCCCTGATTAATCTGAAATGAAAATTCCCCTTGCTGACAGGCCCTGCCCTTAAGGGTGGGGTGCTTTGCTTAAAAGCCCCTGTTTTTTGGTTGTCGGTCGACCCGGATGGTCAATTTGCTATTTGAACAGGTCCACAAAGACACTTGACAAAAAGATGATAAGTGATATTTACTTACTAATTTAATCTATGCTTATACTGTATATTATCAATACATTGTTTCATTCGGTAAATGACACTCACCTTATCCGATCAGCGGTTAAGGGCTGAAAAGGTACGCCCTTTAGAGCGGGCAACTTCACTTCCGGTCAATATGAAAGGAGTTATCGATGTCCGAAAAAACCGTATTGCTTCATAAAAATAATAACATTGCCACCCTCGTACTGAACCGCCCTGAAATTATGAATGCCTTAAACCCGGAATTGATTCAGGCGCTGCAGGATGCCCTCGATCAGATCGAGGGAGACAAAGACGTCCGCGTGGTGGTCCTCAAAGGATCCGGCGAAAACTTTTGCTCCGGTGCGGATATGAATATTCTGGCCGAGGCGCATTCATCCGATCAATTACTGCAGGCCATGCGCCACGTCGGTAGCGTCATCAGAAGACTTCGCGGAATTCCCCAGCCGATAATTACCGCCCTGCGGGGTGTGGCCGTCGGTGGTGGAGCAAACCTGGCCCTTGCCGGTGATTTTGTAATTACCGCAGAGGATGCCAGATTCTGTGAAATATTTATTCATCTGGGTCTCATTCTCGATATGGGTGGAACTTACTTTCTGCCGCGTCTCGTGGGTTTGATAAAAGCCAGGGAACTCGCTTTTCTTGGTGAAGAAATCGACGGAAAAACTGCAGCCGCCATCGGTCTCGTTTACAAATCCGTGCCCGCTGAAGAACTAGACAATGAGGCTGCGGTCTTGGCCGGTAAATTGGCCCAGAGATCACTGGCAGCGCTCGCTTTAATCAAAGAGGGTCTCGAGGGAAGTTTTGACAAAAACCTGAAGGAAATACTGGATTGGGAAGCTGCGCATCAAGCCGTGATGCTTCAAACTTCGGCGCACAAGGAAATCGTGAAGCTTTTTTTCGAATCACGGAAAAAAGATTAGAGAGATTGTATAAATGATATTCCGTAAAAAGCTCAATTTCGCTAGAATAATGATAAGACGGCATCGTAAGGTTTGGGTCGATTCCAACCGGGGGAGGTAATCAATGGCAAAAAAAATTAAATCCGCAAATGAGATCTACTTCACCAAAGACCATGAAATGGTCCGGCGGGCAGTCAGAGAATTTGTAAACAAGGAGATAAACCCTTATATCGATGAATGGGAAGAAAAGGGTGAGGCCCCGCTTCACGAGTTGTTTAAAAAAATGGGTGATCTGGGATTTTTGGGCATTCGTTATGACACCAAGTATGGCGGTCAGGGTCTGGACTACTGGTATGAATTGGTCATGTTAGAGGAACTCGGGCATGTCCACGGATCCGGCATACCGGTGGCGGTTGCTGTTCAGACAAATTGCGCCACGCCTGCCATCGACGAGTTCGGCAGTGAATACCTCAAAGAGACTTATCTAAAACCAGCCATCGCCGGTGACATGGTGTCATCGATTGCCGTGACGGAACCCGGTGCCGGTTCGGATGTGAGTGCGCTTGCAACCACAGCCAAGCGTGATGGCGACTCGTATATTATCAACGGATCAAAAATTTACATCACCAACGGTACCCAAGCCGATTTTTTGACGATGCTGGTCAGAACCAGCGATGATCCAGGGTATCATTCTTTCAGCCTTTTTGTTGTTCCCACTAATCTGCCTGGATTCAGTGTAAGCCGAAAACTGGATAAACTCGGCTTGCGGTGCAGCGACACCGCCGAGCTCTTTTTTGACAATCTCAGGATCCCGGCCGACAATCTGATCGGTAAAGAGGGTGAAGGCTTTATATACCAGATGCAGCAGTTTCAACACGAACGCTTTTCCGCCCTGCCGCCCACTTACATAGCTGCAAGGGACACCATCGATATGACCGTCGAGCATATCCGTAACCGGATCGTTTTCGGCAAGCCCTTGATTACCAGACAGGTGCTGCGGCATCGCCTGGCCGATTGGCTCACCGAAATCGAATGCCTGCAACATCTCACCTACCATATCACAAGGATGAAGATGGAAGGGCTTGATGTCACCCGGGAAGTCTCGATGGGCAAGCTTTATGCTGCGCAATTGATGACAAAAGTCGCGGATGGCTGCCTGCAGATGTACGGCGGATTGGGCTACATGAACGAAATGCTCATTTCAAGGTGTTTCCGGGATGCACGCCTTTTTCCGATCGGTGGCGGGGCCGATGAAGTCATGAAAGATATTATCGCCAAGATAG
>JASFTQ010000068.1:0-17124 GCA_050053515.1 Desulfobacterales bacterium | reverse complement strand
TATTTTTGGTTTTGGTTTTGTAGTCGGCGGATATTGCCCCGGTACGGCGCTGGTGTCAATGTCGACTCTAAAGCTGGACGGGCTCTTTTTCGTGGTCGGGCTCGGGCTGGGAATGTTCGCATTTGGAGAAACCATTGATATCTTTAAGATATTTTGGGATACGTCCGGTTTTTACGGCGAGTTAACCCTTCAGGATCTGCTCGGCGTTAGCAACGCAATCGTTGTGTTCTGTGCTGTTGTTATGGCTCTCGGTATGTTCTGGGGCGCGGAGAAAATCGAAGCCTTCTTCGCATCGAAATCGAAACCTGGAGGCAGCAACTGATGCGATATAAAATTATAGGGGCCTTAACTGCGATACTGGCGGCAGCCGGCCTGCTGATGTTGAGGCAACCTACGATCGAGGCCAGGTTGTCAGCAATGCAACCGGAGTTAGATGCCCAGCTAATTGCCCGCACCGTTCAAATCGATCCGGGCGAGCTGCTTGGCTTGATCTACAACTACAATACGGCCTTGCGGATTATTGATGTTCGGAACGAAGCCGATTTCAATCTATTTCACATAATTGATTCACACCATGCCAGCCTAGAACAAATACGCGATCCGGGTTGGGTCAAACGATTGCCGCAACAAACCGTCTTCGTGCTTGTTTCCAATGACGAGAAAAGGGCCACCCAGGCGTGGAAATTTTTATCCGCAAATGCGGTTAAAAACATCTATATATTAGAAGGCGGCATAAATTACTGGCTCGATCTTTATGGTCAAGAATCCCTGGAAAAAATACCCACCGAACAGGCCGCTCCCAAACCTGTAAAAGATGACACCTTGCGGCACCAGTTTATGTTTGCTCTGGGGGGCCAACACCCGGCATCGGATCCGGATCCCAAACAAGGACTGAAAAGAAAATACGTTAAAAAGGTCAAACCCATCGGTCGCGTGGCCAAAAAAACCGGCGGCTGCGGTTGATTGTGACCTCCCCTCACTTAATTACTCCAAAAGATTGAAAGACTCAGGCTTCTCATATTTCTACAGAATACAGCATAGCCCCCGGGAATTTATTCCGGTAGTATTAAGGGCTCTTAATTTTGCACCTTGAATGCCCTAAGCAAAAAATGTTTTAAGCCCAACAATAATTTCCTGGAGGTTTAGGGTGAAAAAGCGTTTGATTGCAGTAATATCTCTGGTTTTGCTGCTAGGGGTGGGGACTCTGGTTTATTGGGGTCAGCGCAAAGAACGTTCTGCCGAGCTGCACTACTCCGGGACCATAGAAGCTACTCAGGCCAATCTGGCTTTCCAGGTCAGCGGTCGCGTTAAAGATGTTTTTTTCGATGAAGGCCAGGTAGTTGCTAAAAACCAGCTACTTGTCCGACTAGAACAAGAAGAATTTATCGCGCGCCGCGATCAGGCCCAGTCCGATTGGATTCGATTCCAGAAAACCTTGCAGCAGCTGGAGGCCATTTTAGAGCTCAATCGGCGGGTACTTCCGGCAGAGGTAGAAAGAGCTGAAGCTGCCGTCCAGGCGCTTCAATCCCAATTGGCTGAACTCGAAGCCGGATACCGCACCCAGGAAGTGGAACAGGCTCGTTTTGCTTTCGAACACGCCCGCTTCACTCTGGATGAAGCCCGCAAAGATAAGGACCGCTTTGACAAACTTTTTAAAAGAAAAATAATCGCCGAAAAGGATAAGGATACCACCGATCTTAAATACGAAACCGCTCTGAAGGAGTATGAGCGCGCCAAAAAAGCTTACGAGCTTCTGAAAGAAGGATTCCGGAAAGAATCCATCGAAACAGCCCGATCAAAACTGGCCGAAGGCCGGGCCACCCTCAAGCAGGCCAGAGATAATTTAAAAAAGATCGAGGCTATTGAAAGTGAGGTGGAGGCCGCGCAGGCCCAGGTTCAGTCAGCCAAAGCAGCCTTTGAGCTGGCGCAGATACAGTTGAAATATACCGAATTGCGGGCGCCTTTTGAAGGTATCCTCGTCAGCCGTAATATAGAACCCGGGGAGGTTGTGTCCCCCGGCCGTGAAGTGCTGTCCCTTTCGGACCTTACCAGAGTTGACTTGAAAGTCTATGTGGCCGAAACCGAGATCGGCAAGATCAAACCCGGACAAAAAGTAGATGTGAAAATGGACACCTTTCCGTCCAAGACATATGCCGGTCACGTCTCCTTTATTTCCCCGGAAGGTGAGTTTACACCCAAAATCATCCAGACCCACAAAGAGCGCGTAAAGCTTGTCTACCTTGTCAAAATTTCCCTACCCAATCCGCATCTCGAACTAAAATCAGGAATGCCCGCCGATGCCTGGTTCAGATAGAAAAATCGCCCCGGCGGCAGTCACGGACATCGATGATCAACCGTTTGTCCATGTTGAAAAAGTCTCGAAAACGCTTGGACCCCTGACAGCCGTTTCCGGTGTTTCCTTCGGTGTGCCGCAAGGTAATATTTGCGGTTTGGTCGGATCCGACGGCGCCGGTAAAACCACTCTGTTGCGTATGATTGCCACGATGATCCGCCCGACGGCGGGAAATATTTTTGTGGGTGGTCTGAATGTCATTACACAAAAGGCCAAGGTGAAAGAGGTTATCGGCTACATGCCCCAGCGGTTTGGCCTCTATCAGGATTTGACGGTTGCTGAAAACATTGATTTCTTTATGGATATATACGGACTTGCCGGGGCCGAGCGCACAAACAGGCGCGACTATTACCTGGGGTTTTCAAATCTTTTGCCGTTTTTAAACCGAAAAGCCGGTGATCTATCCGGGGGAATGAAGCAAAAACTCGGACTGGCCTGTGTTCTGGTGCATCAGCCCAGTTTGCTAATCTTAGATGAGCCAACCAACGGCGTGGATCCGGTGTCACGTCAGGAATTTTGGGGCATTTTGGCTGAAATGAAACAAAAGGGAATGACTATTCTCGTTTCCACTGCCTATCTGGACGAAGGCGAAAAATGCGATCAATTGATTTTGATGCATAACGCTCAGCTTCTCGCTATTGCAGCGCCCCAGGAAATCCGGGCGGACTTTTCCGATCTCGAAGAGGCCATGATCCATCGGATCCAGGCAATAGACAATGCCCTGATAGAGGACAATTTTGGATCCTGAGGCTGTAAGCGTCACAGACCTGGAAAAACGATTCGGCCCATTTGTGGCTGTTGATTGTATATCCTTTGTCGTGCAACGGGGGGAAATCTTCGGATTTCTGGGACCCAACGGCGCCGGTAAATCCACCACCATCCGGATGCTATGCGGGATCATTACGCCCAGTGCCGGCACCGGCCATGTCAACGGGTATGATATTTTCAGCGAGGCTGAGAAAATCAAACACACCATCGGTTACATGTCTCAGAAATTTTCGCTATACCTGGACATGACCCCTTTTGAAAACATCCGGTTTTACCTGGGTATCTACGATGTCCCGTCGGATTTGTGGGAGGAGCGCGTAGAACAGGTCTTAAAGGTCACTCGCCTGACGAATGCGCACGAACGCCTGACTCGTGACCTGCCCCCGGGATGGCGCCAGCGCCTGGCCTTGGGCTGTGCCTTGCTTCATCGCCCTAAAATATTGTTTCTGGACGAACCGACCTCCGGTGTGGATCCGATTACCCGCAGGCATTTTTGGGACTTTATAAAACAGCTTACCATAGAAGGAGTAACTGTTTTTGTGACGACCCATTACATGGATGAAGCCCAGCACTGCAACCGGGTGGTCATCATCAACGAAGGCAAAATTGCCGCCGCCGGCCCGCCTGATGAAATTGTCCGCAATGTTTTGCCGGACCGGCCGCAAGCGGATTTGAACGATGCGTTTATTGCCCTGATGACCCGGAGAAAGCCGTGAACCTGAAAAAAGTGCAGGCCATCGCCAGAAAGGAATATTTTCACCTCATTCGGGATTTCCGCAGTCTTTATCTGGCGTTTTTTATCCCCCTACTTTTAATTTTACTCTTCGGATATGCCCTCAGCCTGGATGTGGAAAATATAAGAACCGTTGTGGTTGACCAGGATAGAACCCAAGAGAGTCGCGATTTTATTCGCAAACTGAGTGCCTCGGTCTATTTCGATGTCATTGGATATCTTCCGGATAGCGCTGCCGCGGTTCGCTATATCGACCGAAACCTGGCCATTCTCGTAATTGTGATTCCACCGGATTGGACCGAAAATCTCAAATCGGATCGTAAAAGCGCGCTGCAGGTGATCATTGACGGCAGCGATCCGAATTTTGCCGGTAGCACCCGGGCTTATATGACTGCTTATATATCGCAAGCCAACCAAAAAGAACTGGTCAAATTTCTCAACCGCCAGGGTCTGGAAAAGATAAAGACCCCTGTGGAGGGACGCATCCGGGTGTGGTTTAACGAGGATCTGGAAAGCCGCAATTTCATCGTGCCCGGCATCATTGGACTTATTATCATGATTGTCGGAGCCTTGTTGACCTCTCTTGTGATCGCCCGGGAATATGAAAACGGCACCATGGAAACCATCCGGTCACTGCCGGTGGGGGCGGCTGAATTTTTGCTCGGCAAAGCCATTCCTTATTTTTTTATAGCGCTCATTGATGTCCTGGTGGCCATATTAATGGGGCAACTGCTGTTTGACGTGGTCATGAAGTCCAGCTTTTGGATGATGATTATTGCATCTTCCATTTATCTGGGAGTGGCCCTGTGTATCGGGTTGCTGATTTCCACGCTGACCCAATCCCAACTGGTGGCCAACCAGATGGCGATACTGGTGACCTATCTGCCCTCTCTATTGCTTTCCGACTTCGTCTTTCCCCAGGAAAACATGCCCATCATTCTCAAAATGATCAGCCATATCGTACCGGCCACATACTACATCGACATCCTGAATGGATTATATTTACGAAATCTGACACTGTCTTATCTCTGGCCAAGCTTCCTGGTTCTTCTTCTCATGTTATTCTTGCTGGCCGGCCTGAACCTTGCGGTCTTGAAAAAGGAGGGATTGTGAGATGAGTTGGCTCCGAATCCGTGAGCTGGTCAGAAAAGAGTTTATTCAGCTTTTCAGGGACAAAAAAAACAGACCGCTTTTGGTCATTGCCCCCCTCGTTCAACTGATTGTTTTTGGCTACGTGGTCACCACCGATGTGCGGGACATCCGGGTGGGACTCATCGACCAGTCCCGCACTCCCGAAAGCCGGCGGCTAATCGATACGATCAACGGAAATAAAACATTCCGGATTACCCATTATCTCGATCACCCCAAAGAGCTTGACCGCCTGCTATTTCAGCGCAAGATAAATTTGGGATTTAAAATTCCACCGGATTTCAGTTCGCGAATCCGCAGCAGGCATACCGCTGAAATTCAAATTCTGGCCGACGGCAGTATGAGCAATATGGCTGCCATCCGAATTTCTTACACGACAACGCTGTTGGAAAGGTTTAACATCCAGCTCATTCGGGAACTGCATCCGCAGCGAATCGACTACGGTGAAATCGACGGTCGAATACGAACCTGGTACAACCCGAACCTGGAAAGCCAATACTTTTATGTGCCGGGAATCGTGGCTTTTTTGGTGATGTTACTCTCCCTGCTGTTCACATCCATGGCCATCGTGCGCGAAAAAGAAGCGGGCACCATGGAGCAGCTAATCGTCACTCCGCTGAAACCTTTTGAATTGATTCTGGGCAAAACCATTCCTTTCATCATTATTGCCCAGGGACAAATGGTGATGGTAATTGCATTTGCCATTCTCTGGTTCAAGATCCCGCTGGTTGGCAACGCATTTTTGCTCTTGGGCGCCACCTGCATCTTTCTGCTGAGTACTCTCGGAATCGGGTTGTTTATTTCCACGGTATCCCAAACCCAGCAGCAGGCCATGATGACCAACTTTTTTTTCATTCTTCCCTTTTTTATGCTCAGCGGCTTTGTGTTTCCCATTGCCAATATGCCGACGGTGGTGCAGTGGTTCACCTACCTGAATCCGCTGCGGTATTTTCTTCTTATTATCCGGGGCATCTTTTTAAAAGGGACGGGACTTGAAGTTCTGTGGCCTCAACTTTTAGCGCTAATGATTCTGGGAGGAGCCGTCTTTACGGCTGCGGTGAATCGTTTCCGGAAACGTTTGGATTAGGAATTTAAACGTGTCGCCTGCCATTTGGGACCTAACGAATTCAGGCGTTCTCACCTTTTTTTACCCGACTGAACTTGACTTTAAGTCGGTAATTATTTATCTCCTGTTTTAATGAATGCTTGGCTTGAAATTAATTTTTCTGCGACGGCCATTTTGGTATTGCCGAATTAATTTAATGAGGAGGTAAAATCATGGCGAGATTTTTCAAGAAACGAGAAGAGATCAAAGGCCTGTCTCCGGGGTCTTTAGTTTTCATCGGAAACAAAAAGGTCGAAGATATTCGAATTCGTGTCATTGATTACGATAAAGCCCAATTAAAAGAAGATGATTTAAAAAATATTGTCGAAGGAGCGGAATTCAAACGAACAAAAACAGTTACTTGGATAAATGTAGACGGACTCCATGATCTTTCGTTAATGGAAGAAATTGGAAAAATTTTCGATCTGCACCCGCTGTTGCTAGAAGATATACTGAATACCGGGCAACGACCCAAACTTGAAGAATTTGATAATTGTCTTTTTCTTGTTTTAAAAATGCTTCGTTATGACAAGGAAAAACAAATAATTATTGCTGAACAACTGAGTTTGGTGTTAGGCGATACATTTCTGCTGACCTTTCAGGAACAACCGGGTGACGTATTTGAACCTGTCCGGGAACGGATAAGAAAACAAAAAGGAAGGATAAGGGGTGCAGGAATAGATTATCTGGCATATGCTTTGCTGGATACCGTCGTTGACAATTATATTTTCATCATTGAAAGATTGGGTGAGCAAATTGAAGATATTGAAGAAGAAGTTTTAGAAAAAGCAGAGCCTGCGGTGATGGAAAAGATTAATGCATTTAAACGTGAAATGAATTTCTTAAGGAAGTCCATTAGGCCAGCCAGGGAAGCCATAATGCAACTGTCAAAATCGGATTCCGAACATATCAACGATCAGACGATTCCCTTTTTAAAGGACCTGCAAGATCTGATTACTCAGGCTGCGGAGGCGATTGATACTTATCGGGATATGCTTTCGGACCAATTGAACTTGTATAATTCAGTCATCAGCAATCGAATGAACGATGTAATGAAAATCTTGACGATTTTTGCGGCCATCTTTATTCCACTAACATTTATTGCCGGAATCTATGGCACAAATTTTGAGTATCTACCCGAGCTCAAATTCAAATACAGCTATTTTATATTTTGGGGCATTATGCTTGCCGTCGCAGCGGTAATGTTAATATTTTTCAAAAAAAAGAAGTGGTTATGACTGTTTCGACAGATGGCTTACTCAAAAATCTCGAAGTTGAACTCGAACACCGGATGCAATTCAAAGATGCCAAGAATTTGCACCTAAAGTCAGCCGATGCCGATGTCAAAGCGGCCAAGGCAACGCAAGATCAGAGTCAAATAAACGCGGCGGAGGAGGCTTTGCCTTTAGCGAAAAAAGATGTTGAGCGTGCCAAAATCCTTATTAAATGGAAAGAAAAGGAAGTTGATGTCCATAAAAACGGTGTGGAGAAAGCCAAGCTTGTCGTTTCATTGGCTGAAGCGGAACGGGGCGTTGCGCGGGTCTCAAGACTTATCGATCAGAATGTGCCTTCGGCGAAAAAGTATAAAATTTCGGATTGCAAAAACAAGCTGGAGAATAAACAAAAGGAATACCAAAAAGTTGTGAGCGTTGAGGCAAAAGAGATAGCGGAAGCCAAAAAACTTAAAGCGCAATACGAGAAGCTATCCAAACCGCAGAAGTCATCTCCATAATGAAAGATGAAAAATGTTTGACCTTGATTATTTGGTTGAAACCCTAACTCCGAAACGCACTGATGAAACCGATAGTATGGAAACAATCAGACTGTTTGGCGAAAAGTATAATCGGGTTTTTGACTTCGGACTTGGCATTTCTGTACCGGATAATCCAATGGGCCACCCCCGGTTCGGTCTTTTAGAAACAGTTGAATATGCCAGGTTGTCTGTATTTCCGGAAAAAATTGTGATGAATTTAAATACCTTTCACACTAAAAAAGAACTGGACAGATTACTGAAGGCGGCGGTGGAAAAGGGGATAAGATACCTGCTGGTTATCCGTGGCGATGGGGGGCCACAACTCTCAAAACTCGATCCTAAAAGTATTGGGGGGGATAAAAATGTTGCAACCTCTAGTGATCTTATCCGCTATATTAATTTTGAATATGCAGACAAATTCATCACCGGTGCGGCATTTAACCAATACAATCGAATGCCGTTTGAATCAGACCGCTTGAAGCAAAAGATCGAGGCCGGCGCAAAGTTTGTTATCACCCAACCGGTCATCGGGAAGGACCCCCGGGTCAATTCCATTTTTGATTTTGGTCTGCCGGTGGTGATTGAAGCATGGATGTCAAAAAATGTGGATCTCTTGTATAAAAGCGTCCGGAAACAAAAAGACGCCGGGGATGCCGGTTATGACCCCGTGACAAACTTGCAGCTTCTTCATGAGGCCTATCCTGAAAATTGTGTATATCTGTCGATGCTCAGCTTCAAGCAAGACTGGAAATCTATTTTACCAAAATTGTAAAAAGCTATCTCAAAAATGCAGATTGCGTTCAAGGACAAGGTGCGGGCCGACGAAAAAGCGGAGCATACACGGGAGTATGTGAGCATTTTGAGGATGTCAGCAACACTGTAATTGCGCGTTAGATGTGTTTTTGCGATAGCTTCGAGTGTAATTTCTGGTCAGAACCATAGCCGAGAATTTTTCAATATCTCAGGGGTCTGCTTTCGAATATTATTGCCATTTTTTGAAGAAATGGGAAATATCAATTAAATAGAAAGGAGGTCGTTTTATGATCGACCAATTTTTTCAGTCCGTGAATTTCGAATCTCTGTCAACTCACATTGTCGCTTACTTGCCGAATATCTTAAGTTCGGGGCTTTTAATTTTGCTATTTTGGGCAATTAATAAGATATCCCGGCGAATGGTCTCCACTGCCTTATTAAAAACAAAGATATCGACAGAGGCCCAAAACCTGATACTCCGCTTTGTGCGGTATGCAGTTCTCGTGATTGCATTTGTTACCGTGGCAGACCAGTTGGGAATCAATGTAACCTCCCTGATTGCAGGGGTTGGTATCGCGGGCCTGGCCATTTCTTTTGCCGCCCAGGACACCATTTCAAATGTGATTTCCGGTATCGCCATTATCATTGATCGTCCTTTTTCGCAAGGGGACTGGATTTCCATTGGCGACATGCATGCCTCTGTTACGGATATTCGATTGAGGACGACAGTTCTCACCACCTTTGATAATGAAACCGTTGTTGTCCCGAACAAGCAATTGGCTCAGGAGCGCGTGGTCAACTACACCTTAACGCCAAAAATACGCGTCCGCGTCGCCATAGGCATTGCTTACAAAGAAGACACTAAAAAGGCCCGGGAAGTACTTCTGAAAACATTGGCGGGCGACAACCGAATACTCGACGATCCTGCACCCGCGGTATTGGTGAAGAACCTGGGGGGCAGCAGTGTGGATCTGGAGCTACGCTTCTGGACGGAGGACTCTATCATGAAATTCACCCTTATGTGGGAGTATATTGAAAAAGGCAAACAGGCTTTGGACAGGGCAGGTATCGAGATCCCCTATCCCCATCTGCAGCTATTCCTGGAGCAAACAGAGGGGTTAAAGCTCTTAGCGGCAAGAGATCATGCTTAAACTTATTTTGAACAGACAACAGTGCCGCTTCCTTCGCGTTATCGAGTAGGGACTCTTGGAGAAATGCAAATTTATTTTTTTCGGTCCTTATACTCATAGCGGCGAATCGGCCCAGACGATATACGATACCGTGCAATATGTTTTTAAAATGGAGATGGTTAATCTGGGGACTCTAAGCCTGAAAGAACAGATTGTTGACAGTCGCGACGGCATGCGCGTCGGTCAGGACCGTAGCAAGGCGATTGGACAGATGTTTAGCTAATCCATGTACCTTTTTTTATAACCAAAAGGAGGACATTATGAAAATTCCGCAATATGTTAGCGTTGAAGAAGTAAAGAAGGTCTGCAAAGCGTTGAAAATCAGCGATTGGACCAAAAAGAAAGAAGCTAAGGTATCTATCAAGGAGGCCGGGGTAATCTTAAAAGAGCTTAATCCAAAAGGGATGAACATTGATACCAAGGAGTTTTGCATCGGGCTGGAAGTTGAACTCGAACACGGGATGCAGTTTAAAGATGCCAATGTGACCAACAATCACCCCTTGCTGACCGGGCTGATTGTTCTGGCGCATTTCAAAGAATCTCTGGATTATTATAAATTGCTTGAGGTCGCTGAGTTGGAAGGAGATTTAATCAAAGCCGTGGCTAAGGGCAATACCGTCAAAATAAAGGATTACTATAAAAGGCTGGCCAAGGCCAGAATCGCCCTCAACAAGGCCGAATTGAATCGATTAGAGTGATTCTCAAAATAGTATTCTGATTGCGCGAGGTCCGGGCAAGGGGTAAATTTTTCTCGACAAGCTGATCCCTCCGGGGTTCTAAATGACAAAGGGCGAATGCTGCCTGGATGGGCAAACAACGGTGAACCCTGGTGTTAATCAGAGGGTTGTGACGGGCAGGGGGGAATTGATGGTAAGTGGCCATTTGCAAGCCAAGGGGGCAGTGATTGTGCATCTTGACGACAAAAATTTACCCCTTGCCCGGACCTCTTCATTGTGCTTTGCTTAGGAACGTTAATTTGAGAATCGCTATAAAATGAAAGGAGGATGTCGACATGGAACACAAACTACCGGAGTTACCCTATTCCAAAAGGGCACTCGAACCTCATATTTCCGCCGAAACGCTCGAATATCATCACGGCAAACATCATGCAGCATATGTTACAAACCTCAACAACCTAATCGGCGGCACCGAATTCGAAAAGGCATCACTGGAGGAGATCATCCTGAAATCTTCCGGAGGTGTTTTCAACAATGCGGCCCAAATATGGAATCATTCCTTCTATTGGAGCTGCCTCAAGCCCGGTGCTGGTGGAGAACCAACCGGTCCTCTGGCCGAAGCGATCACATCCACTTTCGGTTCGTTTGAGGATTTTAAAAAGAAATTTTCTCAAAAAGCCGTCACCCTGTTTGGTTCCGGTTGGGCCTGGTTGGTAAAAAATAAAGACGGCTCGATCGCCATTGAACAGTCGAGCAATGCCGGAACACCGATGACAACCGACAAAAAAGCACTGCTCACCTGTGATGTCTGGGAGCATGCCTACTATATCGACTACCGCAATGCCCGCCCGAAATACGTTGAGGCTTTCTGGGACCTGGTGAATTGGGATTTTGCAGCCAAAAACTTTACCGAATAAACAAAAGGCATCACGGGATAGTTGCCCTGCTGGACCGGATTAAGTAGATGGACGTTCAGAATTGTCTAGTGGAACAGGTTGATCAAAATTCCCCAGACTGAGATGTAGAGCTCAACCTTAACAACAAATATTAAAAACCTCAGTAAGACGAATGCGGGCGTCTTTCCGATATAATTTGCTAAATCCCGCAGCCAGAAAGGAGGTTCAGCCATGGAACTTACCAAATGGGATCCATTTCGTGAAATGGAAGACATGTTCAATCGATATACCCGGGCAATTGGTTGGCCGCGTCGCGGCAACCAAGAGGTCATGGCAACCGGTGACTGGGCTCCCCGGGTCGATATTGCCGAGACAGACAATGAATTCATTATCAAAGCGGAGATACCGGAGGTTAAAAAAGAGAATGTTAAGGTTACAGTGGATAGCGGTGTCTTGACAATCCGTGGTGAACGAAAGCAGGAGACGGAAGAAAAAGACAAAAAGTTTCACAGGGTCGAGCGCTATTACGGCAGTTTTACGCGTAGCTTTACGCTACCGGACAATGTGGATGAGACCAAAATTGAAGCATCATTTAAGGACGGGATGCTGAATCTTCAAATTCCCAAAACCGAAGCGTCCAAGCCCAAAGCAATTGAGGTAAAAGTTAAATAATGACTCAAGTTTCGCACCCCCAATTAAGGGTTTAGCGCGATAAATTACTACTGATGTTACTACTTTTTAAATAGAAAAGGACTCACCTTTGTAGTATGTTAACTACTTGACATAATTAAACATATAAACAAAAGGGGTCCTCAAACCATGTCTATCACAAATCTCACAAAGTTCAAGGGAGAAATTGAAAATTATCTGCGAAACGGTCAAAACAAATTTGATTCCAAAATTGATCAAGCATTTAGTTGTTTAAAGTTTAAAACCTGGCTGAGCCGAACCGAGGGCACAATTTAATGACAGCGATGATGTAATTATTTCGATTTTGAAAATAAAAAGCAGGGCAAAAATTAACTCAACATCTGACCGATAGCCTTGCCATAGTCGTGACCGGCGCGCATGCCGTCGCGACTATCAATAATCTGTTCTTTCAGGTTTAGGGGTCCCAAATTAACCATATCCATTCTAAAAACATATTGCATGGTATCGTATATCATCTGGGCCGATTCTCCGCTATGGGTATAAGAACCAAACGCTCCGCCCATTTTGCCCGTTAAGTCGGCTTTTTGAGCAACAAATAGAAAGGTTTTCATGCCCTCGGTGATATCCCGGTGATACGTCGGACAACCAAAAACATAACCATCATATCCCGCTAAAGCTTTTTCATCTTTGATTTCAGAAATTTTTTTCAAATCAACCGTATTTCCTGTTAATCGGATTCCTTCGGCAATGTACTCCGCCATTTTCTCCGTTTTACCGGTTCGGCTGATATAAGCGACCATAACTTTTTTCATTTTTCATTCTCCATTTCTTCAAAAAATGACAATAATATTCGAAAGCAAAATTCATATCGAATGTTGGAGGTTATTATCGTTTAATGACCAGCACCGGTTTTTTACATTTTCTTATTACTTTTTCTGACACAGAACCCAGGAACATCTCCTCAATGTTGGTCCTTCCATGAGACCCTATGACTATGACAGAGATGTCTTCCTCTTCTTCAGCCTGCAATATCTCTCTTAATGGAATTCCAACTTTAATTTTACCCTTAACTTCAAAACCAGATTCTTTGAGTTCTTTTTCTATTTTCATCAGTGATTGGTTTGCTACTTCTTTAACTGTTTTTATCCATTGGTCAACTTTGGTGCCGCCTACGGCATGTTGCCCGAGGCTATCAATAGTCCGTTGATTAATGACATGTAAAACAATGACTGATTTTGAACCGGCTTCTTTTAATTGTTTAATGTAATCCAATGCCTTCTGTGAAACATCTGAAAAATCGGTCGGATATAAGATCTTTTTAAACATCTTCAGATTCCTTTCTCTCAATTATTTGAGCTGTCGGTTATCAAAATTACCTATTGTTTCATTTCAGATCCTATAAAAGCATCTCCACCCCGACGGCCATACCGTGCTATAAAAACCGCTTGAGCCTTCGACATCAATTTTGACCTTGAACGTTTTGATGTCTTGCCGTCTGCGGGTGACATCTTTCTGGGTGACAAAATCGGCATAGCGGCCAATGCCTGATTTTTCGAAATCCTATCCTGCGTAAACGCCAGCAAAAGTGAACTGTAACATATCGAATGGCCTCTATTGTTTGGACAGTTTCTCATATTCCGCCTTGAGTTTTTTTGCTTCCGCCATCTCTTTTGCCTCAACGCTCAGTCCCTTTTGGTATGCCTTTTGTTTATTCTCCAACTTTTTTTTGAAATCCGAAAGTTTATACTTTTTCGCCGAAGGTACATTTGCTCGATCAGTTTTGAGACCCGTGCAACGTCCCGTTCCGTTTCAGCCAATGAAACGGCCAGCTTGGCCTTCTCCACACCGGTTTTTTGGACATCGACTTCTTTTTCTTTCCATTTAATACGCATTTTGGCATGCTCAAGATCTTTTTTCGCTGTGCGCAAAGCCTCTTCCGCTGCTTTTACTTGACTCTGATCTTGCGTTGCTTTGGCCGCTTTGACATCAGCTTCGGTTGACTTTAGGCGTAAATTCTTGGCATCTAATGTGAGCTTCGATGCTTTCAAATCCTCCCTGGCCTTGCGCTCCAAAACCTTGGCTCCCGCATGATTTATTTTCATTAAAATAACTTTAAACTCAGAATCCTTGAGGGGTTCCAAAGATTCCGCAGAAAGCTGAGCAAGATCGGCGAGATCCACGTCCTCCTTGAATAAGCCGGCATTAGTGCCGCTATAACCAAATGCCAAAATTGGCAAAACTACCAATATTTTTCGCGTATCTGACCTCCTTTAAGATTTTACGCCTTTGTGAAAAGACCCAGAGCCGGGCGTGGATTTTCGCAAAGGAACATAATTTACAGACGGACGTCCCACCCCAGCTTGCGGATAAAGGTCCATCAGACTGTAAATCGATCCGGGCATGTCTGCTGTGATAGGCAAACCAAAGGATTTAGCCAATTCCACGGTTATGGGGAAATCATGTGTGAATTGGCCGGTGCAAAGCAGCGCAGATAATGCTTCCGCTTTTTCCCTTGGCAGACGTTTTTCGAGAAGATCGGCTACCATTGAACCCAACTGATTAATAGCCTTAGTCGATATGTCTGCCAGAATAAGCGTTTGATCTTCAGATTTTTCGGGTGTTTTGATATCAACCGCGCGAATGATTGATGCCGCGGGAAACTGACCGATTTGCGGATCCACCGGTCCTAACACGGCATTGGGGTCCATAACGATTTCATCGGCTGCCAGAGCAAGCAAGGTGCCGCCGCTCATAGCATAATGGGGAACAAAAACCGTAACTTTACCCTTATGATTCTTTAAGGCACGGGCAATTTGTGAAGCGGCCATCACCAGGCCTCCCGGGGTATGCAGGATTAAATCGATCCCCCTGTCGGAAGGTGTGAGGCGGATTGCTCTTAAAGCGGCTTCCGCATCATCAATATCGATATACTTTGTTACTGGAAAACCGAGCAAACTGACCGTTTCCTGACGATGGATCAGGGTGATGACACGGGTGCCGCGCTCATTTTGAATGGATTCAATCACCTTAATTCGTCTTTTCTCCAGTGATGCGGCACCTACCCATTGAAATATGATGATAAAAATTAAAAAAACCCAAAAAATGGAACGCGTCAGATTTGCCACTCGATGAAATAGGGAAGTTTTGTTTTCCATTTTAAAACCTCCTTAGCTATCAATGGATTGGATAAATGGGTTTATGGCATTTGCCATTACCGTAACCTTTAAACAGCAAGAACGGTTTGAAACCAGCGCTGCTATTAAAAATGATAGTCGATAAGAAAAGTTCCATACGACGTATCATTACTGGTTGGGTCTCTGCCCGGCAGAGGCGGCGGAAGTTCGTCCTCATCCAAGTAATCAGAGGATAGGATCAAAGAAACTCGAATAGAAAAGACGTCATAATAATGATAATTGAGGGCGATAAATCCATCATAGATAAAATCCTCCCTTTCCACATCTCTGTCGTCATCGGTTATAATGCTTCCGTCAAAAACGACCGAATAAATAAATGCGCCTGCGCTGGCTCCCAGGACAAACTCAATACCATGCGGAGATGCGGACGCTGGTTTGGGAAGATGGTAAGCCTGGAAAAAACCACGTCCCGGTGGCGCTGGAAAGGTATTGAAGCCTTCGATGATATTCCATCCAAACCGTAATGCTAAACCAAGTTCTACGGCGGTGAATAGATTCCCCAGATGGACACTGGGACCCAGGGCGAACTGCCCGGCCCAGCCGTTATGGTACTCACCCCAATGAGCAAGACGCCAACCATGCTGATAAGCGAAGTTAACAATGGGTTCGGTATCTCTCTGAGTATCCCATCCTTTTGGATCATCTCCCAGACCTAAATCATTGTGAAAAAATTTCTGGAATTCTTCCGCATAAGATTCTTCACCAAGGACGCCGACACTTGCCTGAAAACTGCGGGCTTTTTGCCGGTTAAAGCTTTGCCAGTTCAAGGTATAGGTCAGTGTACCGGCATAGGGCAAGTCTCCTTCCCGATAAAATTCGGCTTCCAGGTCTCCGGGGGTAAGCATATTTTGCCCGATACCTTGCCCATAACGCACTATGGAATCATCATCGTCAAGGGTCGGAAAATGTTGGCCGACCCATTTGACAAACCCTGGCGCCTTGGATTCTTCCCAACTGGCATAACGAACGCTGTGATATTGAATGCTCCAACCGTTGGAGAAGTTGCTGTCTTTATCCAAAAAAGCATCATTGTCGATTTCCAAGCGTAGCAGGCCTTCGTTACGTGGGCCATCCAGATAGAAGTCCTCGGCAAATAGCGCACTATTAAAAGAGATCAGCAGAAAAGCTACTACAAAAACCTTGTAAATTCGCATACGTTTAACTCTCCAAAAGTTTGACGAACCGGGAACAACACCCCCTTTATCGAAACAGATCAACATTTCCGGTGCGGCATTCGGGTTTTTAACATCACCCAAAACGAAAAAAGGAGGCAAAATATGTCGTGACCTGCCTTTTTGAATCAATTTTACAATTATCTTGCCACAAAACCAAATATGACGCAGATACCAATACATTGAGAACATGTCAACCAGGGAAAAGCCTGTGATATTTTTCAGATATCTGGATAACTGTCGGGTATTATTTTGGTCAGAATAATGAAGTTTGAGATCGGGTTTCAGTCATTGCAGTTAAACAGATGGGATCAATTGGTTTTGGGTGTTTCTTTCTCCTTGTTCGGTTATGACATGATCGATCAAATGCAAATCTACTTGATTATGGGAATACGCTGTATGCCGATAGGTCAAATTGTCATACGAGCGCTGACTTTCCTCCCCATAAATATGCTGTTCGGATACCAACCGGTGTGCAAATTTCAGGGAGTTTGCAAGCAGATAAATCGGAATCCGGTTCCGGTGGCATAAACCAACGGCATTGGCAGTTCCCACCGTAGTAATGATTTTTTTGTCGGGAGTAATTGACACAGCGCCGATGAGAAGCTTGGTTGCGGTTTCCAGAAAATGGCTCAAATTGTACTCCGGAACCACAAGAAACTCAGCGCCTACCTGGGACAGCTCTTTGATGCGTTGCTTAATCCGAATAAAATTTTGATCGAGAATCAAG
>JASFTQ010000067.1:0-17287 GCA_050053515.1 Desulfobacterales bacterium | reverse complement strand
GTCAACTGGACGGCCAATAGCAACCCGGCTGGCACTCAGTATTATTGTGAAAATACCACTGACGGCACCAATTCGGGCTGGACTGCCAACACGTCGTGGACCAGCAGCGGGCTGACCTGTGAGACCCCCTACGCCTTTCAAGTTAAGGCCCGCAACGGTGACGGTCTAGAAACTGCACGGGTATCTCTGGGTTCCCAGACAACCGGGGATTGTGCAAATCACCCGCCACAAACACCGGTATTGATTTGGCCCCCGGACAACGAGTCGGGCATCCCGTTGACACCGGAATTGCAGACTGGCGCCTTCGATGATGAAGATATCGATGATACCCATGCTGCTACCTTATGGCAGATCAGCACCGATTCTAACTTTACTTTTCATGTTTTGGACCTCACGAGTGACACTCAACTGACATCCCTGCCGGTTCCGGAATTGATGCTGACCGCGGATACCGATTACTTCTGGAGGGTCCGCTACTACGACAATAATGCTGGAGAATCGGAATGGTCCCTGACGAGAAAATTCACTACCCTCGAGGCAATCGACACCGACGACCCGGATGGGGATGGCATCCCGGATCAACAGGCAGTAACCGACCCGACTCTTGATTTGGATGGCGACGGCATTCCGGATATCACACAATCTGACATTCGGTGCGTCAACTCGGTGGTTGGCAATGCCCAAATCGGGGTGAGCATTAAGAACGCTCCCAACGTAAGCGCCATCGAATCGATTCGATCCATCGATCCGAGTCACATCACCGCACCTCCGGGAGCGGCCCAGAACCTGCCGTTTGGCCTACTTGCCTTTAAGCTGATGGTTGATAATCTCGGCGATCCCGCCACAGTTGAGGTTTTTTATTCCGATCCCCTGCCCATTGATGTGCGTTGGCTAAAACAAGATTCCCTCCACGGTTGGCAGGATCACACAAACCACGTCACGTTCAGTGTCGACAGAAGGTCAGTCCTTTTGGATCTCAGAGACGGCGGTATCGGTGATTGCGACGAGACTGAAAACTATGCGATTATTGATCCGTCGGGTCCCTCAGTATTCGTCTCCTCCGGAACTCCGCCGGCTGATGACGGTGGCGGCGGCGGTTGCTTTATCGCAACGGCAGCCTATGGCTCTGCCCTGGAGCCCCACGTTGAAATTCTGCGGAATTTCAGGGATCGTTTTCTGTTAAACGGTCGATTAGGAAAATGTTTGGTTAGTCTCTACAATGCCCATTCACCGTCTGTGGCAAAAGTTATCTCCCGGCACAGCAGTATGCGGGCAGCGATCCGTCTGTTTTTACTGCCCCTGGTTGGTTTCAGCTGGATTGCCCTTAAGTTGGGTCTTTTACTGACAGCCGCGATTCTGCTGTTGATTTGTTTGGTTGCCGGTACAGTTGTTTCGGCATTTGTCCGAAGAAAATGCCGGCCAACCTAAACGGCGAAGCGCCCCGCCCGAAAGGCCGGGGCGCGACGGCAAGGCATAAATCTATTCCAGGCCGCTTCCTTTAATTCCCTTTTCTTAACCCTGCATCTTGACGAATAAAATGTACCCCCTGTCTGCAACTCTTCATTCGGCGTTATTTCGGAACGTTACTTTGACATTTGCTATAAAGTGTCTATCAGGGCCGATCAAACACTACAAATTTTGATTATTTATGGAAAAGAATTACACAATATATTGGTTTTAAAAAATATTTTACTCCAATATAATGTGGTTTTGGGTTGACAAAACCTTTTTAGGATTGTATGGGAAGAACAATTTTTTGATTGCAGCAGGGATGATAACATGTATCTGATGGCAAGCGGTACTGGCTAAACCCGATCAACTACAAACGCTGAAACGCACACAGCAGAAGGAGGGGGCGAATGATTATCAGTGTGGTGAACCAAAAAGGCGGTGTCGGCAAAACAACGACGGCAATCAATCTGGCTGCAAATCTGGCAAGAAAAAACTGTAAATTGGTATTTATTGACACCGATCCCCAGGGCAGCGCGGTCCGGTGGCACACTATCGAAAACAACCAGGCATTTCCCATCAAGCATCATCCCAGGCCGATATATCATCAAGACCTCAATGAGCTGGGATGGGATTACGATCATGTGGTGATCGATGCGCCGCCTGCCATCGCAGACATTACGCAATCGATTTTAGCCATAACGGATCTGGCGGTCATCCCTTTAAGTCCCAGCCCCGTGGATATGTGGTCGTGCGACAACACTTTGGAAATGGTTAACCAAGAAAAAAATCAAAACACCCACCTGCAAAGCAGGCTCTTGGTCTGCCGCAAGATTCCGGGAACCAAACTCGGGCGTGAAGCTAAAGAGACAATGGGCGTTTTCAATACCGGCATTTTTGAAACAGAAATATGTCAGAGAGTGGCCTATATCGAAGCCATGAACGCCGGTGTTTCCGTGATGCAATATGCACCCCACAGCAAAGCCGCCATGGAAGTTGATGACCTCAGTGAAGAGATCATCGCTCAGATGGCAGCCGAGCAACAGCAGGACGAAAGCCAAGATGACTACATAGAGAAACCGGCCTGGGAAAGCACGCCCGGTCTCTACGCTTACAACGCAATGTTCAATAGCGAGAAATAATCTTCGACCAGTTCAAAGGTTTGTCTTTGAGCGGACAGATCGCATTTTTCCCGATGTCTGTCGCAACGGTTGTCCGGTCTTAATGATTTGACGGTAAGCGGTTTCAATACGCTGGTGGCTGATGCCCACATCCTCTTGAGCCCTCATTAAAACAGTTAAGACACCGTGAAAAAGGGTCTGGGTAACAGTCCCTTGAGGCGTCAACCCTGGAGAGAAAACCTTAGCCTCCGACCGGTCTGCTTGTCTGCCAGAACCGCCTTTTAAGGCGGGGTTAAGGGAAGCTGTCTAAGACAGATAGTTTCCCCCGCCCTTTGAGACTGTGTCGTAATCCGCAAAAAGCCGTCATTCCGGACGAATCCTGCTTTGCAGGGTGAGATCCGGAATCCAGAATTTGCTAATGTTAACAGGCCATTACTGGATCCCGGCTCGCGCCCTGCATCGCAGGACTTGGCCGGGATGACGAATTGCGACACAGTCTCTTTAGGGCGGTAAGCGTCACTCATGACACGATTTTCAAAACCGCTTCGAACAGCGCCTATCTGCTCAGGAGGATCATAATGGCAAAACTGAAAAAAAGAAGGTTTCGGTGGGAAATTTCAAACTCATCACAAATCGTAGGTTACAAATTGTATTGGTCCGAATGGGGCGGTGTTAATTACGATTCAAATTGCGCAGAACTGGGCAATGTCACAGAGGTTGTTTTGCCGGACGGTGTGCCTGCGTTTACACCTGCCAACGGTCCGGTTGAATTCGGACTTACAGCGGTGGATGAATTAGGCAACGAATCAGATATGGCAAAATTATATGCCCCGTATCAGTTCAGTGTACCCGATGCCCCCGCGAACCTGAAAATAGAAACGATTCAGGAATTTCATGTCCACCACGACAGCGAGGTCGATTCAAGTGAACTAGCCGAGCGAGATCAAAACATCTCAAAATTTCCGAAAAAACGTCGCAAGACCGCTTAATCCCCTTCCACAGCCCTTTTTCCCTTTGTCCGGTGAATTGAGAATAGGGACGAATAGGGGGACGTCCATGATTTTATGCGTTCGTGGCTGAATCAGTATTTTACGGACATATACACTAACAAATACACACTCGTGCGGGATTACCTTTTAATGCCAGGCAATATAAGTTGAAAAAGCGCAAACGTACGCCTGCCCCGTTAAATGTATCGCAGATAAGTAGCGCAGCGGATTTAACTGGGGCTCGCCCGGTTTTTCCATTTTTTACATGTCTTTTTGTTTTATGTAGCTGCCAGTTTTTTTCCCAGCATCTCAGCTTGCTTCATAAGTGCTGTGTTTGACGTGATTTCGCCGGGCTTTTCCGCACTTCCATAAACCATTCCAACAATTGTCGCGCCGACGTATTTGAATGCATCTTGGAAAGTACGTAACGCATTTACACATCCCGAAATGAATGGGTCCCCATCTCCGTAGCTCATTGCTATTGCGATTCGTTTTCCTTTGAAAGCATGGTTTTTGTAAGCCAGAAGGGCAAAACACCGATCTATAAAAATCTTTGTCTGCGCTGACATCGTAAACCAGTAAACCGGACTGGCAATAATCCATGCATCGCTTTTCACGAGCTTTCTGTAAATCGGTTGCATCTCATCATCAATTGCACAGCCTCTGCTTTCCGTCCTCTGGCATGCATAGCATGCCTGGCAGGGAGAAATATCTCTTTCATTTAGAAAAACCTTATCTACTGATGCACCCGTAGATTTTGTTCCTTTGATGATCTGGTTTGCCAGGGTGGCACTATTGCCTTTTTTACGCGGACTGCCCATCAGGGCAAGCACTCTGATTAACTCTGATTTATGCACCATAAAGGGTTCTCCCGGATTGACGATGTGTCATGTAAAAATTAGAACCGCCCCAATAAATCAATCTTAATATACACGTTTTTGTTCGAGTAAATGCTAAAAATTAAGTTTTGCTTTTGCGTTGTTTTTTACCATTGGGCGTAGCCCGCTCGAGTTGTTTTTCAACGTTGGTCAGACGTTTTTTTAGATTTTCCAGCTGTTGCGTGGAGCGCTGATCACTTTGCTTGTGGTCAATCGCCTCGCAAAATGCTCGGATGTTTGCGTTGATAGTGCTGATCAGCAGTTTATCTCCGGAACTGTAAATTTTAGCCAACATCTCAACGGCGGCACCGAAGCCGAAACTGTCCGCTTCACGCGGCAGTTTACCATCGGGCCCGGGCTGCCGGTCGCGCCGGGGATCATAGGGTGATTGCCGGCTTGCTATCTGGCCTCCATGATGCAATTTCTCCGCGGTATAATCCACGCGTATCCTCGGGCCCTGGCCAAAACGAAGCCAATCCATGGACCAGCCGGTCAACGTCGCCACTTTATAAATCCACCCCGGCGGAACGTCCTCTCGTTTGCGAGCCGCACCTACATTTTGTCGAGAAATGCCTAAATAATTTGCCAGCTGCCCGTCGGATTTCACTTTCAGCGCTTCTTTCAGCCGGCCGATTATCTTTTCTGTCTCGGTGACGAATCCTTTCAAAATACTATTATTAATCGATTTATCGTTCTGTACCATGTTGCGGGCCGAAATGCATCCAGAAAGTTGCGCAGAACCTGGAGGCAAAATATTTTTGCATTAGGTGCAAATTTTTATTGACATTCACAAAAAAATGGTTTACGAAACATTTAAACATCTCGATCCATAGGTCCTATGAGAAGCCATCTCAAAATTCCGTCAGAGGTTCGAGAACAAGTCCAACACCGTTTGTTTTTGTTTAACAAAATAAGACCGCTTTTGAAAGTTTTTATTGTCAGATCATCGGCGATCGCGTCCGAACCTATTGTTTGAGATGGCCTCCCGATAACATTTCTGTCGACACATGAATACCGGGTAGGCGGGGTATCGGAATTGGATTATTTGAGGATTAAAATTTTTAAATTGCTCATATGGCTGACGCACCAGGCCGGCTATAAAAGCGAATTGCATCGACTGCGGTGTCCGTTTTGCAAGGCCGAATCGTTTATGATTGACAGCTATTTGTCCTTCTATCTTGATTCTGCATCGGATTCGAACACGGCTGGTCCCAAGCTGGATTTGGGAATTTCAGACGCAGTGATCATGTGCCAGCATTGCGGTGAGGAAATCGAAATAAAAGGTGCTGCGGTTGAATTGCTGAAGCTCATCGTTTCTTCGGGTGCAAATTGGCTATAAAGTCATAATCAGGGCCAAGGGGCGGGCTTATCATTTCCCGGGCCCGTGCCTTGCTGTATTGGGAGGTGCGCTAACCATCTAACCCAAAAGGAGGAGAAAATGTTAAATCGTAAATGGGTAATCTCAGTATTGTTAACGGTTTTCGTTGGGATGGCATGCGTCCTGGCGGTGTACGCCGGGGATGCCAAAAAGATCAACATCAATACGGCTTCAGCCGAAGAACTGGTTCAATTAAAAGGTATCGGCCCGAGTCATGCAGCCAAAATCGTCGAGTTTCGCCAAAAATACGGACCCTTTAAGATTCCGGAAGATCTCATCCAGGTCCCCGGAGTCGGTCAGAAAACATTTCAAAACAACAAAGATTTGATCTCAGTCGATTAGCACCCATAAAATTAACAGCCCGTTAAGCTTTGATCCTATCAGCCGCCTGGATGCCAGGTGGCTGATTGTTTTTTATACGCGTCTTTTTTAGGGTGCCGGCTTGCTGCTAAATTAGGCGCAAACAAAAGCCACGGTTATATAATTATAGATTTCATCCCGGGGTAAAATATGCCATAATCCAGGCCTTGATCGAACGGGGTGTGATTGGTGATTTCCGTGCACCGGATATCCTGCGCTTTGGTCTGACACCGCTTTATTTCAGATGTGCGGATGTGTGGGATGCGGTGGATATTTTATCGGATGTCATGGCCCATGGGATCTGGAAGACCCCGCAATACCGCGTCCGGGCGCCTGGTGCCTGATCAGCGGTGGGATCGTGGGAGTGTTTGGGTAAACACGTGCAAAACGATCCGTCTATGAAGAAAGGATAAAGCAATGACCAAAATAATGAGCCGTCAAATACATCTTAAGAACCGTCCGGTTGGACTTCCGCGTGAGCACGATTTCGAACTGGTTGAAGTGCAGATCCCGCAAATTGGTGCGCAAGAAGTGCTTGTGCGCAATATTTATATGTCAGTTGATCCCTATATGCGTGGTCGCATGATCGATCGACAAAGCTATTTACCGCCGTTTCAACTCAACAGGCCCCTGGAAGGCGGCTGTGTCGGCCAGGTCATGGCCTCGAACACCGACAAGTTTGAAGTCGGTGATTTTGTCTTGGGGATGTCGGGCTGGCGCGAGTATTACGTATCTGATGGCAGCGATCTTTTCAAAATAGATCCCGCCGTCGCCCCGATTCAAGCTTATCTCGGCACCGTGGGTATGCCGGGGCTTACCGCATATTACGGCCTGCTCGAAATCGGACAGCCGGAAAAAGGACAAACCGTATTTGTTTCTGCCGCCGCCGGTGCCGTCGGGGCGGTTGTTTGCCAAATTGCCAAACTCAAAGGCTGCCATGTGGTCGGCAGTGCCGGTTCAGACCAAAAAATTTCCTGGCTCAGGGAAACGGCCGGAGTCGATGAGGCCTTTAATTATAAAAACGCGGACGACCTTATCGCTGAGGTCGGTAAATTTTGTCCCAAGGGCATCGATGTCTATTTTGAAAACGTGGGCGGCAACCATCTCGAAGCCGCCCTTGAACACATGAATACATACGGCCGGATCGTTTTGTGCGGCATGATTTCGGTGTATAATGCAATCAAAGCGCCCCCCGGACCTTCCAATCTTGTCATCGCGATTTCAAAACAACTAACGCTCAGAGGCTTCATTGTATCCGAGCACTTTGACATCCTGCCGCAATTTTTTGCCGATATGGGCCAGTGGATTTCAGAAGGCAACATCAAATGGAAAGAAACGATCCTGGAGGGCATCGAAAACGCTCCCAAGGCTTTCATCGGTCTCTTTAAGGGCGAGAATTTCGGCAAAATGCTCGTCCGGATCGGACCGGATCCCGGCTCTTGATTCGCAAAGCTATGCATTGCTTGCTCTTACCAACGACTCATAAAAGAAAGATCAGCAATTCATGGCTAAACTCGTCCCGATTGAATCAATCATCGGCAAGATATTTTTCGTACGGGATGAAATGGATAAATTAGGCGCGTCCTTTGGGTGAAATGCTCGAGACGAGTAACATTCCGTAAATGAGAGCCTTCGCACATCTCAGAAAGATGGTTTCATTCCATAAAGAATTGGCTCGCAAACTAAAGGAACTTGAAAAACATCTTCAGGAGCATGACGAAAAGACCAAGACAACATTTGAGACGATTCCTTGCTCATTTTCCCCCTTTTTGATATTATAAACTATTAATTTTTATGAGATTTCAGGCCAGCGCGTCAATCCGACGAGATAGGTCTGCTGAACTCTGCCCTCTTTAGGGTTAGACCACCAAGATAGGGGAAATTTAACCGATGAAATGTCCCAAGTGCAGTTTTGAACAACCGGCTGATAACGTGGAATGTCTCCGCTGCGGGGTTATTTTTGCGAAATACACTGGACGCTCCGGTACAAATCCGGTTGCAAAATTTTTGACCCGGGATCAGGCAGAGATTCCGGCAGATGCCGCAGGAATTATCAAATCCCTGTTTTTCTATGTAAAACCGGAAACCAACCGCTTGATATGGGGCGCCCGGCTGTTGTTGTTTTTAATCATCCTGCTGTGGGGTTTAAAATTAATTTTCACCTCCATGGAATCCAACAGCATCGGCCGGTCTTTCTGGCATCTCGTCAATTTACCGTTTCATGAAGCCGGCCATATCTTTTTCAGACCCTTCGGCAGATTTATGACATCCCTTGGTGGGACACTCGGCCAGTTGTTGATGCCGCTGATTTGTCTGGTTGTTTTCATTATCAAGACCAGAGATCCGTTTGCAGCGTCTTTTTCTTTGTGGTGGCTCGGCGTGAATTTTATGGATATTGCCCCGTATATCAATGATGCCCGGGCAGGGGTGCTGCCTCTTCTGGGGGGCAACACCGGGCGGAACGCACCTTACGGTTTTCACGACTGGGAATTTATTTTAAATGAGGCCGGCTTGATCACATACGACCATCTTTTGGCCAATTTTTCATACAGACTCGGAAGCATTATCATGCTATGCGCATTTTTTTGGGGTGGTTATATGCTCTTCAAGCAACACCAAAAGCTGAGCTAGGAACAGCCCCACGAGGTGGCCCTGGTTTTGTCAGACCCCGCCATCTATTCTCAGCCTTCAGCTTCGAGCTTTCAGCTTGCACAACGCTCAGTTGCTTTCCGGTCTCCCCGCTTTTTGTGCTTATCCAGCATCCGGCATCACGGGAAACTTGACCATTGATGGCCTCTTTTGTATCCTCCAGCTAGATTTGCCGGCGCCGGCATAATGCCGCACCAATCTTCCCTGATATGGTCTGTCGAGCGTTTTTGAGGAGGGGGTGATGAAAACGGAAATTAAAAAATTCAAAGATGCGATTGAATCAATTTATGAATCCCCGGGTTATTTTACGAAAAAGCAGCGCATCAAGATGAAAAAGCTTAAAGGACAGCGAGAAAGTGTATATGATGAATTAGCAAAAATGACCTCAGATGCATTATCAAAAGTCACGTTTACCATAGAAACAGGCTTTTATAATATCTGGAGTGATAAAAAGCCGATGCAGGAACATCAGAAGCTTTTTAGAAAAGCCAAATCGAATATTCGAAAAAAAATTGATAACACTGTGAATAAGGCCAACAGAAAATTAGCAGCCAAAGATCCCTACTTTGAACTCTTTCCAATTTCAATCGCCGTTAAAATAATGCCTCACCAACTTGACTTTGCTCCAAAGAAAAGCACGCCGCGTGAAAATAGATCACTTTTGATAACTGATTTATCCAATTCACTCAAATCGCACCTTCCCAAAAAAGCGGATCGTGAGAAATTCATATCGAATATTTTACAATCTTTTTACGGCTTTTCTGATGAGGAAGCCAAACCGCGGAATATCCGCCGGCATCTCTAATCCTAATCCGATGACACGGAAATTGCCGGTTCGGCATGAATCACCTTTCAAATGGCGGTTGTCCTCATGTTTGATCCCACTGATAACGAATCATCGCGAGACGTTTGCTGGGTTATTCGTTGTTCAAGATCAGATAGCGATGTGGTATACTAATCGACTGATAATTCATTCCGCTAGTATCAAAGGTCGGCAAAAAAAACTTCCCGACCCCTTTAAACAGAACCTGGCTTGAAAGCGGAGGCTTTGCGGATATGGCCTGCATTGTTCAGAAATACGGCGGCAGCAGTGTGGCGGATGTGGACAAACTGCGAAAAATTGCGCGGCTGATTGCCGATATCCGGGCGCAAAATATCGATATCGCCGTGGTCGTTTCGGCCATGGGGAAGACAACCGACGATCTCGTTGCCATGGCTCGCGGAATTTCGCCCAAACCACCGCGGCGAGAGATGGACATGCTGCTTTCAACCGGAGAGCGAATCACCATGTCTTTGCTGTGTATGTCGCTGCATCAACTGGGACTTGATGCGGTTTCGCTGACCGGCTCCCAGGCCGGCATCATCACCAACGACCGCCACAATGACGCCCAGGTCATCGAAGTCCGGCCGTTTCGGGTGCAAGACGAGATGGCTGGGGGCAAGGTGGTGATCATCGGTGGCTTTCAGGGGGTCAGTTACAAGCGGGACATCACTACCCTGGGACGCGGCGGCTCGGACACCACAGCGGTGGCACTGGCGGCCGCACTGGATGCCGAGCGCTGCGAGATATACTCTGATGTGGACGGTATTTATTCGGCCGACCCGACCCTGGTGGCCCAGGCTCGGCATTTGCCGGAGATCTCGTATCCCGTCATGCAAGAGATGAGCATGGCCGGCGCTAAGGTGCTGCATGCCCACGCCGTGCAATTTGCCAAAGAAAAGAACATCGCCATTTACGCCCGCAGCACTTTCAAGCCGGGTAAAGAAACCGTCATTCGCAGGATTTCGCCCGGCACCATCACCGGAGTGCAGGCGGTGGTCAGTGAAAAACAAGTTGAGCGAATCCGGTTGCAGGGCACCACCGCACTGGCCCTTTTCAAGCAGGCCGCCAAATACCTGGAAAGCGAGCAGGTTCCGATCAAGGAGGTAAATGTCACCGAGACAACTGCCGGCGAGGAGCAATTAAAGGCCTCCTTTGTAGTTTCTGTGCAAAATGCCGTTGGCTGGGAACAAATAAAAGATACATTGGTGGACACCATTGGTGCGGGAATCGCTTTTGATACGGATTTGGCAGCGCTGTCGCTGATCGGCGAGGGGTTAAACCGCAATAGCTTGACGCTTCTGGAAACGGTTGATCTGCTCGAACACAGCGCTATACCCGTGTTGGGCATCACCACGACCTCATTTCGTATTTCCCTGCTGGTGCCGCGCCGCCAGATCGAAAAAAGTGTGCAACTCTGCCACACCCGCTGGACAGCCGTCCGCAGCATCTAAGCCCCCGATAAGCTGGGCGCACCGGGCACTTGCTTCTCAGCATTTATCTTGAGCTTTCAGCTCTGCGCACTCCCCGGGCAACGAACGCCATCCGCCAAAGATCTCTGGCGGATCAAATGGGAAAAAAGACGAAATGAAGCGATTTTGAACCGTGAAAGTGAGCGCATTCCCTGCAGCTTGCTGCGGGGTACGCTTCAATCCCTATCATGGGGATCCATTTGTGAGAAGAACCAAAAAATCACAAATATTCAAAGGAACCAAAAAATCTAGCAATATCTTCCTCGACAACTTCTTCTTCGGTTCCCAGGGCCATCAACATATACAATCGCTGGTCGATCCAAAAAGTTCTCACATGTCCAAATATCACACCGTTATTCCACGTTCCTTCGAAGTCAAACTCCCGGCCTGTAGTGTCATCCAAAAGAACAAACTTTTCGTTATTGACAGTCCCCCTGTATGTCACCATCAGGTCATCGCGAATGCTTTCGAAAATCTGATCGGAACCTGCCATTTCGACTATGTCTCGCGGATAATCCAGATACATGACGAGGTATGTTGCCTGTCCGCCATTGTCCTCGATAAAGAATGATTGACGCTGGATCGTCCCCGCCTGGGTTTGCATGCTTTCGCTGTCCTCTTCGGGGATTCCCGGTAATAAAACTATAAAATTACCGTCTTCCGAGACGAACTCCTCCCAGGCACTCTGCTCGAAGCGGTTCAGAAATGAGGTGGGAACAGCCATATCCAATGCGGCCAAACTCAAAATAATACCGCCGATGACCATGACCAAGATGTTTTTCACGGAGAAGTTCGTGTTTCGCGCCGCAGTGGGGGCCACCTTGGTATTAATACTATTGATTGCACCCTGAACAGGCAGCAGCGGCAGGAATGCCAGAAGACTGACTGCCCAGAAGGGGTCCGGTAGTTTGTACATCATGCTCATAAGGATATAGCCGGCCGCAAGCCAGCCCGGGTTAATATCCTGTCTGCCGCCATATACGTCGGTTGAGTCCTGCACATTTTTGAACAGCGCGTAGCAAAAGAAAATTGAAAAAACAGCTCGCCAGAAAGGGCGCATGTTTTGGCGGGTACTTATTTTAATTTGTTTCCAATTCTTATAGAACCAGTAAATCTCGTAAAGGCCGAGTGTGAATATTGACATCAAAATCAGTTTTGTCTTCGAAACCGAAAAATAAGGGGGGACTTTTCTCTGCGGGATGACCGGCGGGGGGACGTCCGCCCGTTGTGAATATTTGCTTATGACGATTCCGCACTTTTGGCATTCTTCGTTTTTCTCCTGTTCAAAGCCGCACTTTGGACAGATAATTATCTGCGATGGATCCAATTTCGGGATTTCATTATGGTCTTTTGCCTCCACGACGCTGCATACAGCCCCTGCTGTTTCGAACGTTTTTTTGTATTTCGCTGCGGACTGGTGGCTCACATTCTTAGCAATGGTGACCGGGTTGCCGGAAAAAAGCTGGTTTATTTTTTCCCTACTAAGTTTGAAAAGGCTTGCTAAATTTCGCTTGACCTCTTCGGTTTGCCGCCCCGGCGCTGTTTTACCCCTGTAAACAATATTGTAGCGTTGGTCTTGCATAGCTTACCCCACGGGTTGATCAGCAGTGACCTGATCTGTTATTTACGGACGTGCTGTGTTTTCCCAAACGCTGCGACCTCAAGACCTCAATTGCGGCCCTGATTACGATTGCGCTCTTGATATTATAACATATAGTTGGCAAAGTGGCTATTTTATGGAAAATTCAGCGGGTTTACCATCCGACATTATCTTGCGGCCGACCGCCTACTTTCAAATTCAATCCGCTTGCGAGACCGCCACCCCGTTGCCTGGGTCTCCCACCCGCCTCGCCTTCCAACCTCTTGCCGTTGCAAATTGGCGTCTTACTATAATTTATAAGGATTACGAATAAATAGGCTCGCGATAAGAAGAAGGGAAAAAGATGCCCGTTAAACAGCTGACCGTTTTGAGACTGTCCGATCGCGATCTGGATTTTCTGGTCGGGGCCGCCGCCCCGGAGGTCAGGGATAAATCCAGTTTGAAAAATATCATCCGGCAAGATGACGACTTTTGCCGATCGTTTATCGCGGACGAAAAAGTGTTCCGTAGATTAATGGGTGACGACGAAATTGTTTTAAAGATTTCACCCGTTCTTTTCTTTGAAATCTTGTTGCGCAATGCCGCCAAAGAGCTTGAAAGGTTGAGCTACACCCTTGAAAAAACCCGCGCCATGAGCATCCCCGTGTTCGACACACGGGATCTTGTTGAATTGTTGAACGAAAAATCTGTTGTGGTTTACCTGGCGGATATGCTGTCTTCGTTTACCCGGATTGAAAGCTACACCTTCACCTTTCGAATCCGCGAGGGCATCTGGAAAAAGATTCGGTTCAACGACATGGATATCATCAGCTTGATCCGGTTTAGCGAAGTTTTGGAAGGTGATTACCGCCTGGGGCTGTACAAGCGCATCGCGGATATCTGTCTTTTTATTCTCGGCATATTCCCGGATTTTGCTGAGGACAATTATCGATATCCGCTCTCGGGCGAAATACGGCCCCCCATCGCCGGAAGGGCCCGGATAAGTCCGGAGGAGTATGAAAAGAAGGGGCGGCAATTTTACCGGCTGGCTGCCGAGCACCGGGCTGCGGTTGAGTCGGAATTATCCGATGTCTTCTGGATCCTGCATAAAAATTTTGAAAAAGCGAAAAAGCCGCTGAACTTTATTTCCGATTATTATCTGAGAACAAAGCGTCAAATGCTTTTTGCCTAAAACGGGTTTTACAACTTCATCTCATGTCCCATCAGCTTTGAACCGACACGTCAGGGTCTTTGCTTGCCGGCCACCCGCCCCATATCTTGCATCTTTGCACCTTGGCTCGTGCAAAGCGCGTCAACTTCCGGCTGGCGCCCTGGGTGCCTTGCCTCCCGGCTTCCCTTTACTCCAGCAGAATTCCCCCATTCCCCGCGACGTTAAAGTTATTTCTTGCATCTTGTTCACTTTCAATTTATATTAATGTTAACTACCTAAGGTAATTAAGAATATGGATTATCTGTCGAATGGATGCGAAGCCCCGGAACAAATCGGAACAAATCAGCCCGGCGGGGGTAACAGATGAGCTATGACCGTTTCGAATATTGGCGGAAACCACGCCTAAGATCTATCATTATGTTACTGGGTACGATGTTCTTAATCTATGGTTGTGCGGCTGTAATCGACAAAGTTGTCGTCGTTGATAATAATTTGTATTCTTCAACCCCTGAGCTGAAAGTTAAGGTCAGTCCGGAGTTCGAATTCATCGGGAACGTCTCTGCGGAAATGAACCAACCGTCAGTCGATGGCATCCGGCAGTTAAAAAATACATATGACGCCTATGTTTTCCTTCAAACGCTGAATTCAAACGCTAAAAAGGGCCTCGCCATTGAGTTTCGCCAAACGGAAACTTTCTTCACCAGTGATCTGTATGGCGGCATAAAAAATAAAGTTGATTCGGGCTACGTTTATTTAGCTGGGGATACATATCAATATTATGTGTCAAACACGTATCCCTCGGAAAAAAAATATATATCAAAGTATGCAATGGACAAAGGCTATACCTTAAATTGCGGCTTGACGGAAACCGCAGCAAGAGTCGTTGGTTCAAAAGGAAATATCCTTATCTCAATTGGATATTATGAATCGCTGGCTGGATCAGGTTTTTCATGTGAGGAATTCAAAAACCACCAAATGCTTCGGGAAAAACATATCGAATACCTCAAAGGATTCAAACAAAGATTCCATTCCACTTTTAGAATTATCCAGTGAATATGCAATTTTGCAGCAGTCCAAAACCATCCGGTTTTCAACGGCGGCAGGCCGACCTAAACTTGTGAACGACAACTGACCCCATGGCGTACCTGAAGCACCCGGCCTCGCTATTGTTAAAAACCGTCGAGAGTAAACGGGCTGTTGCCCAAACATTTTTGAGCAACAGCCCGTAAAGATTTGATTCCTATTTGCGGAGGTATTTGTGAAACAAAATGAACAGGTTTATGTCAAATTGCAAAAGCATTTAGACAAGCAAGCCGTCGGGTTTCCGGCGACCCGTTCAGGCGTTGAGCTGAAAATTCTGAAGCATATTTTTACACCCGAAGAGGCTGAGCATGCCTGCTGTTTGAGTTATAAATTCGAGCCGCTGGAAACGATTTTCAAAAGGGCCGGCCACTTGGTCGATTCACCCGCTGAACTGCAAAAGTCTCTTGAACGCATTCAAAACAAGGGAGGAATTGAATTCAAAATCCGGAACGGCAAAACGTATTATTGCAATGCACCCCTTGTTGTGGGGATGTACGAGTTTCAACTCAACCGTCTAACCCCCGAGTTTATCAAGGATTTTGACGAATACACGAAGAGTAAGAATTTTGGTATTGCATTTTTAAGTACCAAACTTCCGCAAATGCGCACCATTCCGGTCTCTAAGAGTATTCACCCGCAACACCATGTCAGCACCTTTGATGAAGTGACGACATTGTTGCAACAGGCTGAAGAACCCTTTGTGATCATTGAATGCATTTGCCGCAAAAAAAAGTCGCTTGAGGGAAAACCCTGTGAGGCAACGGATCGCAAAGAAACCTGTCTTGCCGTCGGCAGCATGGCCCGGATGGTTCTGTCAAGCGGCGGCGGCAGAGAGATTACCCGGGATGAAGCGGTGTCGATCATCGAACAGAATCAAAAGCAGGGACTGGTGCTTCAGCCGTCCAATACGGCAAGGGCCGAGTTCATCTGTTCATGTTGCGGATGCTGCTGTGGGATGTTAAGGGTCCACAAAATCCTCCCCAAACCACTGGATTTTTGGGCCTCAAACTTTCATGCGTCAGTCGACAGCGGCACCTGCCAAGGCTGCGGTGCCTGCGAGAAACGCTGCCAGGTCAATACGGTAATCGTTTCTGAAAAAAAGCAGCCGGCGGCGGTGGACCTTGACCGCTGTGTCGGATGCGGTCTTTGTGTCGCCGTTTGCCCGACCCAATCCATCACCCTTGTGAAAAAACCTGCCGAAAAAAGACCGCCGCAAACGCGGGAAGATCTTCACGAAATCCTGATGGCCGGCAAGAACGGTCGCCTGGCAAAATTAAAGTTGACCGGCAAATTGATTATCGACGCTGTCCTCACCCGACATATGGATCTGCTCAAACCATAAAAACAAGAATTCAGAGAAACGCATAAACGTCCACTAAATTCCTCCTCCCTATCCAGCATCGAGCATACAGCTTCCCAGCAACGCCACGCGATGGAGTTAATCATGTATAAAACCCCATTAACATATGCCTGTCCCCTAAATTTATTTATATTTCATGGCTGGTAGGTTATTTCAATCGATGATTTGACATCCGGCATGAGTTCTTTGTAGATGTCTCCATCAGATACCTGAACCGCAACGGTGGTGCAGCGTTGATCCATGTCCATCGGGTTAAAATCTTCATTGCCTTGCCAGAAAACCCTGATCATCCCGCCAAACTGATTCACGTACTTGTATCCTTTAAGCTTTTCTTTGTAAAAAGATATAACCGTGTCACCATCATCTGAAGACAACATTTTAATATAGGGATAGCAGGTTTGCTTGTTTCCTCTGATTTCCATCTCCATGCCCTTGGTAGTTTGAATAATGAGTGCACCCGGGTAAGGCGGAATTCCAACGGATGATTTAGGAGGCACTTCGGCAGATTTTAGCATCACCACGCCAAGATATGCTGGTGAGCCCTCCTTGATATTTGAAGGGGCTTTGAGTTTTGGTGCATACGGTTCGTCTGCCTGTGATATTAAACTTAAGCCAAATAGAATAATTACCGAACTAATAAAAAATGTTTTCTTCATGATACACACTCCTACATTCAAACGTTAAATTTGGATTACTGAAGCCTATAGCCTTAAAAAGGTATCTTATAATGCCAAAGAGATCCGATTAAAAATCCAGAAGGGTGGGAAAAGGTCACAATAGATACCACACCGTAGCATTAAGTCAACAATTTTTTTAACCTTACCACCGAACATATCTTAATCTGATCATACGGTGCTGCCTGAAATGCAGGTGCGAGGGGTGCAAGGGGTCAAAGCTTGAATTGTGAATTAAAGCGCCAATCTTATCATTCCTTTTCACTGTTCAATGGGCAACTGCCCGTCGAGATTTGTATCCTTT
>JASFTQ010000066.1:0-17359 GCA_050053515.1 Desulfobacterales bacterium | reverse complement strand
TTACGGGGAACTCACCAAAGGCAATATCATCGAAAAACACTTGAAAGATGTGCCGCCGTTAAAACCGTCTTCTGAGTATGAAGTCATGGGGAAATCGTTTCAACGGCGAGATGCGGTTGATAAGGTTACCGGCGCCGCCAAATTTTCAGGTGACATAAGGCATCCAGGAATGCTTTACGCCAAAATACTCAGGCCGCCGGCCCATGGGGCAAAATTGATCAAGGCGGATACCGATCCGGCTAAAAATATCGACGGCATTCAGGTTGTCAAAGAAGGCGATTTTGTCGCTGTTCTTCACGAACATCCCGATGTTGCGGAACACGGGCTGGCACAAATCAAAGCCCAATTCGACCGGCCCAGAACCGGTGTCGACGACAAGACCATTTTTGACCATTTGCTGAAATCGACGCCGGATCCGGAAATCGCTTCTGAAGGCGGAAACATAAAAACCGGTGAAAAACTTGCCTCAACTGTCATCGAGGAAACCTATCTCAACAGTTATGTGGCCCATGCTCCCATGGAGCCGCACGCGGCAGTCGCCAAATTTGATGGCAACAAACTCACGGTTTGGGCTTCCACCCAAACCCCCTTTAGGGTCAAAGAGTTTATCGCGGAGCAGTTAAACCTGTCGCCGGATCGTGTCCGCATTATCACGCCGTATGTAGGGGGTGGGTTTGGCGGAAAGTCGGCCTCCCAGCAAGCTCTGGAAGCCGCACGTCTTGCGAAACGCATCGGAAAACCGGTGCAGGTGGCTTGGAGTCGGGCAGAAGAGTTTTTTTACGACACCTTTCGACCGGCAGCCATTGTCAAGATCAAATCCGGGCTGAACAACTCCGGCGGGATTACCTTTTGGGATTATAACGTCTACTACGCCGGCATGCGGGGAAGTAAGCAGTTCTACGATATTCCGCATCACAAAGAGATGGTTCTCGGGCGGTGGCGTGGTCGAGCCAGAAGATATCACCCTTTCAGTATCGGGCCATGGCGAGCACCGGCCAACAACACCAATACCTATGCCCGCGACCTGCATCTGAACCTAATGGCGGCCAAAGCGGGTGAGGATCCGCTTCAATTCCGTCTCAAGCACTTAAAGGACAAACGGATGATCAACGTCCTGAAGGCCGCGGCAAACAAGTTCGGATGGCAGTCCATAAAGACGCCCAGCGGACGGGGGCAGGGCATCGCCTGCGGGATCGATGCCGGCACCTACGTGGCATTTATGGCGGAAGTGGGAGTGGACAAGGGTAGCGGCACCGTGGACGTTAAACGGGTGGTTTGTGCCCAGGATATGGGTGTTGTGGTTAATCCCGAAGGGGCGACCACGCAGATTGAAGGCTGCATTACCATGGGGTTGGGGTATGCATTGACCGAAGAAGTTCACTTTAGGGATGGAGAGATTTCCGACCTTAATTTCGACACCTATGCCATACCGGCGTTTTCGTGGCTTCCTGAAATCGAGACCGTTATTTTAGAAAACCCAGACCTCCCGCCCCAGGGAGGGGGGGAGCCCGCCATCATCGGCATGGGCGGGGTGATTGCGACGGCCATATATGATGCCGTCGGTGCCGCGGTGTTTCAACTCCCCATGACCCCCGAAAGAGTCAAGGCAGCGATGAAGCAGGCTTAACCCATCATGGTTCGCCGGGAAGATGTCCCGGCCTTAACCCCACCTCTCAGATTGCGAGGTGGGGTTTTATATTCAACGACCCCAATATAGGTAACAGGGATCCCTCTTTCCCTCGCCCGCCGGGTGAACCTGCCGAATGGCAGGATCCAACCGGAAAGCTTTGAGCTTTCCCGTGAAATTCACGCATGTGATGGCGAAGCGTATTTCACTGGGGAGCATCCCCGCCCGCCTCGCCTGAAGGCGATGCCGATGGCGGGCAGCCAGTATCCTCCAAGAAACGCTTGGCGTTGGATTTTTTGACCAGTTGTTGCTTTTATTGTATCATTCTCCACGCTTGTCACCGGTTCTAGAACTGTTCTGCAATTGCTCCCGCCATCTTTCCGATCTGAACTGAAGCGATTGACGTAGTGACCTTTCAACCAGAAATAAGTTATCTGTGGGACATAACAAACACTCCCATAACCTCAACCGTGCTATAAAACCGTAATAGTAGGTGACCTTATGAACGCGGAGCGTTCTCAACGCAAACTCAGCGCAGTTCTGAGCGCGGATCTCAAAGGCTACAGCCGCCTAAACGTAACGGGGCTTGAATTGTGAATTAAAGCGCCAATCTTATCATTCTTTTTCACTATTCCACCTTTGACCCCTTCTCCACAAAGCGCGTTGGCTTTCAGCTGGACGCTATGCGTCTGTGCCCATCACCGATGACCTCTAACCTTTCCCCTATCAGCTGCCATCTATCACCAGTCGCCAAGTGTTTTTCACCCTCCGTGGTTCAAACGGAATGAATGATAATTTCACGGAAACCAGATGGCAGCCTGCTTTGGGTTATTTCATATCCAGGGATTGCTCGATTTCCAATCTGACCAAACCATTCTCCCGAGATCGGCGGCTTTCCAGGGCTGCTTTGGCGCGGGAGCCGCCCAGCCTTCCCAGCGACCACGCGCACATGCCACGCACGATCTCATGCGGGTTGTCATTGAGGGATTGGGTTAGCAGCGGTACATTGTCCGGGTCGCTCTGGTTCCCCAATGCGCGGGCCGCGTTCATCTGCCATTTTGCCGCTTTTTTGCGAGAAATGTAAAACGCCAGTGGCCATACCTTGTTTACATAATGTCTTTCGTCCATGGTCAAAAGCGCGCTCAGCGTAAAATCCGGGACCCGCCGCATCAGCGGCCCGTTTTCCGGCAGGGCCTGGTTCAGCCAGGGCTGGTTGCGTGGACAGACTTCCTGGCAACGATCGCAACCGTAAACCCAGGTGCCCATGGGTTCCCGCAGTTCCAGTGGCGTGATGCCATTTGTGTAGTAGGAATTGAAGGCGATGCAGCGGAGTGGGTTCATTTTTTTAGGGGCATACAGGGCACCGGTGGGGCAGGCAGCGAGGCAGGCGTTCTTGCACCATTTAGGGCACCCCAATTCAATGCTTGGTCTGTCCGGTTCCAGATCGGCGTCAAGAACAAAGGGGATGCTTTCGAGCCAGGAGGCGCCGCGCATGCTGTTGCCGCCGTAGGCAAAACAGTTTTTGCCGTAGGTGACAATGCCGGCCCGCGCAGCGGCCATTCGGGCCGGAAGTTCCTCGTCGAACCAGACACGCACTCCCTGCTTTTTGAGAAATTTCATGAAATCCAAAATCCTCTGATGCTCGGCCCCATGCTCCTTGCGCTCGTCCACCTGGTAGCAGCGGCCGATGACCCCCACCATCTGTGACGGAAAAGCCCGGCGGTGGTAATTGCGGACAAGGACCACCAGAGATCTGGCCCAATCATATTTTTCCCCCGGCCTGGCGCCCCGCAGCGTATTGAAGCGCTCGGTCTGCACCCAACCGTACATTTCCGGCGGCCGGGATTCGACCTCCCGGATATAGAGGTCCAACGGTTCCACACCGGTAAAACCGGCATCCTCAAACGCAAGTTCCAGGGCTTTCTCCCTGATTGCTTCTTTGAGACTCATTCTATTTCGATCCTGGCTAAGTGTTTACTGTTTTGTTTGAATCCCGGATCATGCGACGATAGCTTCCCAAAAAAATTTCCGGCGCGCCTGTTTGTCGGTTTCCCGTGGGCCTTCCCCTGATCAAAGCTGGAAATTGTGAACCGGAACCGCCCAAAACACCATTGGTAAAGCTCTTCAAGCCCTATTTGAATTTCTTTTCACGATTTTTGACGATACCCCACCCGTCGGAACTTTGCAAACCATCTTTCAGTGCATGCCCTATCGGTATTACCTGCTGATGCTATTTTTGTCAGGGTAAATGATCTTGGCTGAAAGTTGGAGGAAGTAAATTTAGTTTTTGATGCTTGATATCCATCGCCACCGGAGATGCTTGATGGGTCTGGCGGTGGGGGTGCACTCGGCGCGACGCTGGAGTTCAGACCTCCGGGAACCTTTGAGCTGTCAGCTGGACGCTTCGCGCCCTTGCCGATCAACTTTTTAAACTCGCACAAAATAAGGCTTAAAAAACCAAATGCTGCGACATAAAAACCTTCTGCCTCCGACAGTACTTGGTCGCGAAAATATATGCTGATAAATCCTGGAGTCGCGAGATCGACCTTTCGACCGATTAACTCACCGAGCTCAATTTCAATGCCGGACAATTTAATCAATCCAACTTTCGCGTTTTGATGGAATTCGACCAGCACATCCACATCGCTTTCGGGTTCGAAATCATCCCTCAAAACGGAGCCAAAAAAAGCAAGCCTGCCGATGTCGTGTTTGCGGAAAAAGGCTGACAGTTCCGATGTTGGTATCTTGATCTCTCAGTAGCCATGACATTGCATACCTAAAAAATGATTTTAATATCAACCATGTTAAGCAAAAGAGATTCTAAAATTCAACAGAACTACCTTATTTATTGATATTAAACAAAAATGTCAAAGGGTCAAGCTGAGTTGTTCAAACTCAAAATAATCCCATCTCTCTCAACCAATTTGCCATCTTTTACGATACAACCAATAAATATATCCCGTTAAAATCTGCGGAGCAGACACCGGCAGGTGTTCAACCGGCGTATCTGAGCGACCTGTCGGGTCGGCCTGTGCGGTGGAGCTTAAACGAAGACGTAAGCTCGCAGAGCCAAGACCGAAGCGAATTAAACCGGGGAGCCCCAGGCAGGACGTTCTCCGCCTTTGCCTTCCAGCCAATATCTTTCACCTGCACGCTAGGCGTCCTTACCCATAACCCATCACTCCTGACCGCTATCTTATAATCTGGCACCTCCGGTGCCTCAGCTTCCCAGCTCCTGGCATAACCCTCTTGATTTTCTTGCTCATTTAACACTTTTTTGGTATCCTCCCCTAAATTATTTCCTGCTGCCTTGAAACTGCACTGCAATCGTCACCCCGTTAACCCCGATTTGAATTCAAGCGATAAAGATCTTAAGAAAAAAGAAACTGCTCCCATTTCATTTAACAGGAAAAATATGTGAGCGTCGGCTCGCCCCGTTAAATTTCTCTTTACAGAACCGCGCAGCGGATTTAACCGGGGAGCTTGAGCCTTCCCCTCACATTGACCGGATTTGTCACACTGTCATGGTAAGATTGGGATAAAGAATGGAGGGGGTATATTATGCAAGATTTACTCATCAACTATCTCGAACAGCTTCAAATCGGTCGCAAACAATCCTACAAAAACTTGGCAGTTTATCCGCTGTTGTCGGAATATGCGGTCACATTGGACTATCTCACCCTGGACGAGGCCATGTCGCAGGATGCAATCGACGTGGTGGAGGTTGACCAAGGGGGCTCGGTGCCGGAGCTCAAGGTGATCAACAAGTCCGATAAAATGATCCTGATCCTGGATGGGGAGGAAGTGGTGGGCGCCAAGCAAAACCGCATCGTCAACACCACCATCCTGATAGCGGCCGACGCCACCACGGTGATCCCGGTCAGCTGCGTGGAGCAGGGCCGGTGGGCTTACACCAGCGAAAAGTTTACCAGTGAGCTTAGACTCATGTCTCCGACCATCAGGTCCGTCAAATCAAAAGACATAAGTCTTTCCCTCAGGGACAGCGGAAGTTATCAGTCCGATCAAAGTGCCATATGGCGTGAAATTCGCCAAAAAGCCTTTCGAAGAGGCGCCCTAACGGACAGCATGGAAATGGCGGCCATTTACCGTAAAGAAACCCCGGCTATCAAGGAGTATGTCGATCATTTCAAATTGGTGGATCACCAGATCGGGGCGGTGTTTTTGATCAACGGCAAAATCGTGGGCATGGACTGCTTCGGAAAGGCGGACACCCTTTCAAAGACTTATAAGAAACTGACCGAAAGTTATGCCCTGGACGCCATCGACACGGCGGAAAAAGAAAAGAAATACAATGTGCGCAAGCGAGATGCTGAAGAGTTATTAAAAAAGACGGCCGACGGTCGGATAGGGTCGCATGCCTCGGTCGGTTTGGGAACCGACTGCCGCCTGGAAACAAAAGCCCTAACCGGCTTTGCGCTGGTCCATCAAAATCAGATCCTGCACCTTTCCGTTTTCGCGCGTGCTGAGGCAGGCGACCAGGGAGAAACCCATTCACCAATGGCAAAAGCCAGCTTGAGGAGGAGATATCGTCTTTGATGTATGCGGGGATGGATCCACCCCGCAGGCTTGCCCTTCCCGCCTCGCCTGGTGGCAAGGCCGATGGCAGGCGGAATCCGGGCGACGCAACGCGATGGAGATAATCACAAGCTGATACAGCTGTTTATTTGTTTGCGGACCATCCTCATTTTGGTTGTTTCTATTTTAAGAGAACTGTCAAGGATAAACGGGCTGTTGCCCAAACATTTCTTGAGCGCTCATTGGCACTTTATCGACCATAAAGTTTATCTAGTTGCAACCAGGGCTGCAATCCCGCCGTTGCTGGCTTTTTCGTAATTCGTCATCCCGGCCAAGTCCTGCGAAGCGGGGCACGAGCCGGGATCCAGTTATTGCCTGTTGAGACTAGCAAATTCTGGATTCCGGATCTCATCCGCCAATGGCGAATTCGTCCCGGAATGACGGCTTTTTACAAACTGTGGCAAAATCTCTTTTGCGGGAATCAAAAAGCTTTAAGCAAAGTGAAAAAGGATTTGGGCAACAGGACCCCTTTTTCACTTTCCCTGCCCTTCAGTTCAGCTTTGAGCCTTGAGAATCAGGCTGGGCGTTCTCCGCTCTCGCGTCCCTTATTATTTCCAGCCACAACTCGGCGAAAAATCTTTCACCGGAACATTGCCGGCAGCGTTAATGTCAGAGGCGGTATATAAGCAACCGCCAGGGTTAAAATGAATAAAATTGTCCAAAATGGCAACAAAGGTTTCAGGAGTTGAGATACGGAAATCCCGCTGATGCCTGCACCGATATACAGTGTCAGGGCGACCGGCGGCGTGACATGCCCGATGGCCACCGCACATACCAACACCAGACCGAAATGGACCGGGTCAATGCCGAAAGTATTGGCCACCGGCGCAAGGATGGGTGTCAAAATGATGGTTGCCGCTGCGGGTGTAAGAAAAGTTCCAATCACCAGACACACCAGGATGACATTAAACAGAAACAATGACTGGTAGGGCAGGTTGCTCAAAAAGAAATCTGAAATAGCATGGGGGATGCGTTCGGCTGTAAGAATCCAACCAAACGTCTTACAAAAGGCGATCAGCAGCATGATGCTGCCAATGGTCATACAAACCTTTTGTAACAGCGCGGGGATTTCTCTAAACTTTAATCCCTTGTAAAAAAGAATGGCAATCAGGATACCATATACCACCGCGACGGATGCGCCTTCCGTTGCGGTAAAAACACCGGTAAACATTCCGCCGACAATCAGTATCGGCATCACCAAAGCCGGTAAAGCCACGATAAAACTTTTGGCCAGCTTGCTCAGGGAAAATTTTTCCTGGCTTCTGTAGCCTCGTTTCAGGGAAATCCAGTGCGACAGCGCCATCAATGACAGCCCGACAAGTATGCCCGGGATGATGCCGCCGGCAAATAACTCTACGATTGATGTGCCGGATATCCATCCGTAAAGAATCATGTCGATGCTGGGCGGAACGATAATGCCGATGATGGAGGATGTGACCGTGACCACGGTTGAAAACTTAACATCGTAGCCTGATTTAACCATTGTCGGAATCAATACGGATCCGATTGCCGCCGTGTCGGCAGTGGCGACACCTGAAATGCCGCCAAAAAACATACTGGCAACGATGTTCGCATGGGCCAGGCCGCCGGTTATCCCACCCACCAGCCTCTCAGAAAACTGAACAAGTTTTTCGCCGCAACCGCCGCGATTTAAAATTTCACCCATTAAAATAAACAGGGGAACCGCCAGCAGCGGGAAAGAGTCGAGCCCGGTAGCGGTTCTCTGGGCAAGAAGCATCAGGGTGATATCACCCTGCCACAGCAACACCGTTAGAGAGCTGAGTGCAAGGGCAAAAACGACCGGTATTCTGATGATGACAAAAAAGAGAAAAGATCCAAAAAGCAGCAGTGTCATGAGCCGGACCTTTTTTTGCGGAAAAAAGAAAGTTCTTTTACCCGTGCAATGGTTTCAAAGACATGGGAAATCAGCATCAACCCCGCTGTAAAAGGAATGGCGCTGTAAACGTAGCTCATCCGTATTTCCATGGCCGGGGAAATCTGCATATGAACCAGGACCGCCAGCTTGGTACCGAAAACAAGCAGCACGGTTAATATGATGCAGACCAGAAGATGGGCAAATATAGCGACAAGCGGTTTAAATGCATCCGGGAAGCGATTGAATACAAAGTCGATGTCGTGGAGCTTTTTTTGTTCTAGGGCCAGACCGGCACCCAACAGCGAGGCCCAAATAAAGCAGAACCTGGCAAGCTCCTCCGGCCAGCTGTAAGCGAAGTGAAAAACATAACGGGTCAAAACCTGTAAAAAAACGCAGAACGTCATCGTCAACAGGAAAGCTCCGGCCAGGAACCACAACAGCATCATCAATACTTTTCGAATTCTTTCCTCGAGTTTTTGCATGCTTCGGTCACCCCTTGCGGTTGAGGGTATGGGGATCGAAAACCCAGGTCATTTTTCGATCCCCCAGCCCGGGTAAAGATTGACAAAGCGGTTACATACCCTGAATTTTTCTGATGTAATCCATGCCGCCGACACTGGCGGCATTTTCATCATAAACACTTCTTATGTTTTCGCGCCACTGCTTCAAATCTTTGGGGTGATAGATGTTAACACCATGGCTTTGCTCAAGATCTTTAAAAAGACTTTTTTCCTCGTCCACAAAAAGCTTTCTTTCATAAGCCTGGGCAATCTCGGCAGCTGCCATGACATCCTTTTTTACATCCGCCGGAAGTTTATTCCACTTGTTTTTGGACATCATGAAATTATGCCATGAGAAAACGTAATTGATGCGCGTGTAATGGGGAGAGCTGTCGAAAAATTTCATCGATCGATAACTGGCACCGGTTCCTTCGCCACCGTCTACAACGCCCTGCTTTAAGCTCAAATACACATCTCCCCATGGAATCGGTGTGGCAATCGCGCCCAGGGCATTCCAGGTTTTAACCAGGATTTTGTTTTCCATTGTGCGGATTTTTTTGCCCTTGAGCTCCTGTAAATTCCGGATGGGTCCTCGTGAATAGAGATCCCTTGATCCACCATAGACAAACCCGAGTTTAATCAAGCCGGCTCTATCCATGTCTTTGACGAGTTTTTCGCCGATGTCGCTGTCCATCACCCGGAAAAGATGGTTGGCGTCCTCGAATAGAAATGGCAGGCTGAAGACTTTAAACCCGGGCACAAAGCCTGCGGTAAGCGCGGATGTAATGGTCGAGATATCCACCGTCCCCAACTGGAGGCCTTCAACCAGATCGCGTTCATTGCCCAGCTGTTTGGCCGGAAAAATATTAACGACACAATTTTTGTTGCGCCTTTCCACTTCTTCTTTAAACTTGAGCGCCATCTTATGATACGGATGATCGGTCTGCAAAACATGGCCAAACTTGAATTCAATTTTTTCGCCGGCCGGTGCAACCGAAAACCCGCCAAAAATCAAGCAGATCATGGCCGCGAATATCAACGACCGATAATATGGTTTTGCCCTCATTTTTTCTCCTCCTTCCTTTTCATGTTTATCAACAAGCATGGATTTCCCCAATTGTTTTATCACCCCCTTTTGAAATCCCTTCCGAGAAAGGGAGAAAAACTCACAATTTGCTTGTGGCCTGGTTCGACTCAAAAACACAGATCAAGTTTTTCGAGATAGCAAAGGGAATCCGACAAAGAATTTCCTTCCGCGTTGCTGTCAGCCACTTCCACAACCAGCCAGCCCCGGTATTTTTTGGATTTTAATTTTTCAAAGAACTTTTGCCAGGGAAAATCGCCGGTACCAAGGGCAAGGTGCTGGTCGATGCGCTGATGTTTAAAATTGTCGCTGGCATGGATTGATATCAGGCGCCGGGGGTCAATTACCTCCAATGCCTCCAGAGGGTCAAATCCACTTGCAATACAATGGGTTACGTCCAGGCACAGCCCGACGCTTTGCGGCGGGAAAAGGTTAAGCAGGTCTCTGAGCTCCGCTGCATTGATTCCCAGCATTCTGTCGACTGACGTGGGTACGTTTTCCAGGGCCAGCTGAATGCCCTGCGCGGCGCATTGTGATGTTACTGCCGTCAGATCGGGAATCGTATTGTCACGGATCGGCGGAGGGGTCATGTCCACTGAATTGAGGCTAAACCCGACATGCTGCACGACGAACTGCGAACCGAAAAACGCCGCCAGATCAATTGTTTTTTGAGAAATATCGGTTGAGATTTGTCGAAGTGTATCCGGGGAAGTCTCTAATGGCACCCGCGGCAGGGGGACATGTATTGAGTTCACCGATATGCCCAAGCGATGGACCAGCCCCAAGATGAATTGCGGCGTTTGGCTCCATCGGCTTGGATCGGAATGGTGCGGGTCCACGCATAGCTCTACATGCTTTACACCCAGTGAGGCCATCTTTTGAAGGGCTTCCGCTAGCGGCCGTTTTCTAAACGGAAGTGTTGAGCATGCCAAAAACATTTCAACTCACTAATCTGCGGCAAATGTTTCAGCAGCCGCTGATGGCGGCCGAGTTTCGGTCATGGTAAACGTATTTTTATCGACAATTTTTTGTTCGGAAAAATAGCGCTCGGCTCCGGGATGCATCGGAATGGTGATTCCCCGCATAGCGTTTTGCAAACAGTATTCTTGTCCGGCAGGATGTTCTTCGGCGATTTCAGAGGTATGCTCCAAGATAGCTTGTAAAATGGAGTAAATGGCCTCAGCGCCAACATCTTTGTGGGTTATCAGAATACAGGGGACCCCGAGAGTTGCAACGCTATCGGTTTGTCCTTCGTAGGTACTGGCCATAATTTCAGAAGGGGTCCAGTAGGGACACTGCGCAATAATTGTATCGAGGATATCTTTTTCAATGGGTAAAAAAGATATCTCGGCAGTTTCGGCAAGCTCCCCCAGGGCGCTGCTTGGACCTCCAGACAAATAGAAGACGGCGTCAATTTTTTCATCTTTTAAGGCTGCAATCGCTCTGGAAAAGGGTAGATACTGAGCCGCATAATCCGAGGCACTGAATCCATATGTCTCTAAAATTACATGAGACACCCATCTGCTCGCTCCCCCCAGTGCTCCCAAGGCGATCTTTTTTCCCTTTAGCTCTCGAATCGATTGAACTTTGTGTTTTGCCAGGGTCACAATCTGCATATCCAGGTGGTGAGCGCCGCAAACGGCCCGGATATTGCCATGGGGCTTGGAAAATTCCCTGGTTCCCTGGAAAGCGTTCAGCGCAACATCCGACTGGGTGATACCCAGGACAATCCGCCTTTCGCTGGCCAGTATGACGTTTTCAACCCCGCCGCCGGTCGGCTCCGTTTTGGCTTTTATCCAGCTGTAACGATTGATGACCTTAGACAGCGCTCTGCCCACCGAGAAAAACGTTCCGCCGATGCTTCCGGTTCCCAGCGTATCGCAGTAAATGATCAAATCTACCACGCGTTGGGATTTAACATCATCGATATGCTCTTCCATTAGACGGCAGGCTAACGTCTGGTTTTTATCCCTGATCGCAGAAAAAATTTGTTTATGAAAATCAAATGCTTTTTCAATGCCGCCCGGCATCCTCTGAGTCAAATTTTCATAAAATAGCAACAGTTCATTGAGAACGTTAAGCATTTCCATTAAAACTTCGTTTTTACCGGCTTTGGCAATCGCATTGTGAAATTCAACATCTCTGCGCAAAAACGTTTCCGTGTCCTCTCCGTGGAGCGCCTCATCCATTTGGGAAAGTAAATGTTTTAGATCTCGAATATCCTCTTCTTTTCTTTTAATAGCGGCATTGGCCACCGTATAAGACTCGATACATTTTCTGGCTTCAAAAAGATCTGAGAGCGTGCTACCCTTTGTAACCAGCCGGGGGGCTAATAGTTTGATAAAATTAGATAATTTTGGTTTGGCCACAACCGTGCCCAAACCGTGTTTTAAATCAATGGCCCCCATCGCAGAAAGTTTTTGCAGGCCCTCTCTCAAAGAAGCCTTGCTGACACCCAGTTGCTGGGCCAGATCTTCGTGAGAAGGGAGCCTGTCCCCTTCCTTGAGGTTCATTTCGATTATTTTACGCTGAAGAAATTCAGCGATCTCGTCGGCAACGTTTTTTCTTTTGATCACTTTTGGCTCTTCCCTGGAAGTTATCAGGTCATCTGACGTCTAATCTTTTAAATATAATCCGCTCGGAAGTCAAGAATTTTCTGCGGCAGGCTGGACAGCAGACGAGCCTACCCTGTGGAATGCCTGCCCTATGAAATGCGAAGCATATTTCATTGGGGCGTGTTCTATTTCTCCGGGGTTAAATTCTTGCCCTGTGAAATTCACGAATGTGAGAGGGAAGCGTATTTCACTGAGGCTCGGTAGAAAAGGTGCGTAATCCGGTGATCGCGAAAAGGAGCTTGTCCCGTTGAAATCAGCGCAGCAGACACCCGCAGGTGTTCAACAGGCACGCAGCGGATTTAACTGTGGCCCGCCCCGTTGAATTTCGCCTAGCGAACCTGCCAAATGGCAGGATTCAACCGGGGCGGCTAATTATTCCTTGCATATACTTTCAACTTGCAGCCTTGAACTTTCAGCTGGCACCTCCGGTGCCCCGCGTCCTTGCCCATTTCCCCCTTTTTTGCTATCATCTCCCATCACTCTCATCGGCTATCGAACAGCACCTGACCATGCCCCCATTGTGCCAAAATCCCCAACATCTATTTTTTTGGCTCTCAATTGATCAATATTTTGCATAGTATGTCGGAAAATTATCGACATACTATGCTTGAAAATGATATATTTGGGTGCATAATTCTGCATCGATTTTGATTAGTAAGTTTGCTGCGGAATCATGGGAGTTAAAACAAAATGATTGAACCTATCAGAAAACAGATATTGCACGAGGAATTTGACTATCAAACCATTTTAAACGCCCTGAAGGACTACGAACGTCCGCGAGATAAAATTTCAGACCTTCTTCGGAAGGGTATCATTATCCGGGTCAAGAAGGGTCTTTATATATTCGGAGACGATTATCGCCGGCGTCCCTATTCAAGAGAAGTTTTGGCTAACCTCATTTACGGCCCATCATATATCTCACTTGAATATGCACTGCATTACTATGGGCTGATTCCTGAACGAGTGGAAGCAATTACTTCGGTTACCCCTGGTCGCTCACGAAAATTTTTTACTCCTGTTGGTCTATTTATCTACCGAAATATACCGCTCGAAGCATTCCGCACAGGCATGAATCGGATTGAGTTAGAAGGGGGGCTTTCATTTCTGGTGGCGGTACCGGAGAAAGCCCTTGCCGATAAAATCAGGATTGATCGTGGAATGGCGATTCAAAACCGGCAACAGGTGTACGATTACCTCGTGCGCAACCTGCGCATTGATGAGGCGGCATTGCAGGAAATGGATTCTGAGTATTTAATAGCTATCGCTCGGCGTTATCGATCCCGCCGAATCAGGATGCTGGGTGGGCTTGTCAAGCGCATACAGCGAGAGGCTCGGGAGGCCCGTCATGCATGAAGCTATTGTTCAGATGTTGTCCAAATATGAGTGCCAAAGACTCGATGATTATATACGCGCATTGAGGGAAATCATGCAAGAGATTGCACTGCTGGGGTTGTGGCGCGGCAAATTTTTTGAAAAAGCCGCCTTTTACGGTGGAACTGCTTTGCGAATCCTTTACGGTCTTGATCGCTTCTCGGAAGATTTAGATTTCTCACTTCTTGCACCGCGGAGTGACTTCGCTCTCTCAAATTACCTTATGGCCTTGCAAAAGGAGCTCGAGGCTTTTGGTTTTGATGTCAGAATTGAGCAGAGAAATAAAGCTGTTAAGAGCGAGGTTCAATCTGCCTTTTTAAAGGCAGATACGTTGAAACAACTTTTGGTTATCGAAACAGGTGAGAAGATCCTTCGGGAGGTGCCTCGTGGGCAGACGTTAAAAATCAAGTTGGAGGTGGATACAGATCCACCCCCCGGATTTGAGACACATACCCGTTATCTTTTATTGCCGATTCCCTTTGCTGTGCGGACCTATGTTTTACCGGATTTGTTTGCAGGCAAGATGCACGCTGTTCTCTGCCGCAAGTGGAAAACCCGAGTGAAAGGACGGGATTGGTACGACCTGGTCTGGTATGTCGCAAATCACGCCGAGTTGCATTTGGCGCACTTGGAGCAGCGGATGCGTCAAAGCGGTCACTGGAAAAGAAAGAATCCTTTAACGCCGCGGGATTTTCATGCGCTTTTAATAGAAACGATCGATAATATGGATGTTGAGCAAGCCCGCCGAGAGGTTGAACCTTTTATAAAAAATCCGGAAGTGTTGATGGTTTGGTCTGCGGATTTTTTCCGTAAAATCGTCTCAAAGATTCGATTGCTTTAATGTTATGTCCTTCTAGCATTGAGCCTTGTCTGCCCCGTTGAAATCTGGGGAGCAGACACCTGCAGGTGTTCAACCCGGGGGTATCCGAGCGCCTCGCCGGGTCGTAGCTCGTAGAGCGAAGACCGACGCGGATTAAATTGGGGTGAAGCCTATTCAACCGGGTCACGCATGTGAAACGCCTGCCCATTGGCATTCCGCTTCGCGGACCTCCTTTGGAGGATTCCACAGGGCGAAGCGTATTTAACGGGGAGCTTTCAGCTGGTCCATCATGGCTTTAGCCTCCGAAGGCATGGGATGGCGAATCACATTTGGCGAGTCTGAGTTATTGCGCTGGAATTTCGGGCATAACAAAGAGGAAACACCGCGAATTTCGGCCCGATTATGAGGCTGTCAATTCGACATCTTTTCTTGCCTGTGAAATCAAAGTCGGTTTTTCATTTGAAGCGAAAATCGGAGCCATCAACAAGTGATCCCCACATTTCGCAGTTCATCAGGTAATCCAAAAATACGGTTATACGGGCAAACAGCCTCGGACTTGAACCTATTTTCGTCCTTGCCCTTGGATGTGAGCTGCCGGCCAGCTTGATGAATCGCCTGAAAAAACACTAAACTACGAGTTTTTGCAACGCGCATAAATTTGGGTTCCTATAACCCATAACCTGTTACCTATCACCCATTGCCCAATGTGGGTTGACACCAGGGCGACTATAGAAACGCATAAACGAATGCCTGTCCCCTAAATTGTTATGACTGTGGGTAATTGCTGAAGGAAATTGCGTGGCACGGAAAAAAGAATCTATACTTGACCTTTTGATTTTGCTACCCTGATGGGTGCTTCTGATAATCACTGTTTTCCTTTATGTAACTTTCACTTATATAGTTCCCGCATTTCACTTCGATAATCTCGCTTTCAAAGCTCTTTCTGGTGCCGCGCCAATTTTTGCACCTTAAATATCGATACTTTTATTAATTGTTGCCGCTGTTTCAGGGATTAATCAACGGCGTAAGGGTAAGATGCTGGAAAGCTAGTCCGGCCTTGATTCCTTTCGCAATCTCAGCTGGAGAGAATTCGAGGAGTTGGTTGGCGAAGCTTTCAGACGCAAAGGTTACCTAGTTCTCGAGAATTCGGCTGATGGTGCCGACGGTGGTGTCGATCTCAGGCTGAGAAAAAACAATAAAGTGGTTTTTGTCCAGTGCAAGCACTGGAAGGCGAAAAATGTCGGTGTGAAAGTGGTGCGCGAGCTATACGGTGTGCTGACGGCCCAAAAAGCTAGTCTTGGTATAATCGTGACCTGCGGTGGTTATACGGAAGATGCCAGACAGTTTGCCAAAGGAAAGCCACTACAATTGATCACAGGCAAACAGCTTTTAAACTTTGCTGCGGAGGTTCAGAACTCCGGCAATATTTCCCAGTCAGTTGCCGAAAACGTGGTCTGTCCGAAATGTGGGAGCGATACGGTGCTGCGGTTAGCAAAAAAAGGAAAATATGCCAGTCAGAAATTCTGGGGCTGTTCAAAATTTCCTGATTGCAAAGGAATCCTAGCTTACGAGGCATATATTCATATGCGTTAAGTTGTTGGAAGCAAGTGAAATATGGTCTCGCGATTTTTTCAAGAATGGGGCCTCACGAATTCAGCATGTATAGCCAAGTTGAGGCGGCCGAAGCATGGTAAATCATAAACGGGAGTGATGGAAGATTAAATAAAGCTGAACAAAAATCATTAAAGCTGTCATTTTGATACTAAAAACATGGTATTAAGCTGAAAAAAGTACCTATTTTCCAATAACAAAAGTTGGTGAGCGGCGCCACAATTATGTCGGCGCTCCTGATAACAGGATTGAAAGTTCGTTCAGAACGTGTCCTGACGCCCCAGGCAGATGACATAAACCTGGTACTTGGACCGGTGGTCGCACGCTCACCAAAATTTGTATAGCAGATTCTATCCGGCATTGGAAGTAGAATATTGTGCTTTCTAATTATTTCCCTTTACCGTGAACACATCATGCTGGGATAGAAACGTGTTTAACATGATAGACTATAATTTTGAGTTAATTACAACTTAGTCGTAAATTTATTATAGCTATATCGCTCCAATGCCAAGTCAATATCAAGCGAATTATTAAGTTCAAGACAACGAATATTGAGATAGCACACTATCATAATAGGCTGTCTGGCCTGCTCGCCCCGTTAAATTCTTGCCCTATGGAATTTCGCGAAGCGAACCTACCGATTGGCAGGATTCAATCGAGACGGCTAATTATTCCTTGCACCTACTTTTAGCTTTGAGCCTTGAATTTTCAGCCGGGCGCAACGCGCCCCTGCCTCCCAGCTTCCCCGCCTCCCAGCCGTTTTCTTTGAGCTTTCAGCTGGCACTTTCGGTGTCCTGCGTCCTTGATCAGTTGCTGATTATTTGTTATCATAAAACTTTTATCACCGGATCTGGATCTACACCTGACGGTACCCGCCGTTCGCCGTTCTGCTGAATTCTGCTCAAGCGATGGAAATAATCAAACAAATTCTTTTTCAACAACATTCACTCTGAAAATGGAAAACACCCCATTCACACCCAAGGCCAAAAGAATCTGGGAATCGATCCCCGGCGACATTCGACTCAAAATTCTCAACAATGTTTGGTGTGTCCAGTGCAGGGACATAACCGGAATCACCAATTTAACCGGTAAGGTCGAAAAAGGAATGTTGGTGCTACGAGACGTCTGCACCCGCTGCGGTGGTGAAGTAGCCAGAGTGATAGAAAATGAATAACGCTCTTTTCTAAATGCCTTCAGTACGAACTATTAAAACACTTATACGTCATTGGTGTCCCTTTAAATTGTCAAGGATATAAAGG
>JASFTQ010000065.1:0-17401 GCA_050053515.1 Desulfobacterales bacterium | reverse complement strand
TGTACTTCAATATCGATTTTGCTGCCAAATTTTTTTCTGGCAGCCGATTTCAGTGCTTCTTCAAGCGCTTTTATCAGAACGTCACGGTCGATCCCTTTATCTCTGCTTACCTGTTCGACGACACGCTTTATATCTGAAATGTGCATTAGATTTCTCCATTTTTGACCAGTCGCGCTTTGGTTATGTCCTGAAAAGATATCGCGACAGTTTCATTCTCCATGCATATTATGACCTTGCCCTTGGATATACCGGATAGAATTCCTTTGAAATTTTTTTGTCCGTTGATCGTCTGGGCGGTTCTAATTCTCACAACGTTTCCTTTGAATCGCTCAAAATCAGCCATTTTGCCCAAAGGGCGCTCCGGACCCGGCGATGAAACCTCCAAATGATAGGAACCGGATTCTTCAAGATTTACATCAATGATATCTCCGACCTGGTGGCTGATTACGGCACAATCATCCAATGTGATCCCGTCGGGTTTGTCGATGTAAAGACGCATGGTTTTGCCGCCTTTCTCCGGTCCGTATTCTACATGTACCAACTCTATACCCTCGGCCTCGCATATCGGTTCGGCCAGATCTCTCACCAGGGCCACGATTTTTCGCGTATGTTCGTTTGAGATGGATTTCCCCTCAAGGATCGTTGTCATTGCTTTTCGTTTTTTTTGATGCTTTTTCAACAGCTTGTGACCACCTGGCCTATAATATAAAAAACGGGCTTCCGCCCGTTTCCTCAAGTTCAGGTATAGCTTTTGCAGTGGAGCTGAAAAGCTTAGCTGTTCATAAGTAATACCATCTAAAAGTAATGAACTACAAATTACCCATACCCACAAGCGCTACCCTCAAAAATCGTTTCAAATGGGAAGGCGGGCTTGCTCTGGAGCGGGCAACGAGATTCGAACTCGCGACACCAAGCTTGGGAAGCTTGTACTCTACCAACTGAGCTATGCCCGCTTACCAAATACTGATAATTATGACAAAAAAACGTTCTTGTCAATATTTTTCCCAAATAAATTTAACGTCCCGGCAAGGATATTCAATAAATGCGGCATCAGTTCATCGAATAATTGCCCCCCCGGTGGGATCGGACCCCCATCACGGACAGGTTAATCAAAAAACGCTTGATATTTAGACCGTATATCCATATTCTAGCAAGCTGATCCACAAAAAGTTATTCTTCCCCCCAGTGCGAAGAATATATATGGAAATCAGAATTTTATACAAAATACCAAACGGCACGCGCTCTCATAAAGAACACATCGTGCCGCTCAGACAGCTTTCGCAACACTTTAATAACTGTTTAATATCTGAGCATCGAGAAACCATGTCGGCGAGGCGGGAATGAAATCAAATCATAAAAACCGTGTTCATTTCACCGATCAGATGGTGTTGATTGGATTTGGAATCGCAGCGGTATATTGGGTCCTTGATTCCATTATGTCTATTTTCCTCTCCCAAAAAGGCTATTTTTTGGAGCGGATGATCGGATTCGATATGAGTGACATTTGGACCCGGTTGGTCGTTTTGTGCCTTTTCATTATTTTCGGCTCCCATGCCCAGTTTACGATCAATGAGCGCAAGGCGATGGCCAAAAGGCTTGAGCGTGACCGCCGGACGCGCGAACGATTTCAAAGACTGCTGTCACCCGATCTGGCTGAAATGGTGGTATCCGGAGAATTAAAGGTTGAAAAAGGCGGTCAAAGCCGGGTGGCCACGGTGGTTTTTATCGATATCCGCGGGTTCACGGCCATGAGTGAAAACGCCCCGCCGCCGGAGGTTCTACTGATGCTGAACGAGTATTTTGAAATGGTTGTGGAAAGCGTGTTCCGTTACGAGGGAACCGTGGATAAGTTCATGGGAGATGAAATAATGTTGATTTGGGGAGCCCCTCTGACGCATGAAGACGATCCAATTCGCGCCGTACGGGCTGCTCTTGAGATCAAGACCGAACTGGTGAAATTTAATCATCAGCGAATGTCCGAAAATAAAGAGGAGATCAGTATTGGTATCGGCATCAACACGGGCAGTCTAGTGGCCGGTTATATCGGTTCCACGCAAGCAATGAGCTATTCTGTTATTGGCGATTCGGTAAATACGGCCGCCAGATTATGCGCGGCCGCAAAAAAAGGCCAGATCCTGATCTCTGAGAATACGTTGAATCAACTGGGTGACGGGTTTGAAATCGCAGAAATCGAACCCCTGCAGGCAAAAGGCAAGTTTAATCCCATCCGGGTATATAATGTCATCGGACTAAAGAAATTCCCTCCCGCCGATGAGAATGGTTCTCATAACAATATTCCGAAATCACTTTAAAATTTCACGGATACTTTCCAATTCCTGACGAATTTCAGTCAGGACTTTTGACGAAGGTGCCTCTTTTACGCTTGCGGATTGAGCGTTAAGATATCGCTTGGCTCCCGCAATCGTATATTTTTGGTCATACAGCAGGTTTTTAACTTTGAAAATCACGGCCACATCTTTTTTAGTATATATCCTCTGGCCCGATGGCGTTCGCTTGGGCCGGATCTGAGAAAATTCGCTTTCCCAAAAGCGCAGCACGTAGGGGGGGGGGCCTGTTATATTGCTGACTTCACCGATTCTGAAGTATAGCTTGTCGGGCAGTTTAATCTCTGGTGGCAGTTTATACGCCATCGGCGGACACATTGGTGAAAGGGTTTTTTCTTAAACCGGCAATGATGCGTTAAATGCCTTAACAAGCCGGTCGGTGATATTCTGGGTTAGGTGTCTGATTTCCTCGTCTTCCAATGTTTTGTCTGGGGATCGATAGATAATTCTCAAGGAAATACTTTTTTTACCGGCAGCAATGGGAGCGCCCTCATAAACATCAAAGAGATGTATGTCCTCTATTAGTTCCTCATCAGCACTTTCAATATGCTTTATTATTTTTTGCACTTCAATATCTTGATCGACAATGATGGTAATGTCTCTAGTGGTCGCAGGGAATTTGGCAATCGGTTTAAATTGGCTGACCTCGCGTAAATGCCGGATCAGCCGATCGACATGGAGTTCGAAAATAAATGCCGTTTGCAACAAATCGAAATTTTCAAGAACCTGTGGATGTACTTCTCCAATCAGACCCAATAAGCTATCATCCTTATGAATCTGGGCCGTATATCCGGGTTTCGTATAGGCACATGCCGCATCCGGCAACGTCGTAAAATCGCAACCCTCCAGATTCAAGCTCTCCAACAGCCCCTCGACAACGCCTTTTATGTCAAAAAAATCACCCGGCATCTCCTTGTAATGCCACGAGGCGTCGTAGCGTGATCCGGTCCACAGACCGGTCAACATCTCAATTTCTTCGGGCAGTTTGTCCTGGCCCGCGGAAATAAAGATTTTACCGATTTCGAATAATTTTACGTTCTTTTCCTGCTGGGCGATGTTGTAATGCATGGTGTCCAGTAATCCCGGCAGTAAGGACGTACGCATGACGGTTTGTTCTTCTGTCAAGGGATTCAGGAGGGTAAGCATCTTCCTTCTGGGATCATCCGCTGCCAGGGCCAGGCGGTCACAGACATTGCGATTGACAAAGCTATAATTAATGACCTCTGAAAATCCAAAGCCGGTCATGGCGTGTCTTATCCGATTTCTTAATTCCAGAGATTTCAAAAACTTTCTTTTTTCAGCCGGCACGGCCGGGAAAGTCGTCGGTATATTGTTGTATCCTGAAAGTCTGGCGACCTCTTCCATGAGATCTTCCGGTCGCGTAATATCCACCCTAAAAGAGGGAGGGATGACTGTCAGGATTTCGGGGCTTTGGATTTGCACCTTAAATTCGATGGATTCGAGCAACTCCCTGATTTCATTGCTATCAAAAGCGGTGCCGAGCAGTCGGTTGGTATCTTTTACATGCAATCTGACTTCTTTTGAAGCAACGGGTTGCGGATATTCATCTATGATACCCGCTACCAGGTTGCCGTTGCCGATCTCAACCATGAGTTGGGCGGCCCGGTTCAGCGCTGTGATGGTGCCCTCCGGGTCGACGCCGCGTTCAAAGCGGTGCGAGGCTTCCGTGTACAACCCTAAATTTTTAGCAGTTTTGCGAATGCTGGCGGGGTTAAAATACGCACTTTCAATCAACACGTTGCGGGTGGTCTTTTCAATTTCTGAATTGAGCCCCCCCATTACCCCACCGATTGCCACCGGTCTTTTTGCATCACAGATCATGAGGGTGTCTTTTGCAAGGGGTCGTTCTTTTTCATCTAAAGTTGTAAAGCGTTCTCCCTCGGCAGCGGGGCGCACAACAATTCTCCGGCCTGCCAGGCGATCGAAATCAAAGGCATGCAGCGGCTGACCTGTTTCCATCAGCACGAAATTTGTGATATCAACGATATTGTTAATGGGTCTTAAACCCACCGACATGAGACGATCTTGTAACCAGAATGGAGAAGGTTCGATGCTGATGTCGGTAACGAGCCTGGCGGCGTATCGGGGGCATAAATCAGGGGCTTCGATGGTTACCGAAGTCATACGGGAAATGTCATCGCGGGAATCGGAAAGTTCACACGGCGGATAACTCAGGCGAGTTTTTTGTATTCCAGCGATTTCTCTGGCAATTCCGATGATGCTGAGACAGTCGGGCCGGTTGGGTGTCAGATCGATTTCAACAATGGTGTCCGACAAATTAAGTGAGTTTGCTAGATCGTCGCCCACGGCTCCCGACGGTGCCAGGATCATCACACCGCTGCTGTCTGGGCCCAGGCCCAACTCGCTTTCACTGCATATCATCCCCTGCGACGCAATACCGCGGATAACCGTTTCTTTAAGGACAGAACCATCCGGAAAGATTGCTCCGGGTAAAGCAACCGGAACCAGCAGGTCTGGCGCAACATTGGGTGCACCGCAGACAACCTGGATGCTTCGGCTACCTATATTCACGTTGCACAGTTGAAGTTTTTCAGCCTTTGGATGGGGTTGGATCTCACGGATTTGTCCGACGATAACCGCCGCCAGGTATTTCCAGCGCTCTGAAACAGCCTCGACCTCTAGCCCGACCATGGTCAATGCTTCGGTCAATCGATCAACGCTCAAATTTATCGGGACATAACCTTTCAGCCAGCTCAAACTCGCCTTCATCTCAAAACTGCCTCAAAAACCTGTAATCATTTTCAAAAAATTTACGGATGTCGTCGATGCCGTATTTTAGCATGGCAATGCGCTCCACACCCATGCCAAATGCAAAACCGGTATACCTGCTGGTATCGTATCCCACGGTTTCAAACAATGCCGGATGAACCATTCCGGAACCCAAAATTTCGAGCCAGCCGGTTTGCGAGCAAACCCTGCACCCCACCCCCCTGCACATGACGCACAGGATGTCTACTTCGGCACTTGGTTCAGTAAACGGGAAAAAGCTGGGTCGAAATCTGAGACCGGTGTGCTCGTCAAACATTTGGTGAACAAAAGCGGTCAGCACCCCTTTAAGATCACCAAAGGAAATATTTTCATCAACCAGAAGACCTTCCACCTGGTGAAACATGGGGGTATGGGTCAAATCAGAATCGCAGCGATAGACTTTGCCTGGCATTATAATCCTCACCGGCGGAGATTGCTCTTCCATGGTTCTAATCTGCAACGGTGAGGTGTGAGTACGCAAAACGATAGTGTCGGAAACAAAAAATGTATCCTGCATATCCCGGGCCGGGTGATCCTTTGGAAAGTTCAGGGCCTCGAAATTATAATAATCGGTCTCAACCTCGGGCCCTTCGGCAATATCGAATCCCATGTTGGTAAAAATATCACATATTTGCTGGTTAATCTGGGTAAGGACATGGAGTGATCCGGCTGCAACCGGTCTGCCTGGCAGGGAAACATCGATTCTGTCCTCCAGCGGGGGGGATTCGGATTCGAACTGACGCAACGCACCTTCAAAGATTTTTTCCAAATCCCTTTTTAGCGTATTTGCCTTTTTACCGGTTGCCGCCCTTTTTGGGGCAGGCAGCTCGGAGATACTTCTCAGTAACAGTGTAACCCTGCCTTTTCTTCCCAGGTAGCGAATGGAGATGTTTTTAACCTCCTGCGGACCTGCAGCCGATTCAAGCTCTGTCAGCGCGTCTTGGTGAATTTGCTCGATCGATTTTTCCACTTTTATCCTCTGCGTCTCGCTTTATTAGAGCTGCTGTGAGGCCAGATCGGCAATCTTAGCAAATCCGCTGGGGTCCGATATTGCAAGCTCGGCCAATACCTTTCGATCGAGTTCGACATTTGCCAGCTTCAACCCGTGCATAAATCTACTATACGATAAATCATGTAACCGGGCAGCAGCATTTATTCGTGCAATCCACAGCTGCCGGAAGTCACGTTTGCGTACCTTGCGATCTCGGTAAGCATACATGAGGGCCTTATCGACGGCATCTGCAGCCGTGCGGTATAATTTACTGCGGCCGCCGCGATATCCTTTGGCCAGTTTCAAAACTTTTTTTCGTCTTCGTCTCGCTTTATAACCTCTTTTTATGCGCATGGTAATTCTCCTGATCACATAGCGACTATCCGCCGGGCAGTAATAGCTTGAGTTGTTTTTTGTTGGACTTTTCTGTTACCATGAGTTTTCGCAAACGACGTTTCCGCTTGGTCGTTTTTTTCGTCATAATGTGATTGGCATGTGATTTTGAAAACCTGTATTTGCCGGTTGCTGTTTTTTTGAAACGCTTTGCTGCCGCACGGTTGGTTTTTATTTTCGGCATTTCTATCAACTCCTTTGTGTTGTGAACATGACAGCCTTAATGCAAGCCATAAAAAATAGCTGGCGTGGGCAATAAAATCCAGCCAGCCCACGCCAGTTTCGCGATTATCTTTGTGTGACGGGTTAACGGGATAGCATCAAGAACCGGTCCGCTTGACGAACTGCTTGAGGGAAATCATCCTGAGAAGCAATTTTACTATTTCGGTGCCAGAACCATTACCAGCGTTCGGCCCTCAAACTTGGGGCTTTGTTCGACCGTGGCAGTTTCGTTGGTTTCTTCGATGATTCTTGTCAGCAACTCCCTGCCAAGATCGGCAAGCGTAATTTCACGACCCCTGAATATTACGGTGACTTTAACTTTATCTTTTTTTCCAATAAATTTTTTGATGTGCCCGATTTTGACTTGCAGATCGTGGTCACCCGTCTTTGGGCGTATTTTTATTTCCTTTACCTGAAAGGTGCTTTGCTTCTTTTTAGCCTCCTGTCTTTTTTTGGTTTGCTCGTACTTGTAGCGACCGTAATCCATTATTTTGCAAACCGGTGGATCCGCATTCGGTGATATTTCCACCAGATCCAGACCAAACTCAGCTGCCGATGCCCGTGCCTCGGAAATGGGTAGAATCCCAATCTGATTGCCGTCCGGGTCGATAACTCTGACCTCCTTTGCCCTGATGCTTTTATTGACGTTTGTTTTATCTTTGTTTGGTCTTTGTGTTCGTCTCGTTATAGCTATACCTGCACCTCCCTTTGTGTTTTGTCACTTTATTTTCCGAAGAAAACAATTTCATGTTACCCTCCGGCCAGAAACACATATCCGTGCCTAATCGGCATATAAAACAACATTAAGAAATGCAAGAATAAAATGCAAGTAAAATTTAGCCATCCCTTACCCCACCGCCAGCCCGTCCGTCATTGGCTTCGCCGCAGGCGATCGCCGGGCGGGCTTGAATCCCCACCCTCAAGCGTATGATGGCGGGCAGGACGAATCCCTCCTTTCAGGGCAGGCAGCGTCATTGTTGAGCCAGTGTGTACTCGGCTAGAATACTTCCTTTCCAGTACCGGCTAGCAGGGTTCGAGAAAAAGGATTTCAACAGTTCGAGGCTTTCGCTGCGCATGATATGGCGGACGATGGATATTTTGTTGATTTGATATAGAGGCCCCAGCCGACTGACGTCACTTCCCGTGGCACCCCCCATCACATCCTCGTAGGCATAAACCAATTTTCCAATGCCGCTCAGCAGAATGGCGGCATAGCACATCAAACACGGCTCTAAAGTACAAAAAAGTGCTAATGCCCGATTGTTCATGCTTTTGTCAAGGCGGGCGAGTCGCCTCAAGGCGATCATTTCGGCATGGTCTACTTCGTTTATCCGCGATCCCCTCGTGCCCGTCCGCCTGCCGGAAGCAATAATCTGGTTTTTATGCACGATCAAACAGCCTACCGGAAATTCACCCTCCAGCAGCGCTTGGTTGGCCTGTTCCAAAGCTTTTTCCATAAAATGGTGGTCGTTCATACCCCTCATCCAACACCGGTTTGATTCAAAATCGGTTTAATGGTTGCTTAATAATGGATGTGTTCTATCATTATGACATCTTCCAGGCAACCGAATATGTGCAGCCCAATCCCATTTCAGGCGTTTTAGCAGCGCCGATTCGATGATTTTTGTCGATGAAGGTCATTTTGGATTCCGGCTTGTTCGGCTTCGGTAATTCGATCTTGACACCAAAACATCATTTCGCCTAAAATATTCGATGTTTAACAGAAACCGGGCCGCGTGATATCCAAGACGCAAAAAGATGCGGTAAAAGCATATGTTATATACGTAATCCGGCAAGGCCGCGGCATGAAGCACGGTATGCATGTGCAGCCGACCGATACGCCACCTGATAGAGAAAGGAGATCGCTTATGTTCATACGTTCTGTCATTTTAGTGCTATTATCGGTCTTTGCTGCCGGTTCGGCCTCGGCGCAGCTGACAGGGGGGCGGCTTGCTGCGGTGAGCGGCAACGTATGGGTAACGGCACCGGGGGTCGATGAAACCCGGGCGCGGGTCGGAGAACAATTGGAGCCGGGAACAAAAATTCGTACCGGCCCCAACGGACAGGCAGAGGTGTCCTTTGAGGACGGCTCTATTTTAATTGTTCAGAGCAATTCATCCATGGTATTGTCCGGGATTAAGCGGCAGCAAAAGAAAAAGACTTCAATTCTCATTTTCTTCGGTCGAATTTGGAATAAGGTTTCGCGTAAGCTTGGCGAGCGGGCCAGTTATGAAGTTAACACACCGATTGTCGTTGCAGGTGTCCGTGGTACGGAGTTCGAGGCCGCCGTTGGGGAAGATGGGTCGGTAAGGATTCTGGTAAACAGCGGGATCGTAAATGTATCGGATGATCGGCACGATGACACGGTCGGTGCCGGAGAGGAGGTTGAGGCTGATGTCGACGGCGTTGGCCAAGTAACCGACGCTGAAGAGCGGCCTGATTGGGAGCAGTGGCGCAACCAAAAGCGCGACCGTGTCCGGCAACAAGGTCGGGATATAATCGATAAGTTCAAACATCGAATTCTTAACCGCAAAGAAAAGCTGGAAGACCTGCGCCATCGACAACAAGAAATCGAGACCTTGCGAAGGGATGCGGTGGAACGTGCCCGGGCAGGGGATTCCGAGGCCATCGAGGAAATCCGCAGATACAATCAACAGCTGGTTGCAATTGCGGATGAAATTGCCGATTTAGGGGATGCCGCCGGCAGCCAGTTTGGCCTTGTGGATCACTTTGCCGATCTGGCATCGGATCCAAAGTTTCAAATGATTGATGGAAAATACGTCGAGGCCGAAGCTGCCAGTATGCGCCGCATCAAGGCCATGTTTGACAAGATGATTGCCGAAGGTACCGATATCTCCATGGAAGCGATGGAAAAGATGCTAAGGGAGATGAGTGAGGGCCAGCGGGGTAGTTTGAAATTTCGAAAAGGGTCATCTGCCGAGGATCTGTGGGGTCAGGATGAAAATGACCTCAAGCCTTAACGGGCTGGTTCCCAGAGATATTTTCGCTTAGTGAAGCTCCCGGCCCTGAGGGGCGGGAAGCTTCTGGCCACAGTTTGCCTTTCCAGGCGGCAGCCGCCCCCTGCCATTTATAATCTGCAGATGGTATCATCACAGGGGCAACTGTCGTCGACCTCATAGCAGTACAGGATGCGAGACTCTTTTTCAGCCCGTTCCGCTGCAATGGCGCTAAATGCTGCACTTTCGATTTTTGCTTTGAGTTCAGATTTGGCCGGGATTGCGGCCAGGCCCCTTGCCAGCACATTACCCTTTTTTCCGTCAAGTATATCTGCATCCTCGCCGTTGGTCACAACCGCAATCGGAATCTGGTAAGGAACAACCAGTCTCGAAGCGGCCAGAACCGAACGGTGGCGGGTTACCAATGAACCGGGACCGTATTTTATGATCATGCCGGTTTTTCCCCCCAAGGTTATGACATAATCCACCCGAACGATGGCCTTACTGTCTCCGGCGGCTGCCACCAGCTCAAATCGGCTCTGTATCTCTTTTTTAAGATATCCTTTATTTTCAACCAACAGGTGAGCCAATTTTTGGCGGTAGCGTTCGTCGTGGGTGTCGTCGAGGGTCTCGCCGGTAATAAAGTCGACAAGTTTGCCGAGAATTAAATGATGTCCTGTCATAACGCCGGCCCATTGATTATGGCTATAGCCCACTTGGCGCTCAAAATATCTCCAGCCCGGTACGCCAAAACAAACAAAGATCCACATCGTGTCCGCCGGCTGCCGGGATAGTATCGCTTCGCACCAGGAGACAGATGCGGTTTGTCCATCAACTTAAATATCACTTTACATTATGGCAAGGCTTTGAGATAAAAAATTTTTCCCGTTACCCCTTTTGGAACGCTATGCCGCTGCTTGCCATGCGTCAAATATCCGATAATAGACTGGATCCTTACCTGGAGCGGTTAACCAAGATTTATTCCGCCATGGACCGGGCTTATAGATCTGCAGCGAACCGTTACGGATTTGAATGCAGGGGATGTGAGGATAACTGTTGCCGCACCCGGTTTTACCATTATACATACATTGAATATCTATATATATTAAAGGGTTACGATTTTATCGGTGCAGATATGCGGGCAAAAGTCGGAAAAAGGGCTTTGAAGGTGGTCGCAGAATTTAAAGCCGCGGATAATAAGCAAATAGCCTTGCGGCAAATGTGCCCCTTAAATTTTGGTGGCCGCTGCATACTCTATCATCACCGGCCCATGATATGCCGGCTGCATGGTATTCCCCATGAATTCCAAACGCCTCACCATAGGGTCATTTATGCGCCGGGTTGTGACGCCTTTAACAGAGATCATGGGAACAAGGATTACTATAAATTTGATCGTACCCCTTTTTATGTGGGGATGGCCCAACTGGAAAAGGAGTTGAAGCAGGCCCTCGACATCAATGATAAGCCCAGAGTGACAGTCGCCGAAATGGTGGTGTCTTATTTGCAATTATGACATGAAATATATTGATATCAAAGAATTAAATAATTTGCCCGGCATACGCCTCAAGCCGCAGGACACCTTTTCGTTTCGCTGTTATCCGGGAATTGCCTGCTTTAATCATTGCTGCCGCAATCTGAACCTTTTTCTGTATCCGTATGACGTCATTCGATTGAAAAACAATCTTCGGATCACATCCGGGCAATTTTTGGACCGCTATGTCGATATTTTGCTGCGGCAATCCAATTTTTTCCCGGCAGTGCTGATGCGCATGTCGGACAAGACTGAAAAAACCTGCCCGTTTCTGGAGGATTCCGGTTGTTTGGTTTATCCGGACCGGCCCGATACCTGCCGCACCTTTCCGGTGGAGCAGGGGATAAAATATGACGCCCGTCAAAATAAATACAGCCGGATTCAATTCTTCAGGCCCCCCGATTTTTGTCTCGGCCAGCATGAAGATAAAGTCTGGACCCCAGAGACCTGGGCCCAAGATCAACGGGCGGTTTTATACAACGAGATGACCGTGAAATGGGCGGAATTGAAAGGTTTGTTTCGAGAGGATCCCTGGGGTGCTGAGGGTCCGCAGGGCCCCAAAGCCAAAATGGCATTTATGGCAACCTATAACATTGACCGGTTTCGCGATTTCGTATTCAACAGTTCCTTTTTGAAACGTTGCAAATTTACCAAAGAAGAGGTAAAAAAGCTCGCAACGGATGATGTTGAACTGTTAAAACTGGCTTTTGACTGGGTGAGGTTCTTTGTCTGGGGCATTGAAAGTCACCGGTTTCGTCTGAGAAAAGCGCAATGACGAACTGGTGAGGCGCTGAAATAATACTATCTTTGGAGATTTTCCCTTTAAAACATAAAATCGTTGATGGATCGGAGCGTTTTCCCGGTTCCTCGACGATAGAGGAATGAATTATCGATCCCGCCTGCAGGGGGATCGAACGCATGAGGGAGGGACACAGCCAAACGCATCTGTTGTCCTCACAATACCCCCCGCGGCATGGGACCGACCTTGTCGCCACCGAGTACATATCCGCCGTCAAGACGAATCACGCTGCCGGTCAGAAATGGCGCATCCTTTATCATAAACAACACCACTTTGACGACATCCTCGATTTTGCCGGTTCGACCCAGCAGGGTATGATCTATGATGGACTGCTTTTGCGTATCGGAGAGCAGGCCCCAACCGCGGGTCATCTCAGCATGCCGAGTTTCAAAAAAACCGAGCATGATTTCATTGACCCTCACCCGGGGCGCGCCCATGCGGGCCCAGGTCTCGGTTAACAACGAAATGCCGCGGTTTGCAGCCGCATAACCATCATTGAAGATGCAGCCGGCCGGACCGGATCTGCCGACCCACCCGGCGATTGAGGAGATATTAATCGCCACACCATCCCCGCTGTCTTTGAGGTGGGGCAAAGCCGCCTGAAACACCCACCTTTTGGCCCGCAAAGTGGTTTCCATCTCAAGGTCCCACTGCTCCTGAAAATACGGTCCATGAACAACCGGCCAGCCCCCCCGTTCGATATTGTTGACCAGTATGTCCAGGCGGCCGAATTTTTTCAAAATCTGCTGTATAAGCCCTTGAATTTTATCAGTTTCAAGCAGGTTTGTGCGTGTCAGCAAGTAGGGGGTTCCGATGACGGCCAAATCTTGCTGTAATGTTGCGAGGCGGTCTTCCCGGTCAAAATAATTCATGACCACGCGTGTGCCTTGCTCGGCGAGAGCCAGTCCGATACCTTTTCCGATTCCTTCGATGGCACCCAATACCAGGGCCACTTTGTTTTTTAGTTTCATCGCTTCTCTTTGTAAGTTCAGGATTTTAGTCAGTTTCCAAAAGCATTTGTTTAATCCACCGGTGACTGAATTTCAGTAATTCGATCTCGTCATTTTTCATAATCGAAAGCGACTGGGAATCCAGCAGTCGGCCCTCCCGTGACCCCTGGTCAAAAAGATGTTCCTTAAAAAGATCAAGATCATACAAGGCCATTTGAAATCTGGATTGAGACCTTGTATCCAGCGGCCCCGGCCGACGACAATTTTTCAAGCTGATGATTTCCATCAACAGATCATTCATTTCGATGTAGCCGGCCAATCCCTGGTTTTGCATCCACTCATTGACCGTCTGGACGTTGAGCTGATTGAACCCCTGACAGAGGGGCTCTTTTAAAAGCGTGAAATACTCGGTGACGGCCCCGGTTTTCCTGGAGCGGGCAATGGCCCGCATCAAAGGGTAAATACGGCAGGATGACGGGCGGGCTTCATATACGCTGCATCCCGAAGGAGTTACAAAAGGGCATTTGAGCTCAGAGAGATCGGCCGGCTTGAGTGTGATGATCGGCAACCCGGTCTGCGGTCCAGTGTGTTGGGTGGTATAGTGCGCCAGAAAATCGCCGGAAGTCATGCCGAGGTGGGTTTTGAGTTTGAGGATATCGAAGGGCGTTAACAATTGGTTTAGATCGCGGCAGCAGGAATTGAAGCAGCTTAACTGTTTCCTGCAGGAGAATTGAAACGATTGTTCCCGCGACAGGACGACTACATTATTTTCCATCAACTGGGGGACCCTTTTGGTTCGATCTTTGCTTTCCGGTTGACATGAGAATTGGCCTGTCTGACTGACAAGTCCTTCGGCAATTAATTCAGGGGCCGGGGTGTTTTTGTCACGGCAAGATGCCGGGTTGTTGCCTGCCGAGCCTGACAGCGGCAACTTCCTTGCCTTTCTCGGCGGCAATCGCCCGCTGCCCCTTAGAAGCACCGGTGCGATCATCTTGTCGTGACAAAAACACCCCCCCTCAATTAGTTGTATTCTCTTAAGTATATTGAATCGAAAGTTCTTGACAAGAAAAATCGGGAATGATAATGAATCTATTTTGCTTTTGCTGTTATTTATATTGTTGATATTATAAGAAATACTGCTTGACTGCCTCAAATGAAAAAGCATGGGCAGGTGAATTTTGAGTCAAAAACAGAAGGGCCGAACCGGTTACGTCAACAATACCGGAAAAAATATGGGACTCACCAAAACCGTGATTGTTTTGGTCGAAGTTTAGAAGGGAGGTGTAAGGGAAGTAGCGGGGTAAAGAAGAAGTTGAATGTGTGTTTTGAAACGGACACGGATGCAAAAATACATTAGGAGGTATACTAAATGCCAAGTTTCGTAATTGATGAAAAATGTGATGGTTGCAAGGGCGGGGACAAAACAGCTTGTATGTACATTTGTCCCAACGACCTGATGGTACTCGAACCCAATACCATGAAAGCCTACAATCAGGAACCGGATCAATGTTGGGAATGCTTCTCATGCGTTAAAATTTGCCCGACCCAGGCAGTCGAGGTCAGGGGCTATTCTGATTTTGTTCCCCTGGGAAGCAGTATCATGCCGATGTTGGGTACCGAAGATGTGATGTGGACCTGTAAATTCAGAAATGGCAACATCAAACGTTTCAAGTTCCCCATCCGTACGACCCCTGAAGGTGCGGCCAATGCTTACGCGGATTTGAAAGCAAACGACCTTGAAAGCGGTCTGCTATCAACCGAAGAATCTGAAGGATATGAAATACCGAGGCCTCAGGCCACGGTTTAAGCCGGACCGGAGTGAAACTGACCTATTTGAATGATCTATCTAGCTTAAGGAGGATGTAATATGGCATTACCAAACAAACCTTTGGGTGAAACCAAGGCCGTGAAGGATCCGGAAGTCGAGGAGCGTGAAGTTGATATTCTGATTATCGGGGGCGGTATGGCCGCCTGCGGGGCTGCTTTTGAAGTTAAAAAATGGACGTCCGATGATCAAAGTGTTTTGATTGTTGACAAGGCAGCCATGGAGCGCAGCGGTGCAGTGGCCCAGGGACTTTCCGCAATCAACACCTTTATCGGTGAAAACTCGCCGGATGACTATGTCCGCATGGTTCGCAACGACCTGATGGGAATTGTACGTGAAGATCTAATTTTTGATTTGGGTTGTCACGTTGATGACTCCGTCCATCTATTCGAGGAATGGGGTCTTCCGATCTGGAAACAAAGCGAAGGGGGAAAAAATCTTGACGGCAAGAAAGGCCAAAAAATGGGGACCTTGAAATCCGGTGCCCAGCCCGTGCGAACGGGTAAGTGGCAAATCATGATCAACGGCGAATCTTACAAAAGAATTGTTGCAGAAGCAGCCAAGTTGGCCATCGGAGAGGACAACATTTTAGAGCGCGTTTTTATCGTTGAACTGCTTCTGGACGCCAACAAGGAAAATCAAATCGCCGCTGCGGTCGGTTTTTCCGTCCGCGAAAACAAAGTTTTCATCATTAAATGCAAAACAGCTCTGATTGCCTGCGGCGGGGCGGTCAATATCTATCAACCGCGTTCGGTGGGTGAGGGCAAAGGCCGTGCCTGGTATCCGGTTTGGAACTCCGGTTCCACCTATTACCTGGGAATGCGAGCTGGAGCCGAACTTTCCATGATGGAAAACCGTTTCACCCCGTCCCGCTTCAAGGACGGTTACGGACCGGTCGGCGCTTGGTTTCTGTTGTTCAAAGCCAAGACCCTCAATGGTCTCGGTGAAAATTATGCCGCCAGTGAAACCGCCAAGCAAGAGCTTGAAAAATATGCACCTTACGGCACCGCCGCGGTTACACCGACGTGTCTGAGAAATCATTTGATGTTGTTTGAGATGAAAGAAGGACGCGGACCGATTATGATGGATACGGTGTCTGCCCTTGCTGAACTGGGCAAAACCATGGACAAAAAAGAGCTCAAGCATCTGGAATCCGAGGCCTGGGAGGATTTTCTGGATATGACCTGCGGACAGGCCAACTTGTGGTGTGCCACAAACACCCTGCCGGAGGATAAAAATTCAGAGGTCATGCCGACTGAGCCCTATCTGTTGGGCTCTCATTCCGGTTGCTGCGGCTTTTGGGTCTCCGGACCCGATTATGACTGGGTGCCCGATGATTACAAAATCAAGGCCGACAACGGTAAAATTTACAACCGCATGACCACGGTCAACGGTCTGTTTACCGCCGGTGACGGCGTCGGCTGTTCGGGCCACAAGTTCTCATCCGGTTCTCATTCCGAAGGACGAATCGCGGCCAAACAGCAAGTCCGCTATGCCAAAGACCATGCCGACTTTTCGCCGGCACTGAGCATGGGCAAAGAGGAAATCGTCGATCTGGTCTACAAGCCGGTGCGGACCTTTCTGGAACACTGCAAGTATACCACCGCCATCGATATCAACCCCAATTACATCAAACCCAATGGCATGATGTATCGGTTGATGAAGGCCACCCATGAATACGGCGGCGGTACCGCAACATTTTACATGACCACCAGCAAGAACCTGGAAATTGTCATGGAGATGCTGGAACTGATGCGGGAAGACTGCGAAAAGCTGGCGGCCGGCGATCTCCATGAGCTCATGAGGGCCTGGGAGATCAAGCACCGCATTTGGACTGTGGAATCACACTTGCGCCACATCCAATACCGTAAAGAAACCCGTTATCCGGGTTTTTACTATCAGTCAGATTTTCCGGGACAAGACGATGAGAACTGGTTCTGCTTCGTAAACTCCAAATTCGACCCCAAGGACCAGAAGTGGGATATTTTCAAGAAAGATTACATCCAGATCATCCCCGACTAACATTGGGTCGAAAATGGATTCGGCCATGATTGATTACCTCCAGGTGCCCAAGGGTGCCTGGAGGTTTTCATTGAGATGTCAGGTGGTGGGCTTTAGCTTAGGGGTCATGGGTTGAGGAAATTGCTCGATGTACTATCACTGACAATCTATTAACTATTGTGCACGGAGGAATGGCATGACAGATGACACAGCAGCCCCTGCGAGTGGAAGCATTTTGGTTGTTGGTGGCGGAATCAGCGGATTGACTGCCGCCCTTGAAGCTGCCGAAGTGGGCTACGAGGTTTTTTTGGTTGAAAAAAACCCTTATCTGGGCGGACGCGTGGCGCAGTTGAATCAGTATTTTCCCAAGCTGTGTCCGCCGACCTGCGGTCTTGAAATCAATTTCAGAAGGATCAAGGATAATCCACGAATCAAGGTGTTTACGCTGGCCGAAGTTGAGAAGGTCGATGGGACTGCCGGCAACTATGCTGTCTCCATCAAACTAAATCCGCGGTATGTGAATGAAAATTGCACCTGTTGCGGCGATTGTACCGCAGCCTGCCAGACGGTGATTGACAGTGCCTTCAATTTCGATAT
>JASFTQ010000064.1:0-17586 GCA_050053515.1 Desulfobacterales bacterium | reverse complement strand
AAGCCACACCAGAGCATGTAACCAAATACAACCCATGTGATCAGTTTGACGATTGGATGCATGCGATACCGTTTAGAGGCCGTAATTTGAAAACCTTGGCCCGGAGGACCACGTTTTCTTTAAGGACTACACATTAGCATACTTTGGCAACTTTGCAACACCCCCCTGGACGCTGCCGATTCCATAAGGCCGGGATACCGGCCTGCCCCGGCTGACGGGGTTGCAGGTATATTTTCACGATAGACAAGTAAGGTATCTTTTGTTATGGATATCGTATCGAAAGATTTAATTATTCAGATGATATTTCGCGGTCTCAAAATGAAGGGAGAAATTTGATTCCAGTATCGAGCTTAACCTGAGGGTTATGGAGATGGGAACTATGATTTTTCAGAGTATCGCAGGAATTTTGGTATTTTCGGGATTTGCCTGGATCATCAGCGAAAACCGCCGGAGAATCAACTTCAAGATTGTCCTGATCGGAATAGGACTGCAATTGGTCGTCGGGCTAGTTCTTTTGAAACTGCCGATATTCAGAGACTTTTTTCTCTACCTGAACCGTCTGGTATTATCTCTGGAGGAATCTACCAGAGCAGGCACTTCTTTTGTTTTTGGATACTTAGGAGGTGGTGATCTGCCCTTCGAGGAGAAATATCCGGGTGCCAGCTTTGTGTTGGCTTTTCAGGCATTGCCGCTGATACTCCTGATGAGTGCCTTATCAGCGCTTTTGTTTTACTGGAAAATCCTGCCGCTGGTGGTCAGGGCTTTCTCGTGGGCCCTGCAGAAAACGATGGGGGTCGGGGGTGCCGAAGGTTTGGGCGTGTCAGCCAACGTTTTTGTGGGTATGGTGGAAGCCCCCCTCTTCATACGTCCCTATCTGAAATTTATGACGCGCAGTGAGCTTTTTACCCTCATGACTTGCGGCATGGCAACGATTGCGGGCACCGTTATGGTTTTATACGCCAGCCTATTGAGCAAAACAATTCCGGATGTAATGGGGCACATTCTTACCGCATCCATCATCAGTGTACCTGCCGCCATTACGATCTCTAAAATTATGGTTCCCGAAACCGGCGATCTGACATCGGGTGAAATGGTCTCTCCGGAAGAAGCGACAAGCGCGATGGACGCCGTCACCAAAGGAACCATCCAGGGGGTGCAACTTCTGATCAATATCGTTGCCATGCTGGTGGTTCTGGTGGCACTCGTTCATCTCGTTAATCTGATTCTGAACTTGCTGCCGAATATTGCCGGACAGCCCCTATCATTGCAAAGAATTATGGGTCTCATAATGGCTCCGGTGGTGTGGCTCATGGGAGTTCCGTGGCATGAGGCCACGACTGCCGGGACGCTCATGGGGACCAAAACAATTCTCAATGAGTTTATCGCCTATCTGGACATGAGTCGGCTGGCTGAAGGGGCATTGAGTCCGCGCAGCCTTATGATAATGACTTATGCCATGTGCGGATTTGCAAACCCCGGCAGCCTTGGCATCATGATCGGCGGTATGGGAACGATGGCGCCGGAACGCAGGGATGAAATCGTGGCTTTGGGATTTCGATCGATTATAGCCGGGACACTGGCAACGAGCATGACGGGTGCAGTCGTTGGTATCATCGGCGTATAAGAGATTGTAATTAAACGAGGGGTCGGGGTGTTTTTTTCACGGCAGGATAATCTCTCCTGCGCTTCCAACGGGCAGAGGGTTATTGCCGCCGGAGAAAGGCAAAACACGGTGTCGGTTCTTGTTGGAGTGAACCTTTTAAATAACCGGCAGTAAAATGCAAGGCAGTTGCCGCTGTCTGGCTTGGCAGGCAACAACCCGGCATCTTGCCGTGCAGTCAACGCCCACCGGAAAAGCGGGTAGTTTCAATATTCGATGACAGGCTGAAAAGTCAAGACGAAACAGTTAATTCAAGCGTTGCACTTGCAACCGGGTGCAAAGCACCCGGTTGTATGGCAAGAAAAAAACACCCCGACCCCTCAATTAACCAACAGCCCGTTAATGCCTTTCCCCGGGATCCTGCAACCTTCTTACTGCTTGACACAACGTTGTAAACCACTTAATAATAGAGTATTAGACGGTACACTTAATGGGAGGTCATAATGGCAAAAAAGCAATATACCTGCGAAAAATGTGGTAACGCGATTGAATTAGAGGGAAATGAAACCAATGTTCCCGAGTGTTGTGAAAAACCTATGAAAGAAGCCGGGCAGCTGCCGGTTTGTGAAACAAGTGAGACTGCAGAACATTCCCGTTTGGATACCATGGGCGAGCCCTGCGATGACGGTAGGTCGGGAAAGGTGTAAATCGGGCAAAATTATAATTCGAATCCTGAAAATCGAGAGCAGCGAAGGCTTTGCTGTATCGGCCATACATCCATCGGTGGCGATGATGTTTAATCAAATTTTGGTGGCTGTAAAATTTTCGCCGGCGAGTTTATTTGCCCTTGAAAAAGGCATCCAGTTGGCAAAAAGCCATGATGCCACACTTTATCTGTTTCATGCCTTGGACTATCGCTTGCAGGATTTGAGCGATACAGACCCGAGAATAATTACTGCCTTGAAAGAGGTCGAAAAACAATTTGAAAGTGAAGTGATACCGCGCCTGGCCGGTCTTTCCGATGTCAAATATGAATTTCGCCCCGCTGATCCCGCCCTTGAAGTTTGTAAACTTGCGCGTGTTATTGATGCAGATTTGATCGTATTGGGTTGCCATCAAATTCGGGCCAAAATGTGCCTCGGTCGGGTCGACTACGTGGGGATGACCATCCTGGAAAAAGCCCATTGTCCCATAATACTGGTTCCATACAATGAATGATCGACCCGCTTAGAAAGGCCAAAAGCTGTTATCTTGCCAGATTGATTCGGTTATTTGCCGGTCAATATCTGCTAAAAAATTCAGGTGTTGGTGTTCCCAATCCGCAAGCCAGCGGTAAAGTGCTTTTTCAGCGGGATCCTCGGAGGCTTCTGCCCGGTCAGCGTAAAGTCGAACGGCATTTTTTTCCAGCGCCATAGCAGCCGAAATAGCGGCTGCTTCAAACTCCGCTGCAGAAATTTGTTTTTTCATCTCCCGGGTTAATATTTCAGAGGCGACATCGACAGGGTGTTGCCCGCTGTAATCTCCCGGGCGGAATTTTTGGTTGTTATGATAGGCCTTGTATTGATCGGACAGAATGCGGATATGGGTGTCTTCTTCGTCGGCCATCATGCCAAAAAATTGTTTAACGGCATCACTGTCGGTTTCAGCGGCTATTTTTGAATAAAACGCTTTTCCTCTTCTTTCCAACAAAATCGCATTCTTTAGGATATCCAGTGCCGTGTTTTCACTCATTTGATCCTCCTTTTATGGTCGCTCTTAGAAAGGTTCTCACCCTAATATCTCGATTGCACGGGACCCCGGCAGGGGTTAAATTTTGGCCCGGGTCACTTTACTCAGCTCTATTCCGGAACGTTATGTTGAGAATCGCTTCTTAGGGTGTCATTAAAAAGTGCCACCAGCTTGTTTTCGTACCAGCTTTTCAGAGCAAATCCATGGATAAATCCATTATGCCCCCCGTGGCGGTGGATCACCATGTTGGTGTCACTGTTTAATTGCAGCTTATGAAAATCCCCAATCGGAATTATCGGATCATCTTCAGCAACAATCAGCGTGGTGGGTGTGGCGATCTTCTTTAAATCACCCCCCTTAAGGGTGTATCCTTTAAAGTACTCATCGGTTGACTCGAGGTCGCTGTATTTTCGGATGAGTTCATCCGTTATTTTTCGAATCGATTTCAAGGACATAATTTCCGAGAAGTCGTATATATGAGGGAACTGCGCCTGTTTCCGTCCCAGAGAACGCTGCCATTTTTTTAAAAAATAGCGGCGGATATAACGACAGTTTTCGATTCTGTCCGTAGCCTTGGCGGGATCCAGTACCGGGCTGATGCTGACAATGTGTTTCAGGTTGCCGATGGGTGCCGCCGATGTCTGACGGGCAATGCGTAGGGCAAAATTGCCCCCCAGAGAAAAACCCAGCAGGAACGCCGGATAACCATTCAACATTTCAGCTGCCTGTTTTACCGCCTGAAAAACTTCTTCAAGCAGCGTGGCATAGAATAGACCGGTGTTGAGATGATGACTCACACCGTGGTCCCTGAAATTTAATCTAAAAACCGCATATCCATGGTCGAAGAGGCAGCGACCGGTCCGCAGCATATAGCTCGAGTCAATGCTGCCTTCCCAGCCATGTAGCATTATGACCAGGCCCTTGGCCTTGCGGCGATTTGGGGCTGAAAAAGATCCGAGGAGTCTGACACCGTTGCCGGTTTCCAAAATCATCTCTTCGGCGGCCTCAAGCATCGGATTACCCCGCCGTTCACCGCATTTGATACTGGCCAAAATAGTTTGCAGATGTTTATTTCTGAAGGGCAGTGCCGGTTTAAATGAATATGACGTCAACATCTTCAGCTATTTAGTGGTTTTGTGCTATTCGTCTTTTTCTGGGTTCGAATCTTCAATTTGTCGATAAAAAATAAGTTCCCAGCGCCAATTTTCAATATCGTGCCGAATGATATAAGTGGCCCTGTCATCTCCTAAAATTTTGAAATAGCGATGGTCCGGAGCCAGCCATCGATCGATCACCTCAAGAACCGTTATTTTTCTTTTTCCCATCCAAATACAGCGGGGCCTTTCTTCGCCGCGGTATCCGGCGTAGCATTCTACTTTGAGACTTAAAGAACCTTCCATCGTCAGCGTTTTCCGGAGATTGCATTAAAAGTGCTGGCAAAGGCAGCTAGATAGGCCCCTGCCGCCCCTGCTATAATATAGGGAATTCCGAAACTCAAGGCAATTTGAGCAGCCATGATCGAAGATAACACGGATGTGCAGCCATTGGCGGTCCATGCATGTGCTCGTTTGACCGGGCTTTTCACAAGATAACGCATCCCCAGCGGAAACGGCAAGCCGATCATAAGGCCGCATGGAAAAAGTATCATGAATGCCGCGATATATTGCAGTGGGTTTGGCAACCTCAAAATCTTGTAAGTGAGTGCCTCGAGGATAAAAGGCATTGCCATCAAAAGGACCATCAGGCCCAACAGTGCTTTGGCAATGTCTTTTTGCGATAGGCGCTGCGACAAGAATCCCCCGAGTCCGGAAAATACGAGGATGCCGGTAAGTACAACCGTAAAGCTGATGATGGGATCGCCAAACACAAGTATAAATTGCTTTATAAAGTAGAGTTCAACAAACATAAATCCGGCGCCGACCGAAAGAAAGTAAGCAACTTCTGCCAGAGAGGGTCTATTTCCTCTTTTTTTGATGATTAAAAAGGGGAGGGACAGAAGAAAAAGGGAAATTGCAAAAGCTTCGACAAATACGGCCAGGATGACAATTTCACCGGACATTAACAGGGTATAAATTCTGTTGCCGGTGCTTTCGTACAACTGCTTCAATCTGGACCATTTCAGAAACTTGGCCGGAAACGGCCGATCGTCTGTTTGAGGCTTAACATCGAGCAAATAAGATTCAAAAAACCTGCTTTCCTTTTTTGAGGAATACTCTCCAGCCAGTTGGGTGATTTTTGAAAAATGATAGGGATAATTGAATTTCGAAAACCGATTGGCCTGGCTGAACTTGAGCGAAGGAAGATAAACCAGGTCGAAATTCTGTTTATCGGCATATTCCGACAATCGGCGGGCATCGTTTAAAGGTGCTGCGGATACAATCAGGGTAAAGGTATCCCAGCTGCGCAGCAATGCAATGTGTTTTTCGGGGTTTTTGAATTGCGCAGCTTTCAGACCCTCAAAAGCAGTCGCCCATAAACGAAGCGAATCTGAGGGGGGCAGAATAAGCTTGCGGGATATGATCAGGATCCCTTGTTCGGTGAGGTGGTCAAGGTATTTTCCAAAGGCATCTGTGGTAAAAGAGTAGTCTTGGGTCAAGGCCGCTGATCCCGGAATCGAGGTGCCCCAATTCTCGATTTGAATGACATCGAAACGCTTGTCGGATCTGGCCAGAAAAGCTCTTGGGTTGGCATTGACGACGGGCAATTTGTAATGTTGCCGCACGATACGGGCCAATGTGGGGTTTTGTTCGACAACCGTGATGTCCCGTGCCCCGGCTGCAATGACACAAAGAATACCCAACCCGCCCCCGTTTTGTATTAAAAGGATATGCCGGGGATTGTCGATCAGGTTATAGCCGGCAAAGGCGAGGGTGGATGTTACAAAGGATAAATCCGACGGCTGACCGGTTTTGTATAACACAAATTGGTTGTCCCCGTCTCTGAAGATAGCGTCCTGTTGCGGCAAGATTTTGGTATGCTTCAGGCTCAAGCCGGATGCGAAGCGAACATACGGACTTTTGATTGTATCTATTCTGCCTCTGATGCTGTTTGCCGTGGCGCTGATCCGGGTTTGGGGGAACTGCAAAAGTTGGCTGAGCGCTTTGTAAGCCGAGGGCTTTACCTCTAAAAGTTTACCCCCGCCGGTAAAATAAAGTACGACCCCGGCCAGCGCGATTCCAATACCGAGAAGACAGGCGGCAATAGGCCGTTTGGCAAAAAATTTCAATGGCGCTTTGCAACGATTCATATGGGCCGCAAAACCATAAATTGGTAGGATGATGGGCACAAGAGCGAAAGCGACGATTAACTTTCCTTCACTCAAAAGGGGGAGCAAAAGCAGCGGCAAGAAAGCACCGCAGGCTGAGCCCGCCATGGTAGCAAAATAGACATATCCCGTTTTTTCAGGAAACGTAACAAAAGCAAGCGACACCATCATACCGGTGAAAAAAAAGGGAAACGTCAAAGCCAGATAGATGTTGAATAGATAGACTATCTGGATCGGTTCAATCGGCAGCCGGAAATAATCCAGCGGTATAATGTTAACAATGATGAGAGAACCGAATGTTGACCCGCTGTAAAGCAAAATGATGACATGCAGAGAGCCGGTTGCTGAAAGCTGTTTTATCCAGTTTTTTTTGAGGGTATCGAGGATCGCCAGAAAAGTGCCGCTGGCGGCGAATCCAAAAAGGGCGACACTGATAACCATAAAAGACAGGTGGTTCCATTGACTAATCGAAAACACCCGGGTCAGGAGCACCTCGAAAGCAAGTGAAGAAAGCGATAACAGGAAGACAGCGATGAAAATCATTATAGATTACTCAAAACGCACTAGCGACTTTCAAGGGCGTGCCCTGTCAAGGGTACAAACAGGACGCCGGTAATCTGCTCCACGGTATAATCCCCATCCTGTTTCGTGACAAGGACCAGGTTTTGATAGGCAAAGGGATTGCCCAAGGGAAGGATCAACCTGCCGCCGTTTTTAAGCTGTTTTAAAAGGGGCGGGGGGATGTGATCGACGGCTGCCGTGATCATGATGCCATCAAAGGGGGCTTTTTCTTCCCAGCCAAAATAGCCATCGCCCAGGAGCGTTTCGATATTATCATAACCCAGAGTTTGGAGAAGTTGGCTGGCCTTTTTAAAAAGTTTTTCCTTAATTTCAATCGTATAAACCTGTTTGACAATCTTGGCGAGGACAGCGGCCTGGTATCCCGATCCTGTTCCAATCTCCAGCACCCGCGAGTCACGGGTGATGTTGAGGCTCTCCGTCATCAGAGCCACAATATAGGGTTGAGAAATGGTTTGGCCCTCCCCTATGGGCAGTGGCCGGTCTGAATAAGCCCGCGATTGGATTCCCTCGGGCACAAATAGATGCCGGTACGTTTTCGACATCGCCGCCAGGACGTCGGGATTGGCAATACCCCGCCGTTGGATCTGATCGGCCACCATGCGATGCCTGGCTTGCTCAAATTTTTGCGAGTCCCCGGGAATTTCGGCCGCCAGGACGGCGGGGACCAGGTAAATTACCAGAATTGTGAGGCATAATTGTTTCATGGAAACAAATCCGCTCGGCCTTTTCGATGATACGGTTTTAATTTTGTTCCATAGATCCCAGCGCTTGGCAACCCCGGGGCAATAGTGAATCTTCCCAGCCTAAAGGCGGGGCTTGCAGGGAAGCGAACCGATCGCTTCATTGCGCTGAACATATGCTGCCTGTCAAAATCCAATGCCACACTATTACACCGGCAATGAAATCTCAACCCTTATTGAATATTAATTTTTTGTGTGCTTACCGTTGATTTTTTTTCACATTACCGCTATCTGATTGACTAAAAAGTTAGGATCTGAATCCCGGGCCGTATTCAAGGGCTGGTTTTATTCTCTTCAGCCGGGGGTCCGCGCTCTTTGCTTTTGGGCCCTTGACGTTCTGAGAAAAAGGCCACCGCCTGAAGGACCACGAATATCGCGATTCAGGAGAGGCTTAATTTGCGGTGATAACCCGGTCGTTTTGAAAACTGACGCGAACAAAATTTGAGGAGTCATTGAATGAGCTTATTTAAAAAGAAAAAGAAAGATGTAGCATCCACTGGAACCCCCGATATTAGTAATATTAGAGAGGGCTTGACCTTATTGGGGAAAAAGCTGAAGGTACACGGAAACGTTTCCGGGGAAGACGATATCCAGTTGCTGGGTATTCACATCGGTGATTTCAATTTGAATGGGAATTTGAACGTTCACCAGTCGGCAAAAATTGTTGGCAATGTCAAGGCCATCAATATTTCGGTGGGTGGAACCGTCGAGGGCAATTTAACTGCGACAAAAACATTGAACATTCTTAACACGGCTGTTGTCAAGGGCAACATTATTACCCCGTTAATATCCATCCGAGAGGGTGCCCAATTTATCGGGCATGTTAGTATGGGAGATATTTAATCCGTTTTGATCCACATGATTGCATGAACCACCGTCGAAAGGAGTCATCTGAATGGAAAACCGATCAACTACTGATTCCACTTCATTGGTAAGCCGTAATGCGAGAATAGAGGGGGAGATCCAAGGCAACGAAAACCTGAAAATAGAGGGCTACGTCAAGGGAGCCATTAAATTAAACGGCGATGTCTATGTTGGAACTACCGGAACGGTCGAGGCCGATATAGAGGCAATCAACGTCTTTATCGAAGGCACGGTTACGGGCAATATCATGGCCCGTGATCAACTTGAGATACAATCATCCGGTAAGATGAGCGGTGATATCACGGCACGATCGATAGATATCAAAGAGGGGTGTGCATTTGAAGGTAGATCCCACATGACAAAATCCGACCCGGTTTCCAAAAACGCCAAGACCTCACCCAATGCATAAGATCATCAACCGAACACTTGTTTTTGTTATATCAGTCGGCATTTTGAGCTGCTCGGGTCGGCAGTTGCTCGTCAATGAAATGGCCAGAGTACTTGAGACAGGCATGTCGACCTTTGAGCAAGATGATGACCTTATCATGCTCGAGACGGCATTGCCGGCCAATATCAAGCTATTAGAGGTACTTTTGGCCAATGATCCGGCGAACTTCAAAATATTGGTAATGTTATCAAGACTATATGCCGGTTACACCTTTGCATTTGTTGAACCCGAACTGGAGCGGATGTCTCTAAAAGGGCGGTCGCTCGCTGCTGATTCGGTTGATTTTTCGATCATGAAAAACACCCTCGACCGTTATTATGGCCGAGGTGCCGACTACGCGCTCCAAGCGATCGAGCTGAACCATCCTGACTGCCGCCGAAAACTGGCAAATGTCTCAACGGTTGATTCGGTATTGCAAAATTTGGGCGGCAGCGACCTGCCGGCCATATTTTGGTATGGATTCAATCTGGCCGGATACGTGAGTCACAATCGAGATTCGGTGGAGGCATTATCAAAGGTCTTTCTGGTTGAAAAGATTATGAAGCGGGTCATCGAGCTTGATGCCGCATATTTTCACGGCAGCGCCCACCTTGTTCTGATTGCCTATCATGCATCGCGTTCGCCGTCCATGGGCGGGGAGCCGGACCTGGCGCTGGCGCATTATAAAAAGCTCATGCAAATTGCTGGAAAAGGATTTTTACTGGCCGATCTGTATTACGCCCGTTATTACCTGTATCAGATGCAAAAACGAAGTGAGTATGTTCGCGTATTGAGGGACATTATTCGACACTCGTCAGACGAAAAAGCCTATCGACTGCTGAATAAAGTAGCGCGCGAGCGGGCCGCAATCTACCTGCGGGCCGCTGATCGGCTCTTTGAGCACTGAGAGGGCGTATCAGGCTGAAAGGCTTTGGTATGAAAAAAAGATTCAGATACGATTTTTCTTATCTGGTCACGCTGACAGCGCTTTTGTTTATGGGGCCCACTGCAACATTGGCCGCGAGCACTTTGGTCAAAGTGTCTCTCATCACACCCGAAGGAAGCACCTGGACAAACGCCTTGTATCGGATGGCCCGGGAGGTCCGAATTAAAACCGATGGTGAAGTCGAGTTTGAAATCTATGCCGGTGGGATCAGCGGGGATGAACTGGATGTTCTGCGGAAAATGCGCATCAATCAGATTCATGCTGCCGGGTTTTCGGGGGTCGGACTCGGCGTAATCGAACCCAAAGTGCGAATTTTAGAGGCACCGTTGTTATTCAGGGATACCCGGGAAATTGACCTCGTGCGAGAAGCGCTGTTTGATGAATTTGCGGCAGACTTTGCAAAAAAAGGGTATGTCCTGCTTGGATTTGCCGAAGCGGGTTTTGTTTATTTTTTTTCCAAAGTCGATATGGTTGGACCCCAGGGCTTTAAGCCGGTCAAGATGTGGGTATGGAAAGGCGATCCGGTAGCAAAAACCAGCCTGGAGGTTTTAGGGATTAAAGCATATCCACTGCATCTGGCAGATGTGAACACCGGGCTTGAAACCGGCATGATAAATTCCTTTTATTCTCCGCCGCTGGCGGCCATAGCGTTTCAGTGGTATTCCAAAATCCGTTACATGCTGGACTATCCCATGGTGAATTCCACCGGGGCCCTATTAATCAAAAAAGATATTTTTGAGGCCTTGTCGGAAAAAAACCAGACCATATTGCGCGCTGTGGCCCGAAAATTTTGTGATGAACTCATCCGGCTGGCCAGAAAAGAGAATTCCGAGGCGTTGCGCGTTTTACGAGGCGCCGGCATTGCATTCGAACGTCCCACTCCGGCCCAAATCCTTTTGCTCAAGGAAAATGCATCGAGCATCTATCAAATGCATATTGGCGAGCTTTATTCAAAGGATTTTTTCCAGAAAGTCCAGCGCATCTTAAATGCCCACCGAAAATCTTCCTGAAATAACGACATTGGGTTTGTAACTGTGATGCAGCTTATCCAAAAACTCGATGATGGCCTGGCCTCAGCTGAAAAATGGCTGGCGGTGGCACTGTACTCAGCGCTTATTTTGCTGATCGGTTTCAGTATTCTGTCACGGAATCTATTGAATTATTCCTCCCAGCAAGCATTGGAACTGCTGCCGGTACTGGTCTTATGGCTGGCTTTGATCGGTTCCAGCCTGGCGATAAGAAAACAACGACACATCAAGATTGAACTGCTGCTCAGATTTTGCAGTCCACGGGTTCGTTTTTGGGCCCATGTGGCAACCTGTTTGTTCGGGATGGCGGTCATGGGGATATTGTTTTGGGCGTCGCTGGATTTTACCAAAAACGAAATCGATATTTTTGGGCCTTGGGGTTGGGTTGCATTGGCTTTTCCGCTATTTTTCTTAATATCCTTTTTCAGATTCGGAACAAAAATTATAAATCATCATCTTTATAGATATTGAACCGCGATAGTGAGCGCATTCCCCGCAGCTTGCTGCGGGGTTAGCGAGCGAACCAGAAAATAGATAGAATTCCTCTCGGGGAAGAAACCCTGCAGCTTGCTGCAGGGTACGCTTCAATTGTTTTTATTACCAAGAAAACTGAATATTTATGTACCTCATCTATCTATCCGTCATTCTGATTATTGGATTCGCACTCATCGAAGCACCCCTGTTTACGATCGTTGCGGCCCTTTCCATCGCCTGTCTATACCTTATCAATTACGAATGGCAAGCGCTCCAACTCGTCATTATCGAAATGAACCGGCTTGCATCTATGCCGGTGCTGGTGGCATTGCCATTGTTTACATTTGTCGGCTGCCTGTTGACTGAAACCAAAGCGCCCAATCGGATCATGAATTTTTTGCAGGCCTTGTTAGGATGGCTGCCGGGCGGGCTTGCCATGGCAGCCATATGTTCCTGTGCCTTTTTCACAGCCCTGACAGGGGCCAGCGGGGTTACGATCGTAGCCCTGGGTGCGGTTTTGTATCCGATCTTACGCCAAAGTTCCTATGATGAAAGGTTTACTCTGGGATTGCTCACCACATCGGGAAGCCTGGGCCTGTTGTTTCCCCCCAGCCTGCCGGTAATTTTATACGGTGTCGTAAACCAGATCGATATTCAATATATTTTCAAAGCAGCGCTTGTGCCCGGCATCTGTTTGGTTTTGCTACTATCCCTTTATGTTTTTTGTCACCAGCTGGTTTTTGCAAGAAATCAAAAAAAAACCGGGGACCTCCTCGAGCCGGTATCCTGGACCCGGGTAAAAGAAACATTCAGGCAAGGTGTTTGGGAGTGGCCCATCATCGGCATTATCATCGTCGGGATCTATGGCGGTTTCGCGACCATCGCGGAAGTGTCGGCGCTGGTTTTAATGTATGTCATCATCGTGGAATGCATTATTCTGAGGGAAGTTTCATTTTTTCGACAATTGCCGGAAATCATGGTTGAGAGTGCGATCCTGTCGGGCGCCATTATGGTTATTCTCGGCTTCGCCTTGGGGTTTACCGGGTATCTGGTCGACCAAAAAATTCCCGATCAGATTCTGGCCGGCTTGAGCAGCTTGACCCAAAACAAATATTTATTTCTGGCCGGCTTGAATATATTTTTGCTGGCGGTGGGGTGCATTATGGATATCTTTTCGGCGATTGTTATCGTCGTGCCCATTATTGTGCCGATCGCCCTGAAATATGGTGTTGATCCGGTTCATCTGGGCGTGATCTTTCTGGTCAATCTCGAAATCGGCTATTCGACGCCGCCGATCGGCATCAATCTGTTTATTTCCAGTATTAGATTTCAAAAGCCCGTCACGCGACTTTATCGAGCCTCCTTGCCGTATCTGCTGGTAATGCTTCTGTTGCTCGTTTTAATTACCTACCTGCCCGCTTTAAGCCTATTTCTGATTAGATAATATTCACCTCAACCAAATCGATACCAATAATTTGATGGGCAAGGGACTACGGACAATGAACCACTGACCAATTGAGTTTTAACTCAACTGGGGTATAATATAGCTTTGATCCGGAATCGTATTCTGAGAATAACGCTAAACAGGCAGACGAATGAATGACAACTCGATCTCCCAAAATCAAGGGCATGGGTGTCACGTGGGCTCTAGGGGTTGTTCTTTTCATATGGGGCAACCCGCAACTTGCTGATGCCCGGCTGATTGTGCTTTCGGCTGGCGGAGTGGACATCCACTATGAGGCGTCTTTGAAAAATGCCGCCCGGCAGGCGGCAGAAATATATCGACAGGCAAAAACACAACTGGAAGCGTTTTTTGGCTGGAAATACGAAGTCACCTCCACCGTCATCCTTCTGAAAAACAGCCATGATTTCAATCGATTGAGCGGACACAGTTATATTGTCGCCCTGGCCGTGCCCCCCAAAAATCTCATCATCATTGACTATTCAAAAATGAATGATACGCCCTTCTCCTTCGAAAAAACCATGAAGCATGAGATTTGTCATTTGATGCTTCATCACCACATTCGCAACTCACGTCTGCCGAAGTGGCTCGATGAGGGGATCGCCCAGTGGGTCAGCGACGGCATGATGGAACTGCTGATGGATTCCAGGCGCCGGTCTCTGGGGGATGCCATTCTGGCGGGCAATCATATCCCGCTGGCGGATTTAAGATATCGCTTCCCCCGGGACAGGCAGTTGCTGTGGTTGGCTTACGAGGAAAGTAAAAGCATGGTGGCGTATATGGAAGGGCAATACGGCAAGGCGGGCGTTTTGGATGTGCTCAACCGGCTGAAATCCGGACAAGATCTCGAAACGGCGCTACTTGAAGGTCTTGGGATCTCTTTTGAGGAGCTTGAAAGTAATTGGCGGCATCAGCTTAAGCAGCCCGCCCATTTTTTTGCCTTTTTAGCGACCTATATTTATGAAGCCCTATTCTTTCTGGCGGCAATTTTGACGATAGCGGGGTTCGTTCGTTTTTTGATTAAAAAAAGAGCATATCAAGATGAAGATGAGGACGATGTTGGTGATTAATTCATCTTGCCCCCTTTTTAGATACGAATCCAACAATACCGGTGACAAACAGGAGCATGACCGCTATGGTGGTTACAAGACCAAGCTTTAGAGCCACCCAACTCATTCCCACGACAGGCAGTAGGATCAAACGGACCACCGCTCTCAGGTTAGCATGTTCGGCCAGGTAATTGGCGACAGGCGGTGAGTATCGATAATAACATCTGAGCAGGGTTTTCCCAATGCTGGTATCAATCAAAAAGCGGTCACGAAATTGACGCAATATGTCTACGCAAGGCTGCATCGGAGATCCATAGGCGGCTGTGGCGATGAAACAGCCACCCCCTCCTCCGTTTGACGTATCGCCGCCGCCGCCATCCTGACTGGAGATTACCCCTGGGCCGCCGACGTCAAAGATGATGCCGTCAGCTGCAAGATCGTCATCTCCCCTCAAACCGTCGACAAGATGCAGGGTAATGATATTGCCGTTAATCTCTGCACCCGTTCCCGTCGGAGAATCATAAAGGAACTCATACCAGTGGGCAATCGGGTCATTTAAAGTTGCGCCGTATTTATAATACGTATTAAGAGACTGCCCGGCGGGGAGATACAGGGTAACTTCGGTGGCACCGCCATTGCCCATGCCTTCAATGCTGAACTCAAAGAAGCCATAAGGAAATTGTGCATCCGATGGAGTATCAGCCGGCGAGGGATTGTCAACCGCCTGGCAGTAATTGACGATTGTTCCGGCAGCCAGCTCCAGGGTTACATAATACTGATTATCGCAGTTATGCAGCGAAATCACGTTGGCCTGCTGATTGTCGGGGATACCGTCTGCATTGCCGTCGTAATTGGGATTATCGCCATTGGGTCCCTGCTCCTCGCAATCCGGTGTTCCATCGCCGTCGGTGTCCGTATCGGGGATGCCGCAGCCGCACAATCCCGGCTCGGTCTTGGCGGGGTCATCCGGGCAGTTATCATCGCAGTCCGGAGTCCCGTCACCGTCGGTGTCCGTATCGGGGATGCCGCAGCCGCACAATCCCGGCTCGGTCTTGGCGGGATCGGCCGGACATCCATCACATGCATCGCCAACACCGTCTCCATCTGAATCCAACTGACTAGGATTGTAGGTGTCGGGGCAGTTGTCCAAATGGTCGCCCACACCATCACCGTCCAAATCACCCACTTGCATGCCGGTCAGCGAAATGTCATCCCATTCTCTACCATCCGTGCTATAGGTGTAATTATCGTACTGTTGAAACTTAAACACGAAATTGGCAGTGTAAGCAAACGACGGATCGTAGTTGGCCCTGATATAGCTCACCGCTGCATCCAGATCCACAGCATACGCCTTTCCTGATGCCGACGTGTTCAAATTCGCAGCATCCACAATCGTATACCAGGTATTGCCATCATTGCTGATGGCAACCCCATCCCCATCATAGTGACCGGTAAAGCTCTCCGGCAACGTGTCACTTTCATCGCCGAAATCAGCCTGATAAAAGCGCAGCCAGGCATGTTTAGCCCCCGTCATATCGGTTGTGAGTATGGCTTCATTGAGCGCATAGTTAGAATCATCTGAAACGTCCATGCGCAACCTGCCGTCAACGACCTGGACTCGTCCGTAGCTGTTGGAAGAATAGAATACCCAGCCGTCCGCAGGGCCCGGCAGACCGCCTGAAAAATCCTCTTCTTTGAGCAGTGCGGGTCGCTGCCCGTCGAGGGCCATGATAGAGTTGTATGCATTCACACGGCCGTAGCCATAATACTTGTTCCAGCCGGTGTAATCATCATAGGGATCTTGTCCGATTATATCGCAACTACGGCGCATCAGTATCCTGACCTCCAGAGCCGTGAGGTTTGGGTCTTTGGAAAGCATCAGCGCGGCAATGCCGGCGGCCAGGGGCGTGGCGGAGGAGGTGCCGCCAAAATCATCTGTGTAATTACCGGCGGAATAACCGGCCGAGCCCGTCCGGTCTGTGGTTGTAATCGAAAGGGTTCCGCCGTTGCTGGGTGCCACGAAATCAAGCCCATCGCCATACTGGCTGTAGGAGGATTGCGTGTCCAGATTATTGCTGGCACCCACCGCTATGCTGTGCACGTAGCTGGCTGGGAAAGATATTCCCTCGCCACGAAAGAATGCATAATCAGACCATTGTGTTCCGGTCCAAAGCCTTGCATAAAGGCCATCGCCGGGGCCTGCATCCACCCAGACGTAATAGGTCCATGTGTATTCTCCTCCCGATGGGTCAGTCTTCTGAACGTATAACCCGCTCAGTTCATCGGGTCCAATCATTCCTGATCTCACGGAATTTCCAGCCCCACCTATTGCATGAGCCGGGTCATTCACGGTTGCGCAGTCAGCGTCATTATCACTATAATTGTACCAATCGGAGGGCAATCCCGGGGGCGATACGCTATTGAAGTCTTCCAGAGAGCCGTCAAGGCTTACATTGTCTATCCATGCTGCATCAGCTCCTGCCTCACCCAACCCATCTTTACGATAGAGCCACCCGTGTGCTACAGTAGCGCCGGGCGGGATGCCACTTAACCCGCGTCCAGAGTGTGTCCATCCCCTGGCAGCGCCGTTGCCCACCGCAAAAAAAACCGGGCACCCCAAGCCGCCCCGACCGCTGGTGACGGCATAATCAATGGCATCCTCAATGTAGCTGCTTGACACAAAACCCCAGCTGCAGCTGATGACATCGGCAAGATCCGCCGCATACATGATAGCTTCTCCCATTACAATTCCGGTAACCCATGTATCACCTTTTATGACTTTGACGGGCAAAACCGGGCTCCCATATGCGATACCTGCCACACCGAGATTGTTATTGCCCCTGGCGGCCGCAACACCGGCGCAGGCAGTGCCGTGATCGTCTTCCTGGTCGACAGGGTTGGGATTATTGTTATCGTCGGAAAAATTCCAACCCTGGTAATCATCCACATATCCATTGCCGTCATCGTCGATGCCGTTGCTGTCTTTTCCGGCACCCCACTCACCGGGGTTGTGCCAGATCTCGAGGTCTTCATGCATAAGGTCAACCCCGTCGTCGATGATGGCAATCACGATGTTCGAGCCCGCCGTCTGCAAAGCCCATGCCTCCGGGGCGTCCACGTCGGCATCCACTATTCCTCCTCCCTGTCCCGTGTTATTCAGGTGCCACAGATCGTTGAAGAGAGGGTCGGACGTATTGCGTTTGATTCTTGAAAGGAAATTAGGCTGTGCCCATATGATTTCTTCATTATCGTTGAGGGAGTTGGCTACCGCAAGACAGGAGCGGGACTTCGGATTGTCCAAACGCAGCAGGTAAACATTGAGCCGCCCCCTTGTTCGGCGGATCAGGCTCAAACCGTTTTGGGCACAGAAGGCAACAACTTTCTGTTCACCGTATCCAGGAGAAAAGCGGGCAATGATTTC
>JASFTQ010000063.1:0-17635 GCA_050053515.1 Desulfobacterales bacterium | reverse complement strand
AAATAATCCAGCTGCTGCATAAATGAGGGGCAACGGCGCCATTTGACCATATGAACATGGCGGGCTCTTATAGATGGCACAGACAGGGTTGCCGGGGCCTTGTTGGACAACCTACGGAGTTCGTAGTTGGGACATAAATAGGGTTTGAATCTATGCGAGAATTATTTCAAGACATTATGAAGATGGAGGGGATTAAAGGGGTCCTGCTTTTATCAGATCGTGGCGACATCATTTTTAAAGAATTTTCTGTGCCCTTGACCAATGACCCTGAAAAAAAAGAATGGGGTTATTTTATCGATTCGCTGAACGGAATTAGAGAAACCGATCTGGTTTATGAAAAGAGCAGGGTCTACGTACGCAAAACCGATTTGGGGTATTTGTTGATACTGATGGATTTTTTTGTTTCAGCGGCCATGGTGCGGCTGAATTGTGATATCGTCTTACCGTCATTAAAACGGATCAAGGGCTCCAAGGGGTTTAAACGCCTTTTTAAAAAATAAAATTAAAAGTGTAGAGTATATACGGGGGTTATCCATTGCCCTGCGCGAGTCCTCGTCAGCCGACAGGGACTTTAGAAAATGAAAGGTGGTAAAAGAGAAAATGAAAGCAGATCTTGACACCAGAATGAACGAGGCGGAAGTCTGCCGATCCATGGGTTTGTATGATGAGTCTCTCAGTATATACGAGCAGCTTCTTTCATTAGTTCCCGAAAAAGACGCCCGCACGAGCGAGTCAATCAAAAAGAAAATGCATGCCGTTAAGCAGGAAATGGCCAATCGGGCCCAAACGGTCAGCAACCGGGTCACGGCTAAAGACATATCCATGCTAAAGAAAAAGCTGTCCGGCCAGGAAAGCGGGCGTGACATTCTCAGCGGCCAGACCCTTTTAGACAGTGCGGCCAGCTTCAAAGAGCTGGGACTATATGTTGAAGCCATCAATGAGTATGAAAAATTGATATTTCAAGGATTCCCACCGGATAAGATCGTGGCTGATTATACCGAATGCCTTCTAAAGAATAAGTCACCTGACAAGGTGATCGATTATGTCAACAAACTAGCCGATGATCAGCGATTGGAAAAAGAGGCCAGAGCACGGGTGAAATACTATTTCGGTCAGGAAATGGAAAAAAGAGATCACAAGGAACCGGCCTTGGATCTTTATAAGTCTGCCCAGCAAATCAATCCAACCGATTCGGAAATTAAGAAAAGACTGGAGGCGATCACCTCAAGCTTTGCCTCGGGCTCCAAATATGACTACCTGCTGAAGCAAAACAAAGTCACCAAAGACCAGCTCCAGAAAGCTTTTGCCCTATCCAAGAAAATGAAAAAAAGTGTGGAATTCGTCCTGACCGGTCAATACAACCTCAGCAAAGCCGATATCGGCAAATCCTTTTCGCTTTACTACGGCTGTCCTTTTCGCGAATACGACCCGGCCACGCCAACTCCCATGGAGTTATTGGGTAATCTGAAAGAGGCCTTCCTGATCAACGAGGGGTGGGTGCCCCTCAGTTGGGATAAAGATTCGGTTGAGGTGCTTGTCGATGACCCACGAAACCTCAACAAAACAGATAATATCAAGGCGTTGCTGAATACGCCCAAGATTAATTTCTCCGTGGCCATAAAGGAGGATATCGAGGAATATATCAAGCAGTTTTATTCTGAGAGCCAGTCGTTAGCGGATGCCGAGACAAACGATGAGGGTATCGATGATTATGACCTGATTCCGGATGTCTCCTTCGAGGAAGAAGAAGATTATGATGATGATATCGAAGAAGTTGACGAGAGTTCCAGCAAAGTCGTCAAACTCGTTGATCAGTGCATCATTGCGGCATACCGCAAGGGCTCATCCGATATTCACATTGAGCCCTCGCCGATTACCAAGGCCACCAACTTTCGTTTCCGAATGGACGGGGTGTGCCAGGATTACCTCAAAGTTCCCAATTCAATGGCCCGGGCAATTCTTTCACGAATCAAAATTATGTCTCATCTGGATATTGCTGAACGCCGCTTGCCCCAGGACGGTAAAATAAAATTTAAGCGCAAAGGCATACCATCGTTTGAACTGCGTGTAGCCACATTACCGACTGCCGGCGGTTTCGAGGATGTGGTCTTGCGGATTCTGGCCAAAGCCGGTGCCATGCAATTGGAGGATATGGGGCTGACGGAGCGAAATTACAACGTTTTGAAAAAGGCTATCTCAAAACCATATGGCCTTCTCTTATGCGTGGGACCGACGGGTTCCGGAAAAACCACTACCCTTCATTCCTGTCTGGCGCACATCAATAAACCGGGTGTCAAAATCTGGACCGCTGAAGACCCGGTCGAAATCACCCAGGCCGGTTTAAGACAAGTAGAGGTCAAGCCCAGAATCGGACTTGATTTTGCGCGGGTCATGCGCGCTTTTTTAAGGGCCGATCCAGACATTATCATGATTGGCGAAATGCGGGATGAGGAGACCGCCTCAATTGGTATCGAGGCATCCCTGACCGGCCACTTGGTTTTATCAACGCTGCACACCAACAGCGCACCCGAAACGATCACCCGTCTGCTTGACATGGGGCTCAATCCGTTGAATTTTTCCGATGCCTTTTTGGCTGTCTTGGCCCAGCGGTTAGTTCGGAGATTATGTAAGGATTGCGGTAAAGAATACAATCCCGCTCGAGAGGAATTCGAGGAGATTGTTTCGGATTATGGCAAAAAGATGTTCGATAAAACCGGGATTTCATATGGCTCCGAAGTTAACCTCAAACGACCGGGTGCTTGCGCCAGCTGTTCCAGCACCGGCTACCGCGGGCGATTGGGCATCCATGAACTCATGGAGGGCACTCCTGAAATAAAAAGAATGATTAAAAAGGCGGCCCCCACTGAAATGCTGTTTAAACAGGCGATTATGGAAGGCATGACCACCTTAAAGCAGGATGGCATAATGAAAGCGTTTCAGGGGTTTACCGATATCAGCGAAGTCCGGCGGGTGTGCATCAGTTAGTTCACGGCGGTCGCAAAAATTACCCCTGCCCCTGCCCCAGTTGAGCTCATGGAAATTGGCTCACAAAAATGGAAAGGTATCATCCGCGAAGGAGCCAAAGCCTTTGGTGTCCCTGTCACTGCTGAACAGACCCATATATTTGCTATCCATGCCAGGGAACTGATCCGTTGGAACCGAAAAATCAATCTTACCGCCATTGTTGATCCCCTCGAAATTGCCGTAAAACATTTTGTGGACTCCATTGCTCCTGCCAGCACCCTGCCACGCCACGACGCCATGCTTGATATCGGCTCAGGCGGCGGATTTCCGGGAATACCCCTGAAGGTCCTGATTCCCACTCTCTCTGCGACCCTGGTTGATGCTTCCCGAAAAAAGGTCAGTTTCCTAAACCATGTTTGCCGGATCATAGAACTGCAAGATGTGGATGTGCGTCAAATCCGGGGGGAGAACATTATTGTTGCGCCCCCATCTCAAGAAACACTGTCTGAACTGCCCAAACCGCCCCATAACCGGAAAGTCGGCGATTTTTCGAGACCCTTTGGTATTATCATCAGCCGGGCCCTTACGTCCTTAAAAGATTTTATTTTAATGGCCTTGCCGATGCTGTCCAAGAACGGTCTGATGGTTGCAATGAGGGGAAAAACCACCGAGGCGGATTTGGCGTTCTGCCGCTCGATGGTTTCACGCCATCCGATCGCATCGGCTTCAGGTGTCGATGGTCTGTCGGTGGAGCTCAGAAGGTATCAACTTCCCTTTTATGCTGCCGAGAGATCCCTTCTTATGATCCGAAAAAATGGTTGATATGGATTGAAGGCCGTAATGAAAATTATCTTGGATCGGCAAAAACGGTGGTGGCGTATGGCCAATGAGACAAGCGCAGATTCAATCGACAAGGCCCCGACCGACAGATACAGGGCCTTTGGGGGGACGGTTATTTTTTGTCCTTGGGCCTTTTTTGTTTTTGGAGCATTTGCTTGTGTTTTTCGGTGGTCAGCATCATGGTGTCATTGATCATATCCTGATCAGAATTCTTGGCAGGTTGTTTTTCAAGGATGACAGTCAGGGTATGCTTCCCGACGGTGATAACATCATTGTGGACTAATTTTTCCTTTGAAATTTTTTTTTCGTTCAGATAGGTGCCGTTGGTGCTGTTAAGGTCTTCAACGATATATTTTCCCTGGTGCTTTAAAATCCTTGCATGCTGTTTTGAGACGCTCAAATTATCAATTTGAATATCATTTTTGACATTCCGCCCGATCGTGATAACCTCCTTATCGGTCTCAATGGTTTTGAGGACTGCCTCATTGAATTTCAATTCGATTGTCAGCATGGTTGCCTCCTCAACAGGTCATTACGGCGGGTATTTGATCCCGCAACCATTTCAAATTATTATAACACAGTTCGATTCAGGAATTCACTAATAAATTTGAAGGCAAATAAACCTTTGGATTGGGTAAAGAAAAAAATAACCGTGAGTAATTTGGCGGTTTATTTCAAAGCGTAACTGCGCGCATATTTGGCTATCTTGCTGAGTGATTCGTTCATCGCATCCAATCGATTGATGAGCAGTTCGATAAGATAGTCTTTGATTCTGTCTTTGATATCAGGCTCCGCCATTCTAAAGAATTCATCATCCATTTTCATTACCAATACTTTTTCATTGGCAATAACGTTGGTGTAGCGCGGCTTTTTAGATAAGAATGACATTTCGCCAAACAGGGCACCGGGAGAAAGCTTCGATATGGGTGTGTCATAATCCGTTTTAGTGATGAGGATGGTTCCTTTAATTAAAAGATACAGTGAACTGAAGGCATCCCCCTCCCGGATGATGAAATCATTTTTATTAAAGCCCAGCAGCGAATGCTCCATGGCAACGAAATCCCTTTTCTCTTTTTCAGAGAAAAATTTGAACATCGGCATATCATCGATCAATTCATAAAGCCCCATATTTTTTCCTTTCCAGATTTTTTACAGGCGTTGACAACAAGCGAGATAGATCAAGCAGCGATCGATCTGTCGTGAAAAAAATACCGCGACCCCCTAAAATAATTAACAGATCAATTTTTAGAAAACAAATAAAAAAACGATCGGCGTGAATTGCAGGCAGGCGGATTTTGGCGCCAGGAACAATCAAAAGGTTAACTACTGGAAATGATTAAATAAAAAACCTATTATTTCTTGACTTTAAAAGGGTTTTAGTGTAAATTTCATAAATGGGTTATTGGGGCAACCGGCCGGTGGGCACCCCAACGGTCGCGCCGCCGCGGACCTTCCCCTCAAAATTAACTGCAACCGGGAATCGAGGCAATGGAAACGCCGCTGGCAGAAGAACTGAAACCAGGGGATCTAGAAGGTTTGGTGCTTGATAAATTCTTAGTGGATGCATTCAAACCCAAACTCTGTGATGAAAAAGACATCGCAGTGGTAACCTTTTTGGTCAAACAAAAAGATCCTGCGCAGGATCTAAGCGGGTATATCGCACAGGGGAATTTTGATTTGCTCGATGTTGAAGCGTCATCGGCACCGGACGAAGACGGCTACTATAATCTGCTGGTGGAAATGAATAGAAATCCTGAAATGTTCGATATAATGGATCACCTGCTGCAGCATATCACCCAGCTGGTGAATGTTAAAGAGTGGCAGTTCAAGCCTTACGATTACGGGGAATATCTCGCCTGGACCAAAGAAAATTTTCTAAGCACGGTTCCCCATAACGTGGAGGCGTATCTTAGCGATCAAAGCGAGCTTCTCGATGAAAGTGAGTCCGCTGCATCACTTGCGGGCACCCAGGCTTCGGAATTTAACTATCAGCTATTGGGTAAAGTTATTGAAGAACAGATAACCAAGAGCAGCCGAACCTATGTCAAAGCATTTCAGAAACAGTTTAAAATCATTATCAAAGATAACCGGCGTCTTCTGCAACATATTGAAAACCTGAAATCCGATCACCAATATTTGCACCAGCAGCTCGAGCTCTACGAACAGCGCGAAAAAATGGCTTTGCTCCGCGAGCAGCAGGATTTTAAGCGCATTCGGGCGTTGGAGCATCAGGTTTCACTTCTGGCGCCTTATGATCCGGAGCATCCGGAAATTGTGATCCCCAAACCGAGTGACCCCATCACAATAGAACGCAACGATATGGCGGATACTCCCCGTGAACCGCCGGCGGCTAAAGATACCATAAGTCGCCCTGAACAGCCGGAAGGATCTGGTGGTTCGGCTGAGGAGAGCGTTGGCGAAACGCCGGCGCCGAGTGATAAAGAAAGCCGGGATTCAGGCCCGGGTCTTACGGATAAGACCCCCACTGAAGACGGCAAGCAAGCAATTGTATGGGATTTAGATACGTTTGATGGCGATACGACTCAAGGCGAGATCACAATCGATGCAAAGAGCAAGGCGGACATTGCGAAATCCTCAACTGAAACGGATTTGTCAGCAAACAAACCTTCCGATGACGACCCATCCGCAAGCACCCGGGCTGATGCCCCCGGAACAAGCGATTCTGCCAGGCGTCTCATCGCTCAGGGTTTGGAGTCCATCAAGAAAAAAGACTATTACACCGCAATCGAATATTTCACCCAAGTCACCCAACAGGTGCCCAATGCCCGTCGGAGTTTGCTGCGAATTGCAATTTTGTACTACCGCCTCAAAGATTACGATGCAGCCCGTGATCATGCCCTGAAAGCGCTTGATTTAGGGGCGGAATCGGCTAAACGGATATTGGCCAAGATTGAGGAAAAACAGGCTGCAGACATCGATACGGCAGACACCGAGGAATTCAGCGAAACACCCACCGAAGAAGCCATTATCTGGGGGGCCGATGATTTCATTGAAAATGCAACCGCCTCTGAAATTTCGATGGCCCAGGGAAAAAGCCAAGCGGATACCGATGCCCAGCAGGATGTGATGATATACGGAGAGCCGGCCGAAGAAACACAGTATGCAGATCGGCGGCCGGAACCCCTTGACCGCGGTGATAGTTCACCGGCGCCCGTAGATGAACCCTCCACCGAGACGGTCGTCATGGATTTTGAGGCTTTGGGCTCTCTGGAACCGCCGGTGCCGTCAACAGCCGAACCGCAAACAGCACCAGACCCGGAGACAGCTAAAATATACTTCTCCCGGGGTTTGAAAGCTTTTGAGCAAAAAAACTATCATAAGGCAATTGAGTGTTTTACCAAGGTCACAGAGTTATTGCCAAACGCCCGCCGCAGCTTTATCCGGTTGGCTGCTTTATACTATCGTTTAAAAGATTATGACACCGCCAAAGCCCATGCCCAAAAAGCACTTGATCTGGGATCGGCCTCTGCCAAACGAATATTAGAAAAAATTGATGTTAAACAGAAATTGGGTTTTGACGCATCAGCGGATACGGAATTTGCCGATACCGTGTCCGATATACCTACCGGTGATGATGTTGCTACCCCGAAAACTCAGTCTGTTGGAAAATCATCACTGCCGGGAACCGATGCAGCATCCTCCGCAAAAGGGGTCGAAGCCAAGACATATTTTACACGAGGGGTTGAAGCATTCGAACAAAAAAATTACCAGCAGGCAATCGAAAATTTTACCCGCGTTACGGAGTTATTACCCAAAGCACCCCGCAGTTTTCTCAGATTGGCGGTGTTGCATTATCGCTTGAAGGATTATGAAAATGCCCGGGAATTTGCCCGGCAGGCTTTGGAGCTGGGATCGGACTCGGCCCAACGCATACTGGAGAAAATAGAGGTCAAACAGTCAACCGCCTCTGACGCCCTTGCCCCTGCAAAGGTTACCGATACATTACCCGAGTTTCCAAGCCTAGATATCGAAGAATCTGACCATCCGGCTGCGGGCGCCGTCGATCCGTCGTCCGAAGGGCAAGATGTCAGGGTATCCGAAAGTCCGTTCGAAAAAGCGCCGCACATGGATCAACAACCGCCGGATCAGAAGGACTCACAGGATTCAGAGCCCCTGTCAATGGAATCGGCGACTGAAACGATCTCGCTGGATGCCGATAACCTCATGTCTGCGTTTGCATCCGAGAGTTCCCCGGCCGATGCCGAACCATTTCCGAAAGCGGATCCCGTCAGTGATTATTTTGCGCTCGGTCTGGCCGCCGCTGAACAAGAATCGTATCACAAGGCCATCGAGAATTTTACTAAGGTCACGGAGCTATTGCCTGATGCGCCAGCCAGTTATTTAAATTTGGCAAATCTTTATCTCAAATTAAAAAATTTCGAACGGGCCAAGGAAAATGCCGATAGGGCATATGAATTAGGCTCGGAATCTGCCAAGCGAATCCTGGAAAAGCTTGAAGCGCAGCGCTGGACGGATTCTGCCATTTCCCAGGCCGGGTCTGCGGAATCAGTTGAAAACGGATACGCTACCACCGACGGATAATTTCGTGCCATACAAACCGGGTGCTGCTTGCAAGTGCGCCATACGAAGCACCGAAATGCCTTTGCCTCTCCCTTGATCGATTCCGATTTTTCTTTTATTGTTTGAATTCTCATCAGAAAAATGTATATATTGAACCGGGAAAAAAACGGTCAGTAAATATCAGCGCCACTATCGATTAGGGAGGTATGGTTATGAAGATCCTGGTGGGATACGATGGTTCCAATGTCGCCAAAGAAGCATTGGCTTTAGCCCAAAACCACGCTAAAACCTTCGGGGCGACGGTGGATGTCGTCACTTCGATGGCCACGGGCACAGAAAGCCAGCGTGAGGAAATTGAGCAGGCCGAACGCGGACTAGAGTACGCAAAGGCTCTTTTCGATGAACAAAACATCGGCTGTAAAACCCATTTACTGATTCGCGGCCTATCGCCGGGAGAGGACATCGTTGAATTTGCCAAGCAAAACAGTATTGATGAAATCATCGTTGGGGTTAAAAGAAGATCCAAGGTCGGCAAGATTCTGTTGGGATCAACCGCTCAATATGTGATTTTGAAAGCTCCCTGTCCTGTCGTGAGCGTCAAATAATTTTGGAACCCGGCACCCTTGCCGGCGGTACCCCAATTTTTACGTGCCGCGAAACACCCGCCGGGGGGATATCTCAGAATTGAAGAATGGCAGCCATGGCATCATCATATTTGGATTTTAGATTGGAGCTGGCGCTGTCTATCTCCTTTCTTTGATCGCCGTATTCCAGCGGGCACTCTGTTCTGAGTTGATCGATAATTTGTTGCATATCGCTGACATTCTCGTGCAGCTCCTCAACCTTGGCTTGCATGCTGTCTTTATCGGAACCTCTTAGCCTATCTATTTTGCGAACCATATCGTACATTTTGGCCTTCCAGCCAATGAGCTCGACTTCTATCGAGCGACAATAATCTTTAACCTCCATGACAACCTCCTTTTAAAGCAATACACACCGGCTTTGCGGATGTGGTTGGGGTCAATTCCGTTTGAGGGTTTTGTTACCGTTTACCAAATGGCATATACCACATCGTGGTGATCGGTAACGGTTGTCTAATAACGTAAATCTGATTCGAGCCCTGTCAACCGGCAATTTATAAAAACATGGATGGGTATTGCCGCTACTAGACCTGGCAGGGGATAACACAGCATCGTGTCGAGCAAAAAATGCCCCGGCAGCTGAGCTAGATAACCAGACAATCCGCCACCAGCTCCCAGAGGTATTTGACTTGAAGGTCTTTCATCCCGCATTCATTTTTCAGGCTGTTGAACTGTCCGTGGCAACTGTCGCATGGAACAACCAGCATTTTTGCGCCGCTGGCCTTTACCTGTTCCATCTTTCTGCGACCATAATATATTCTTTCGTCTTCATAACCCGTGACAAGAGCACCACCACCGCCACCACAACAAATTTGATTGTCTCTTGCCGGCCAGAGATCAACCCAGTTGTCAACACATTGGTCAATTATCCAGCGCGGCTCCTCGTAGTAGCCATGCCCAAAAAGCCTCTCAGCCTTGCGGCCGTAATGGCAGGGATCATGATAGGTGACCAACATATCGAACCTGGACTTATCCAGGGTGATTCTGCCTTCCTCGATGTATTTTATAAGAAGATCAAAAACCGTGTAGGCACCGATATTTTCGAAGACTTCAGGATACCACCTTTCAAAACCAGACCTGGTCGCTAAATAGGAATGGCCTCATTCACACCAAAGAAAATTTTTGATGCCAAGTTTTTTCAAATTTCCGGCGATTCGGCCGGCCATCGTCTTGATGGCCTGGTCATCTCCGGTGAAATATCCCCAGCTGCACCCTTCCCAATAATCGGAAGGCACGGTCCAGTCCTCTCCGGCCGCATGAAAAATTTTCCACCAGTGTTTAAGGTCCTCGTTGTGTGTATTCACCAGCTTGTTGTGAATAGTGCACAGAATATTGGCCCCCTTCCTGTCGATCGGAACTTTAAACCCTTCAAAACCGGGCTCTTCGGCGAGTTCTGCCGCCACATCTTCGATGATGAAAATAAAATCCTCTCTGGGAAGGCCAAGGTTGTTGCCGGTTTTGAGGGCCATCTCAACTCCTTTGTGAAGTATTCCCGGAACCTTGTCTCGCTCTCGTAAAGACCGAACACTTCTAACGATATTGGAGATCTCGATATCCATGGGACAGATGTTGTCACATTTCGCACACATGGTGCATATCCAGGGCCATCTGGCGTCTACAACCGCTTCTTGCAAGCCGAGGGCCACCATACGAATTAGTTTTCGCGGGTCAAAGCCGTCAATGCCGGAGACCGGACAGCCACTGGAGCACATACCGCAGGTTAGGCATAAATCTTGTGAAAATGCCCAGGAATAAAAACGGCCGTGATCTGCGCGATGTAAATCGAATTTGTCGTGAATATCTTGCATATTACACCCTTAAGTCGGCACATCTATTGTTTGCCCATCATTGGGTAGGCCGGCCCCATGGCGATGAGCCTTTTCGCAAACCGGTCTGCTATTAGCGAAAACTCCCGACCCATATTGGAAGCCAGCGAGTGTATCTCAATTCGCTTCCCGGAAAGCCGGGTATGCTCGAGAAATGCTGCAATTCGGTTGACGCGATTTCTGGCAAAGTAGCTGCCTTTCCCGGAATAGCAATTGCCGTCATGACAAACCATTACCAGGACACCCTCCACCCGATGGTCAAAGCTGGCGAGCAGATACTCGATTGAAATACTGCAGGCACACGGCACCTCCAGCACTGACAATCCCGGCGGAAGACGATGACCCATGCAGCGTGCCAGGCCGGCGGACTGAGCGGCGGATCGACTGCAACAGAAGGCAACAATGGCGGGCGAAGCAGGGTCGTTTTGTTTTGACCGCCGCCAGCAAACCTGATGGATCATTGTCGCCTGTAGTTTTTGTTGGCGGATTGCAATCGCCGGGCACTCAGATGCACATAAACCACACCCCTCGCATGCTTCAGGATTTACGTTTAGTTTTGCATCCCAAAAAATCGCATGATGCGGGCACAGCCGCAGACAGGTCAAACAGCGCGTGCATTTACCGTTGTCTATTTCTGCCGGGTATGGTGTTGGTCGAAAGGCACCGTATAGCAACGCGATGGCGCTAAGAGCGGTACTATCGGCATCGACCATTTGATCATCAACACTGAGCGCTGCTTTCGAGGGTCCGGCAACCAGTATCCCCTTTCGGTTCGTGTACGCCGGGATGCGGTGGACATTATCGGGTTGCAGAAATCCGACCGGATCGGTGTCCAGATCGAACACATCAGACAGATGGTGCAAATAGTTCGAGGGATAAATGGTATCATCAACCACGGTTATATCCGGTAAAAATCTGAATCGCTGTTGGGTGACTTCATCCAGATACTCGATTTCCAGACCGCCCTGTATGTTTTGACGCATTTGAGGCGGTTGGTCGGTAAATTTGCTAATAACGGCGCCGGCTCGTTTTAAATCACGTGACAGGACCTCGAGACCGTTTCCAGATACCTTAAGGTTGCCGGTAAAAATATAGCTTTGCGCATTATTTGATTGAAGTCGCAAAGCCGTGCGCATAACGTCTTCATGGATCACCGGGTCGCTTTCTTTTGTCAGTCCACTGATAAATAAAATCTTTGTTCCTTTTGAGCGCTTATCCTTAAAAAGAGGGGGCTGATTTTTGGATTCCTTGATTTGGGACAGCGACCATATCTGGGCAGACGGATTTAGACCATATTGATCGAAATTGGGTTTGCGTTCATAGTCTTCAGCAATAATGACAAGGGAAGTGCTGCGGTTGACTTGTTGTCCGGCACTTTTGAACACAAGATCAAAATGACCGATGAAGCCCTGACAGGCCATTACTTCGTGACCGGTCAATACTTCAAGAAAACCCGAATGCTGAGGCTGGGCGCCGGAGGACAAAGCAGGGTCGATATCTGGTGTTCTTGAAGCCACCACCACATCGATGCCGCGGTTGATAAGGTTTTGTGAAATTCGTCGGGCACAGCTTCCGTTGCCGATGATCAACACGCGTTTATCCAAGCTGTCCACCTCCCCGGCGTCTGTTTTTGTAATCACCGCGGTGTCGAGTCTCACAAATAGGTTCAAAAAGCCTTGCGGTGGTTTGATCCGCCATAGGGCTTCGGCGGGTCAAACCCTGAGTTGAATTTTGTAACTTATTTGCGGGACACAGCACTGCTTGTCCCCATTAGCAGATATTTATTAACCGCCGCCGCCGCCTGAGCTGCGCTGGCAACCGTTTCGGCAATGCTCATGGGCCCGGCCACAGTTCCGCTTGTAAAAATACCCGGTGCGCTTAATTGCCGGTCTTTGCCGCTGCAGCCTAAAAACCCGGTATCCGAAAATTTGAAACCAAGCCACTCGACCATTTTAATTAAATCACCTGAAGGCATTATGCCGACGGATAATACGACCATATCGAAAATATCTTGCCGGAGATGGCTTGAAGCGGCATCGTAATAGGTCACCTGCAGGCAGTTATTTTCAGCCTGATAAATATCAGCGGGTATGTTGCGGACCATTCGCACCTGTTTTTGTACAGCAGCATAAAAGGTTTGATAGTCTTTACCGATGTTCTGGACATCAATATAGAAAAATGAAACTTCAGTCTGCGGTTGCCTATGCCGAATCAGGCGGGCAAGCCGCAGCGAAGAGGCACAACAGATCTTGGAGCACCACAGATGATCGCGCTTTGCATCCCTGCTTCCGACACACTGGATAAAGGCAATTTTTTGGGGAATGGTATCATCAGAGGGCTTTAAAGCGATCCCCTTTCTTTTGAGCATGCTTTCCAGGTCCAGATTGGTGATGACGTTTGGAAATCTTCGGTAGCCATAAGGTTTGCTGTCTGGATTGAAAGGCTCAAAACCGGTGGCAACAATTATTGCATCCGCCAGGCACACGATTTGTTCTTGACCATTGTCTAAATTAATTGCCTTTTCGGGGCATCTATCCCGGCATCGGGTGCACGAAAGATTACGGAAGTGTCTGCATTTTTTTTTACGAATGGCGAGAAGGGGAGCATTATTTTTTGAATACCCCTGGATAAGGGCGTCGGGTTCCGGGCATTGCTCGAGACAAACGCCGCAAACCGTGCATTTCCGTGAGTCGATATATTGCGGTTGTTTGGTAAGGGTTACCGTAAACCTTTTGTTTCTGGAAATTTTATCGATGCGACCTGCAGTCGTAACCCTGATATTCGGATCTTCCACCGCAAGTTTCAATTTTTCTTCGACGACACAAGCCCCGCAGGATACGCATTTATCCGTGGCTTTGCACGAAAATCGGATGGCGTGGCCGCCCAGAAAGTTTGTCTTTTCGACGATGTGAACACCGAGTCCAAGTCGCGCTAGTTCAAGCGCAGCCGAAAGACCTGCCGTGCCCCCCCCAATTATCAGAACATCATCTTCGATCATATCAGGTCCAATGCATTGTATGTAGACAAAGCACATCCGTGCTGTTATACGCGCACCTGCGACCGGCTGCGGAGCCCCCGGTTTGTATAGCAAGCAACAAAAGCCTTCAACAAAGCAATACACCTAAATTAATCAATAATCTCTGTCAATATTTTTAATCCAAGGTAATTGTGGGTTTGTCCGTTTCCAAGCTGTTCGATCTTTTCCTGCCACGCTGATCATATAATACGTTGAGTGAAGCTCCCCGCCCCAAGGGGCGGGGGTTCTGCCGTTCGGCAGTGCATCGCAGCCCGGAAAGGAAGGTATCCGTTTCAGACAGCTTCCCTTAACCCCGCCTTAAAAGGCGGGGTTTGCAGGGAAGCGAACCGGTCAAAATAGTTGCTGTTGGGGTGGAAGATAGCAGGGACAGTTTTCGGAAAGGGTGGTGACGCCAAGCCGCAAGCAAAGCGGCGGCAGGCCCCAGAACTCGAAAATAAGGGCACTGGCAACAGCCGGCTTGACAGTGTGGCCCTGCCGATGGCGATTTTGCAAAACTAACATCGGCAGACACACTTGGTTATTTGAACATCCGAACGGGTGTTTTACCGGGTACGCACATGCCTTGAGCGAACCAATGTTTGAGTTGATTCCGCCGGTACGCGCTGCTCTAACTTTGCAATGTTTTTTTCAAGCGTTTTGATTTCAGTCTCGATAGCCGCCATTTTTTTCCGTTGTTCCGCCAGTTGATCCCATTCCTGCGAATGGCGGGCCTTGAGCGTTTCCAATTCCCGCTGCATCTTCTTGATCGAATTCTCCCGGCTTCGGTACAATAGGTGGCTGTTCTTACCTTCGGGATATGTCAGAAAATACCATATCTTGGATTTAAGGCTGTGCCAGGCTTCTCCGGATACGTGCTTGCCCTTGACTCTCACCGCGGATCGCCAAATTTCAAAATCGCCATCCTGCCTGACCTCGCCGTAAACTCTTGCCTGTCTTCTTCGGCCGTCCTCGCATTGAACCATTTGTTTTCTCATGGCATCCTCTTTTATTTGAGCGCTGCGTGCCCTTTGAGCTTCATAAAAATATACTCCCACACCCCATGGACTTAAGCGGATCATGTCCAAAGTTAGCAGATGTGCCAGAGGGGGCGACCCCATAATTGCCGGGTGGGTTTATACAGCGGCGGTGTCCCCGCCGCCGTTTCGTTTTAATTTGCCCATTGCTCTGGTCAACTCCATTAAAACCCCCAAACCTTGTTTGACCTCTTTGCCGGAAGCGGCTGAAATAAGGCCGAATGGGCCAAGGTCCTTGGTGTGCGACAAATCCACCCGGGCTGGAACCTCGGCCATTTTCTCTAAGAATGCCACCGCCTGCGGATCACTGAGGCTTTTGGCCAGACCCAGTAAGGCTACCGCACCGTCGCCAATTTTATCTATGTCTTCAGCGGTATATGCCGCGGCAACCTTGGCACGCACATCCAACATCGCCGTGAACATCCGTAGCACCCCTCTCTGCTCCAGGTCATCCAGGTAGTTGATTATCTGCGGCACGGAGGACCTCAACAAGGGTTCGATTGTCGTGACAAAGTCAACCAGGTTTGATAGTTGCTGCAGACTAAAGGTAATGGTCTTGACACTTCTCAATAGCGTTTTGACCATCTCCAGCAGGTCTTCCAGCTGGAAACCGGATTCTATGTCTTCAAGCTCATTAATTAATAATCTGAATGCCTGAGCACTCAAAGGGACCAAGTCATCCCGGAGCTCTCTGACGCTGCTGGCGGTTTGCACCAATGGCGCCAGTTGGGTTTCAATACGATCGAGTCGCTCCAAAATCAATTCTTCGTTGGTCATGGTTGCCTCCTTATTCTGTTACGGGGACATGCCGCAGCTTTCCGGCTAATGTTAACTGTTGCTCCAGAGGCAATTCAACGCCTTTGAGCATCAAATTCCAGTAAACCCACTTGAACATCATTTTGCCCCAGTAATTGAAGTTGCTGTCGCCAAGGAGCGAAAACGGGCCGAGCCCCGGGAAGGGAAATTTACCGGGCAGGGGTTCATATTCATAGTTAAAGTCAATCAACACCGCTTTTTCATATCCGGAGCAAATAAAGCAGGTGGCATGACCATCAAAGGTGGCTTTCGGTTGTTGTCCTTCGATCTCTCTTATTATGTTTTCGACAACTGTTTCCGACTCGTAATGGGCAACAGCGCCGGCTTTGGAAGTGGGAACATTGGTGGCGTCGCCGACGACATAAACATTATCGTATTCTTTGGCCTTTAGTGTATGGTGATCGGTATCCACATAACACATCGGATCACCCATGCCGGAGGCTTCGACCCACTGGGCGCCGAAATTGGGCGGCACAGCAATCAACAGATCATATGAAACTTTCTCGCCCTTGTGGGATTCGATGGTTTTTTCATCGTGATTAACCTGGGCGATGTCATAATTCGGCGTTACCTTGATATTCTTTTGCACGGCAATATCGCCTAAAACGCGGGAGGCGATGGGCTTGGTGAAAGCCCCGGCAACCGGAGTGACCAGTTCGATTTCAACATCGTCGCGGACCCCGTTTTCGGTAAAGAACCAGTCGGCCATGAAGATGAATTCCAATGGTGCCACCGGACACTTATATGGCAATTCAGCGACGTTGAACACCACACGGCCGGATTTAAAGTATTTCAGTTTTTTTCCAAGCGCGACGGCGCCCTCCAAGGTGTAAAAGTTGTGAATGTCGTCACCCCAGCCCGCCATCATACCTTCAACTTCCTCTGGCACAATCCGGCAACCGGTGGCGACCACCAGCCAATCGTACTTATATTTGCCTTTTTTGCCTTCCACCTCTTTGGTGCCGGGATTGACGCCGGAAACTTCATCCAAAACGAATTCAACCCCTTTGGGGATGAATTCCCGTTTGGGTTTTTGACAATCCTGAGCGCTATAGATACCAAACGGTATAAACAACCATCCGGGCTGGTAATGATGGATCTCATCGTTGTCAATGATGGTAATTTGCCACTCAGCTGCGTTTAGATGTTTTCGCAATCCGGCAGCCACCATCGTACCGCCGGCTCCTGACCCCAAAATGACTATTCTTTTCATATTCTCCTCCCAGTTTAATGTCTGCTTATAAATCCAAACCCTCAAAAGTTTTATAAAAAAAAATTGATTCTATATTGGTTTAATAACAGTAGTATCCATCCCTATACCATCGTCGATCGTGAAGGGGGTTGGTGGTTGAAGTGCCGGTTTTTCTTGAAAATCACCCCCCTTCACTTTTCCTGTCCGAGGCGGTCGCAGAGACTCGCTAAGCTCTCGGTCGATTTAGATTTGGAAATCAATAAAATTTTGCGGTGTCGGGGTGTTGTATTCATGCCCTGTATGACGCAAACCTGATTGCACGTTGCCGTAAAGCACTATGTTTCATGCACCAGGTCGGCGATCGTAACACCGTCCAACTTTTGGTAAAGGACCTCGGTGGCTTCCTGCCAAGCCAAACGGACCCGGCAATCATCAGACATCGGGCATTTATTAGGCTGGCTGACACAATCGACCAAATCTGTGTGGGTCTCAAATAACCGCACGATGTCACCCAGCCTGATTTTTTCGGGCTTCTTGGCCAGCATATGCCCCCCCCTGGCCCCGCGAACACTCGTGACAAACCCGGCCTTCTTAAGGGGGCGAATGAGCTGTTCCAGGTATTTCACGGAGATTTCTTGCCGCTTGGAAATTTCGCCGATTTGGATCGGTGTTTTGTCGCTATTGCGCGCTAAATCGACTAACAGCCTGGTTCCGTAACGGCTTCTGGTTGATAACTTCATCGGAGTGGATCCTTGCAACCGACC
>JASFTQ010000062.1:0-17679 GCA_050053515.1 Desulfobacterales bacterium | reverse complement strand
GGCTCAAAAATTTTTCAAAAATTAAATTTAGGATGTGCTTGACTTGGCGATTGGTTTTGATGATATCTGTAATTTTATCTGAGTGGGGATTATCATCTTATAATCACCATTTTGGTAAAATTTGTGATATTTTTATATATCTGTAATCGGCTGATATTTGTTTCTGTGTAATTAGGCAGACGCACCTAAGGATGCAGTTTAGGTATAAAAAGCTGCATCTGAAAAAAAAATTAAAAGTGCTTTTAGGCGACCGCTAAAAAAATATAATGATATATTGGATAGATATGATGATCGCTGAGGTAACATGAATAATCAGGATATTAAGATCGATTTAGGTACAGTTCAGGAGACTTTGATGTTGCCCCTGTGGGCAAGAGCTCGAGAGACAGAGAAGGACAATCCCATCGTATGTGATACCTATGCCAAAAATATAGTCGAAAGAATCGACTATGATTTCTCTCAAATTGAGGAAGGGCCGGTGGCGGATCATCAGGGTGTATGGGCTATCCGTGCTTACAACTTCGACAGCATCATTGAAGTATTTCTTGCGAATAATAGTAGAGCTGTGGTAGTAAATATTGGAGCGGGTTTGGACACCACGTTTCAGCGAGTTGACGAGGGAACTGTTCTATGGATCAATATCGACCTTCCAGATGTCGTTGCTCTGCGGCAGAAGCTAATTCCTGACTCAGAACGAGAAATGACGATTGCCAAATCCGTTTTTGATTTCAGCTGGATTGATGACATATCCCGGTGGACGAAAGGCCGTTCCATTCTGTTCATGGCTGCCGGAGTACTATGCTACTTCGAAGCCCAGGATGTCGAAATCCTGTTCCGTAAACTTGCCGAAACTTATCCTTCATCCCATGTTATCTTTGATTCGATGTCATGGTTTACAGCGTGGGGGTCGAACAGGGAACTCATGAAAAAAAGCGGAATGGACTCATCAACACTTATTAAGTGGCATCTGAAAAGAGCTTCCGGTCTTCGAAAGTGGGTAGATACAATCAAAGTCGTTGAAGAATATCCCATGCTTTCGAGAGTGCCCGTCAGGAATGATTTTAGTAAGATGGAGATCTGGAAAATTAAAATTGTAGGTCTCTTTCGTTTATACAACATGATTCATGTGCAACTCTGAGAGCATGTGCAATTTTCCATAACGGCTCATTTGTAATTTAGCTCAAATTGCCTAGGTCAAACACCATGTATTATCGTATAACACGTCACTTAAGCTGCCAGCCAGGGCACAGCAATATAAGGGTTCCGCGTAGTTTGGTGTTTACTTGCTTTTTCGATTAACGAGTTGCCCTGGCTGCTGCTTAGCTCAGGCGTATCTAACTAATCGTAACTGAGCCGAAATTACAGATATCTCTATTAAAACCAAATATCTTGCGCCTCTCAAAAGTACCGATACTGTAAACGTATCAGTATCCTACTGTGATAATAAATCATTGTGATATCGTTTTCATATCTCAGGTGTAAACTGGCTATATGGAATTTTGAGCCCTCCCGTTTATTTCAGGTTTCATTCATTAAATCCTAAGTTTCAGGAAGGTACAATATTCTGCTATTAACCCGCAGGATATAGCATTCGAAAAAGTGGTTTCTTCATTTTCAATATCACACCAATTTAGGTTCCGGGGCACAAAGATACGATGCCCCGGTTGAATCCTTTAACTATACAAATTTTCAATCCACCTCACAGCTTCCACGTCAGTGATTTTCCCCAGGCAGCGCTGGGTCGTTGCCAGATTCGCATGCCGGAGGATCACCTTGCTGACAATCTCAATCGGTGTGCCGGACCTTGAAGCATATGTAGCAGCATGTCGCCTTAGATCGTGGGATCAGAGCCGTATGTTCACCAGCCTGCCTGCCGTCATAACAATATCCCGGGCCCTTGAATAACCGAATGGGAAAATTCGTTGAGCAGGGCTGAGGTTGCTGGCTCTGAGGTAATCTTTGAGGCGTTCGGCAACCTTGTTCGGAATATAGACCGCTTCTGATTCTTTGCCGCTTTTTGGATCCTGAAAATAATTTTCTGGTCTACTACGTCGCCGGCCCTGATCTTGAGCACCTCACCAACCCTCATGCCACTGCGCGCCATCAATTCGAGCATTAGTCTATCACGCCGGTTTCTGGTTCTAAATATCATTTCATCGACCAGGTCCTTTTCAAGAATATCCCATCGGCTTATTTTGGGCTCTCTGAATATCTTGCGCATGATAAGGGTATCGCAAGGATTAGGGAGGCTTTCATCGATGGTGTTTCTGAGAAAATTGAAAAATGCTTTAAGGAGTGCGTAGCGGAATTTCTTGGTGGCCTGCTTCGTGACTTCACCGAGTCGGTCCAGAAAACTCATGATCTCATCTGACGTGATGGATTCCAGTTCCCGGCCACCGAATTCTCGGTTGAAAATGGCAAGCGGGATTTCATAGTTTTTAGTGGTGCTTCTTTTTTGAATTTGCCCGATGGTATTCCAGGCAACAATGGATGGCGTAATGCACTTTCATAATGAACCTCCTTTCGCCAAAGGTTTGGTAACTTTCTTAAGACCACTAGGAGCATGTTAATGTTTCAGTATTACACCAACGCCTGGCAAATAGCGAGTGGAGGTCTTGGCAAGAATATTGGACTATATAACTTTTTAATATTGATTAACAGGTCAAATATAACCTTTGACGGTATTTTCGATTGAAGCACTCAATCCACATCTCACGATAAGAATTGACCAAATCGAGCACATACAATATATTGAGAGGCGAATAAATTCAGGTTTCGGAATGATTCACAAACTGAGTTGCATGTATGCAAATCTTATCCAAAGATTTTTGAGTGGTTGATATTTGTATAGTCTGGCAAGATAGGTCGGTATTTTGAAAACAAGCATTAAATTGTAGGCAGATCCATTACGTATACCAACCCAGCCTCAATCTTGTTTTGACTATATTACAAATATTCCATGAATCAATGTATATGGTTTAAGCTAAAATGTTTCAAAGAATTGCCGATTTATACCAGCCTGCCATCCAGCTTACCAAAGGTATCATCCTCATCCTGGATCTGGATGGGAAGATTATTAGTTTTAATGAATTTTTGGAGTCAGCCACGGGATATTCGTATTCAGAGCTGAGTCAGAAAAATTGGTTTGATCTGCTTCTGCCCGAGAAGGAAAAGGGTTCGGCAAAGCGATATTTTCGGCGGTTCATTCTTAGAGGCAAGTCGCCAAAAAATATTGTCACTAGAATAATTACCCGTACAGGCGAAGAACGCTTTATGGAATGGGACTACAAGCGACTTGAGGATGACGCGTCGGGAGATATCATCGGATTGTTGGCAATCGGTCAGGATGTATCCGAGCGTGTTGGACAGCAAAAGCAGCTCTTGAATGAGCGAAATCAACTGATCGAAAGAAACAAGGAGCTCACCTGTCTTTATGGCATGGCAAAGGTTGTGGGGCAAAACAAGCCCCTTCCCCAAATGCTGGAATCCATCGCCGCTATTATTCCCCCGGCGTTTCAATACCCAGCGATCACTACCTCCATTATCCGCTTGGATCAGCATTCCTATGGTAGTCGGGATACGGCACTAGCTGGGCCCACCCTGACCGAAAACCTGGTTATCCAGGGGATTTCCCGGGGAAACATTGAGGTAATTTACTCGCCTCCAAAAAATGGTCATAAAACGAGTAAAAGTCCCTTTCTCGATGAAGAGCGAGCCCTCCTGAGAAACATTGCTCAACATCTTTCTTTGGCCATCGAGAAAAAGGAAGCGCTCGATACTAAAGCCGAGATAGAAAATCAGCTGCGGCATTCAGATCGACTGGCAAAAATCGGTCAATTGACTGCCGGTGTGGCTCACGAACTAAATGAACCTCTTGGAAATATCCTTGGCTTTGCCCAACTATCGTCAAAGGCTACTGATCTTCCAGAACAAGTCTATAGTGATCTGGACAACATTATTAGGGCCGCTTTGCATTCCAGGGAGGTCATTAAAAAACTAATGTTTTTCAGTCGTCAGACCCCGCCGCGGGAAACACTGGTGAATCTGAACCGACTTATTGAAGACGGTATTTATCTGTTTGAGTCACGATGTGCTAAGAATGGAATTATAGTGACAAAAAAACTTTACCAGGATTTGCCGGCCATAAAAGCCGATATGTCCCAGTTGCAGCAGGTCTTTACCAATCTAGTCGTCAATGCGCTTCAGGCCATGCCTGAAGAAGGTCAGCTGACCATTGAAACCTCGTGCGACGAAGACCATGTTTACTTGCGGGTTCAGGACACCGGCATCGGTATGACTCAGGAAACATTAAAACAAATTTTTCTACCGTTTTTTACAACCAAGGACATCAAACAGGGAGCCGGTCTGGGGCTTTCTGTGGTTCACGGCATCGTTAAGTCCCATGGCGGCAGTATTGACGTGGAGAGCCGTATCGGACAGGGTGCCTGCTTCCGGATCAAATTTCCACGAAGAAGGTTATCCCCGGAGGAAAAGAATGAATCATAAAAAAATAACGCATAACACAACCAAAATTCTGGTAGTGGATGATTCAGCGCCCACCTTGGAAGTTATCCAAAGAAACCTCGAAGCCGCCGGCTATGAAGTCTTCACTGCACCGAGCGTGGAAGAAGCGATTGCCTTCTTGGGACAAAACTCGGTGGATTTAGTCATAACCGATATAAAAATGCCCAAAATTAGCGGTATGGAGCTACTTAAATATGTCAAAGAAAATGTAAAGGGATCGGAAATAATGATAATCACCGGCTACCCTTCCATTAAAGGTGCGGTAGAGGCGGTTAAAGACGGTGCTGAAAATTATCTGGTAAAACCCTTTACGGATGAAGAGTTATTGTCGGCTGTCTCTAAGATGCTCGAGAAGCTGGCAAACCGCCGTGCTGTTGAAGCGAAGCCGCTGCCTAGCAGCCACAATATTATTGGCAATTGCCCGGGCATGCAGCACGTATACCGACTCATTGAAAAGGCCGCCGCCACTAGAGTCAACGTATTGATTTCAGGGGAGAGCGGCACGGGTAAGGAATTGGTGGCACGCGCCATCCATTACAGCAGTAAAACTGGTTCAGGACCTTTTGTGACTGTCAACTGTACAGCGATTCCAGATAGCCTTCTGGAAAGCGAGCTTTTCGGCCATGTCAAAGGGGCCTTTACCGGAGCGCAAGCCTCCCGCGCCGGCTTTTTCCAGATTGCCGACGGAGGGACGCTCTTTCTAGATGAAATCGGGGATGCCAGCCTGAGTATGCAAGGGAAACTGTTGCGGGCTATTCAAAACAAGGAAATTTTCATGGTAGGGTCCAGCCGCGTTCAAAAAATCGACACACGAATCATAGCGGCAACCAATACGGATCTGAACCGTCTCGTCCAAAAGGGCCTCTTCCGGGAGGATCTTTATTTTCGGCTGAACATTGTTGAAATTTCTTTGCCGCCTCTGCACGAACGCGGTGAGGATATCCTGCTACTGGTTCAGCTCTTTATGGAGAAACTTTCCAAGGATATGAATCGCCCGGCGCCCCAATTCTCAGACAAGGTTCTTCAGATTTTTAAAAGTTATCGTTGGCAGGGCAATGTCCGGGAGCTTGAAAACCTGATCCATCGTCTGGTGGTGCTGGCTGACGGTGATTTTATAGATGTTGCTGATCTGCCTGAACAAATGCGATTCAACATCAGCTGGCGCAAGGGTCTCAACCGGTCTTTGGCAGAGGTTGAGGCGGAACATATTGCGAATGTGCTAAACAGTGTGAAAAGAAACAAAACTAGAGCCGCCCAGATTCTGGGGATTGACCGTAAAACCCTCCGGGAAAAAATACGGCGGGCAAACCTGCCAACCGAAATCGGGTAGTTTTTCCCCGCCGAGGCATTCCTCCCCGGTTTTTTCTCTCCTTCATCCATTTCGTCTACATGCGAACCACCGTAATATCTTCACCTCTAATCTTAGGTATCTATCTGATATTTAAACTTAATCAATTTAGGATACCAAACCGACCGATGTCATCCAACCCCCTTTTTCATTCTGGCATATAGATTGCTCTATATAAGGGCAACAATAATTCATTCTTTCATTTAACAAAAGAAACGGAAACCCAAAAATGAAGGAGGAAGTGCATGCAAGCTCAACCTCAAAATACAGGCATTTGTCAAACCTGTAATTATGAATCCGAATGCGTTCACCATCGGAATAGCCAGATCGCGGGCAAACCGATATGGTTTTGTGAAAATTTTGACAATAAAACCTCCCTACAAGTAGCTGAAAGTAAGAAGACCTATTCCGACGAGCGATCTTCTCATTCCTCTAACCCCGGCATCGTGGCGATTCACGGAAGGATGAAAGGGTTGTGTCTTAACTGTGACAACCGGGCTTCATGTCTATTTCCAATCAAGGAAGGAGGCGTTTGGTATTGCGAAGAATACTGTTAATAAATACTTGCAGCCAGATAGAACTGCCCGACAAGGATTTGAGCCCTGTTTCATTAACCTTTAGATGGAACACGGTATCTGGTATGCCCCTGCGTTCTGCCGGTTTTGCGCAAAATAAATAATTTGAGTCGCGGGTAATTAAAAGGAGTATAAAACAATGTATAAGACAGCTTTATACAGAAAAGAAAAATCATACTCATACGTACAAGAAATATCACAAATGATAAAAAGAAAATATCCCTGGGAAAGAGAATATATTCAGGCGGTCGATGAGCTTCTTTCTTCATTGAGTTTGCTGTTTGATAAGGAACCTCTCTATCAACATGAGCGTATCCTGGAAAGGATAGTCGAACCCGAGCGGATCGTTATCTTCCGGGTGCCTTGGCGAGACGATGCCGGTACCATTCATGTTAACACGGGGTATCGGATCGGATTTAACAGCGCTCTCGGACCTTACAAAGGCGGCTTGCGGTTCCACGCCTCGGTAACTTTGAGTATATTGAAATTTCTAGGCTTTGAGCAGGTGTTCAAAAACGCCTTAACCGGCCTGCCCCTGGGTGGTGGGAAAGGTGGCAGCGACTTCAGCCCCCGTGGCAAATCCGATATCGAAATCGAAAATTTCTGCCAGAGCTTTATGGTTGGACTGTACAATCATATTGGTCCCAATACCGATGTGCCAGCCGGCGATATCGGTGTAGGTGCCCGGGAAATTGGTTATTTATTTGGTCATTACAAACGTCTTAAAAATGTGTTTGAAGGCGTGTTGACCGGAAAAGGAGTCGACTGGGGCGGTTCCGCTGTTCGACCAGAGGCCACGGGATACGGTGCCGTCTATTTTGCCGAAGAAATGTTGAAAACTCGCGGTGAGCACATCGACGGTAAAATAGTGGCAGTTTCAGGATTCGGAAATGTCGCCTGGGGCGTAGCTAAAAAAGTTACGGAAATGGGAGCCAAGGTAATCACTCTTTCTGGCCCGGACGGGTTTATCTATGACAAAGACGGTGTCCAGGGGGAAAAGATCGATTACATGTTGACCATGCGTTCAAGCGGTCGCGACCAGGTGCAGGACTATTCCGATAAGTTTAAGGTAGATTTTTATCCGGGAAAACGTCCCTGGGGCGTCAAATGCGACATCGCCTTTCCTTGTGCTTGCGAAAATGAGATGGATGACGAAGATGCTAAGGCTCTTGTCCGCAACGGGTGCATGTGCGTCACCGAGTGCGCCAATATGCCCTTAGCCCCGGATGCCATCCAGTTTTTACTTAATAACAACAACATTCTGTATTCTCCCGGAAAAGCATCCAATGCCGGTGGCGTTGCCTGTTCCGGATTCGAAATGGCGCAAAATAGCACTAAAATAAAGTGGACAAAGGAAGAGGTCGATCAAAGATTACGGCAAGTGATGACCGACATCCACCGGAACTGCTTGCAGGCGGCTGAAAGGTATGGCGATCCTGGCAATTATTTCAGCGGAGCAAATATTGCGGGATTTATAAAAGTGGCAAACGCCATGCTTGACCAGGGTAACACTTGATTTTTGGCTCCACCCTTAGGAAATGGTTTCAGTATTCGACCTCGGCCTTTACCCGGTAAACAAGGTGTTGGGATACGATACCAAAATGCAAATCTCACCTGAACAGTTCGAGAGTATCCTGCCACTGGCGGTGAAGTGGGCGGAAGCCAAAGAAAAGGTCATATTGGAGCATGGAACTGCTCTACCTCATCAGTATATGGAAGATGCAAGATTGATCGGTGTGAGATTTCCGGGAAAAGTTTGGATTTACGAAGTCCCTCAGATACCCATTCCGAAGCATCCAATTTTGAAATCGGCGATGAAGGCAACTCAATTGATTTCATCTGCAACGGTTGGACTTTCACTCAGATACGGAATCTTTATCCATTCAAATTATTCAAATGATCGTTATATCATCGTCCATGAATTGGTTCACACCATGCAATGCGAGAGACTGGGGGGATTGTATGCCTTTTTAAAAAAATTCATGTGGGAGTGCATCGAAATAGGCTATCCGCAGGCCCCAATGGAGCAAGAAGCGGTCAGAATTGCCAGTGAGATATGCGGAATTTAGGGATTCGAGTTTAGAGATTTTGTGTGGAAATTCGCAGAGTGCCGAAATCGCCGTAAACGGCCAGAAGGTGTGAATGGTGGAGGTCTTTTATCTTGAGAAGGACTAAATGGATATAAAAATGAAACTACCGAACATTCAAATTAAAAAGATTCTGTATGCAACCGACTTGTCGGAAACCGCAGTTTACGCCTTTTCCTATGCGGTCAGCATTGCCAATATTTATGGCGCCGGCATTACAATCCTTCATGTGCTTGCTGAATTCCCCGGGGAACAATTTATATTGAACATGATCAATACCGGCACATGGGAAGATATCAAAATGCGACATTATTCCGAAGCGCGGGATAAACTGATCGGCAAGAAAAGGGATCATATCGCCATAAAAGAAGTTCTCCAGGCATTTTCCGAGGAGGTAAAGACCGGTGAAAAAGATCAGACCTTTGTCACCGACGAAATTTTAATCAAAAACGGGGCACCTGCCGAAATTATAGTTCAAACAGCGAAGGAACAGAATTGTGACCTCATCGTCATGGGTACCCACGGCCAGGGTGTCATCGCCGATGTTCTGATCGGCAGCACCGCCAAATGGGTGGTCAAACAATCCCCTATCCCGGTTTTGGTCATCCGATTACCCAGAGCGCTCCCGTGACCCACGGGACAGGATTGGATGCACATCTCGCATACCCGCACGCCGGTTACCTCCTTTTCAAGCCGGCTCCGACAATCCATGCAGAAACATAGGGGGTAGGCCTTCACGGCTTCGGAAAATCCACTATTTTTTTATCGCCCTCTTATCTCTGTAAAACGCAACAATATTCCGTTGACGATAACGCAGTTATCTGGCAATAGGGGGTGGTTTTCAAACCGGTTTTCAGTTTTAATCAATCTTGAGTACCTTGGCACCCCGGATTTTTCTTTCTTTAAGCTCAACCAGAGCCGTGTTGGCTTGGTCCAGAGAAAATTCCTGCACCTCCGGTATAAAAGGAATCTGTGCCGCCAGTGTCAGAAATTCGCTGACGTCCCGCCGGGCGACATTTGCCACGCTCTTTATTTCTTTTTCAAGCCAGAGGTGTTGAGGGTAATCGATTTGCAGTAAATAGTCTTTATCCACCTCTTCTTTTCGTATGGCATTGACGACCAGGCGCCCACCGCTTTTTAAATTTTTAAGGGCTTCCACAACCGGTTTCCATGCCGGGGTCGTATCGATTATGCAGTCGAGTTTCTGCGGAGCTTCGGCCTCTGTGTCTCCAGCCCATACGGCTCCGAGCTCTTTAGCAAACTCCTGTTCCTTTTCACTTCTGGCAAAGACAAACGCCGCCGAGTTTGGAAATTGATGTTTAACCATGCTGATAACAAGATGAGCCGAAGCACCGAATCCGGTAAGACCTAAGGCCTGGCCGTTTTTTAGACCGGTCAGACGGAGGGATCGGTAGCCGATCGCCCCTGCACACAACAGGGGCGCGGCTTGCACATCTAAAAATATTTCGGGAATTCTGTAAGCATAATCTTCCAGAACCACTGCGTACTGGGCATAGCCACCGTTGGTATCCCTGCCGGTGGCCTTGAACTGTTCGCACAAATTTTCCTGTCCACTGTTGCAAAAAGCACATTTGCCGCAGGCTGAATTAATCCAGGCAATACCGATCCTGTCACCGATGCTGAATCGATGTGCTCTTTTGCCGTTTTCGACGACCTTTCCCACGACTTGATGGCCCAAAACAATCGGAAGCCGCGGCGGCGGGGTGCGGCCTTCGATTTCATCCAGCTCGGTATGACAAACACCGCAGGCTGATATTTTTATCAAAACTTCCTTGACCTTCGGCTTGGGAACAGGTATTTCGATCAGTTCGAGCGGTTGCTTATTTTCTCTAAGGTTGGATAATTTTCGCAGAATCATGGCTTGCAATGGCGTCACCTCTTTTATTTAACCTGGCTATGGTACTTAGGCTGTTATGATGTGCAAAAATGGGGTGATATCAATCGGATAAAAATCCGAATTTCGAATTTAAATCTACCCGCATAAAAGCATTTATGCAACTCATTTGATAGGTTTGATTTAGCTTTACAATAGTAAATCGGCAACAAGGTGTTTTCCTGGAGGACGCTTGCAAAAAGCAGTTCCGATGAGCAGCAAATTTCGTAATCTTAAATTTGACAGATACCGCCTGCCCGCCATCGGCCCCGCCTTCAGGCGAGGCGGGCGGGGATGCTTGATACGCGATCCTCGTTATGATGCCGCCAAGCGCCCTAATAAATGGAGGGTCATCCCGATATGGCAATGACGATAACCGAAAAAATACTGGCCGATCATGCCGGTCTGAAACAAGTTTCACCGGGGCAATTGATCACGGCCAAGGTGGACATCGCCCTGGGCAACGATATCACCGCGCCCATAGCGATTCAGCGTTTTAAAAAATCCGGGGCAAGCAAAGTTTTTGACAAAGACAAGGTGGTTTTCGTCGCAGACCACTTTACCCCCAACAAAGACATCCAGTCTGCCGAACAGTGCAAAATCATGCGGGAGTTTTCCCGCGAACAGGCACTGAGCAACTACTTTGAAGGGGGGCAAGCGGGCATCGAACATGCCCTGCTGCCCGAACAGGGAATTGTCGTTCCGGGAGATCTGATCGTGGGTGCCGACAGCCATACCTGCACTTATGGCGCCCTGGGAGCCTTCGCCACCGGCGTGGGCAGTACGGACTTGGCGGCAGCCATAATAACCGGCGAACTGTGGTTCAAGGTGCCGGAATCAATTAAACTGGTGTACCGTGGTAAACTGCAGGCCTGGGTCGGCGGAAAAGACCTCATTTTATATACCATCGGTAAAATCGGTGTGGATGGCGCCCTGTATCGGGCAATGGAGTTTACCGGGGAGACCATTGACAATTTGTCCATGGAAGACCGCTTGACCATGGCAAATATGGCCGTGGAGGCCGGGGCTAAAAACGGCATTTTTCTCCCCGACCGGCACACCGAAGCATATGTAAAAAGTCGCGCCCGACGGAAATACCGTTTTTTTTCCAGCGATAGGGACGCCCATTACCGTGATACTATCGAGATTGATGCTTCAAGGATTGAACCCCAGGTTGCTTTTCCAGACCTTCCCAGCAATACTCGGGCAATCAGCGAGGTGGGCACGGTTCCCATCGATCAAGCGGTAATCGGTTCCTGCACCAACGGACGCTTGAGTGATTTAAAAACCGCTGCTCAAGTTTTGAAGGGTCATAACATCCGATCAAATGTCAGACTGATTATCATCCCGGCCACCCCCACCATTTATCGACAGGCAATGAAGGAAGGCCTTTTCGATATTTTTCTGGAAGCCGGTGCGGTGATCAGCCCCCCCACCTGCGGACCGTGTTTGGGAGGGTATATGGGAATATTAGCAAATAACGAAAAAGCTATCGCCACCACCAACAGAAATTTTGTGGGGCGAATGGGACACAGACAGAGTAAAGTCTATTTATCCAATCCGGCCATAGCGGCCGCATCGGCGGTGTTAGGAAGAATTGCCAGCCCTGCTGAATTAAGCCGTTAGATATGAAATGGGATTGCTTCTGACTGACAATGCCTTTCTATTTTCACCGCCCGCTTGTCCCGCATTCGCGGGGCCGAGCTCGAGCCGCAGGGCATGAAGAAGCTTTCGGCATTAGACAGGATTAACAGGATTTATTGGATTTTTATTTATTTTCAGTTTCCGGAAGAAACTGAAAAATAATCAATCGCCTGTGGCGAATATTTAAAAACTATGAATATCATTTCACAATCGTATTTGTAAGACCGATTGCACCCATGATACTTTAGAATAATTACTGGGTTCTATTCCGCTGAAAGCGGATGGTGTTTTCTGGCTTTCTTCTGCAAAGCCAGAAAGAATATCATGTAAATCCTGTCAAGATAAATATACTATTCTCTCTGCGCGCTTTGCGCCTTTGCGGTGAGAAAAATAAAACAGTTAAGGGAGGCTTGCTAAGATGATACCCAGAGGCAGAGCCTGGAAATTCGGTGCCAATATCGATACCGATGCCATTATCCCTGCCCGCTATCTCAACGTATCGGATCCGGATGAACTGGCGCAACACTGCATGGAAGATGAAAACCCTCGATTTGTCAAGGCGGCACAAGCGGGCGATATCATCGTTGCCGAAACTAATTTCGGTTGCGGTTCTTCCCGGGAACACGCCCCTATCGCCATAAAAGCAAAAGGAATTTCCTGTGTCATTGCCAAAAGCTTTGCCAGAATATTCTATCGCAATGCCTTCAACATGGGCCTGCCGATTTTGGAAAGCAACGAAGCCGTTGATGGAATTCGTGACGGAGCTGAACTGGCGGTGGACCTGAAGAACGGAGAGATACACAACCTATCGACAGGCCTGAATTTTCAGGCCACTCCCATCCCTCCGTTTATGCAGCAAATTATTGATGACGGGGGGTTGATGGCACATATCGCAAAAAGGAGAAAATAGATGACAAAACCCCATCAGATCGGGGTGATCCCCGGCGATGGAACAGGCCCCGAGGTTATTGCCGAGGGACTGAAAGCACTAACAGCCGTCGCCGAGAAAACAGCAATGCATTTGGAGATCACCCACTATGATTTGGGCGGCGAAAGATATTTAAAAACGGGCGAAATCCTTCCCGATTCCGTCTTAACGGAATTGAGCCAGCTGGATGCAATTTATCTGGGAGCCATCGGACATCCGGAGGTCAAGCCGGGGGTTTTAGAAAAAGGTATCCTTTTGAACCTGCGTTTTTCACTGGACTTGTATATCAATCTTCGTCCGGTGAAACTGTATCCCGGTGTTGACACACCCTTGAAAGGAAAAAGTCCCGAACATATTGATTTCGATATCATTCGGGAAAACACGGAGGGTCTTTACGCCGGTGCCGGAGGAATTGTAAAGAAAGACACACCGGATGAAATTGCCGTACAAGAGTCCATCAATACCCGCAAGGGCGTGGAACGCTGTATCCGGTATGCCTTTGAGTATTGCCGCAAAAAAAATCGCAAGAAAAAAATTACACTTTGCGGGAAAACCAATGTTCTCACCTATGCCTTTGACCTGTGGGAGCGGGTGTTTCGCAGCGTCGGTGCTGAGTATCCGGACATTGACAAAGATTATGCCCATGTGGATGCCATCTGCATGTGGATGATAAAAAATCCGGAGTGGTTTGATGTCGTGGTGACCGATAACATGTTCGGTGACATTATCACGGATCTTGGTGCCATGATTCAAGGGGGCATGGGAATTGCCGCCGGTGGGAATATAAACCCCGCAGGAGTTGCTTTATTTGAACCTATCGGGGGATCCGCACCGAAGTATACCGGACAAAATCAGATCAACCCGCTGGCCGCCATTATGGCCGGTCACATGATGCTCAAACATCTGGGAGAAACCCGCGCCGCCGGTTTATTAGAAAGAGCGGTGGTCCGGGTGATCCAAAAAGATCTCAAAAGTATGGCGGCAGGCAAAATGGGAATCGGCACCAGCGAGGTGGGTGACCGGGTCGTAAAGTATATACAGGATCTTTAAGATCCCAATGGAAGAATGCATGCTGAAAGAGATCCAAATTGCCAGTCATCCAGCCGCCGGTCCGCTGACTCCTCTGCAAACCCTCGAGCCGGCGTTGATCCATTTTGACAACCACTGCCGTCGCATTCACGACCACCTAGAAGGGAGATATTAGGACATTTCCTCCCTAAATCATGTCGTTTTACGATGACTTAAAACTTTCTCAAGAATCATTGCTACGGCTAATGAGGAGTACCCCCATGAACCTCCCATCAGAGGTAACTTTACGCGAGGTGGCACCCCGTGACGGCTTTCAGTCCTTAAAAGAGTTTTTGCCGACACACAAAAAGCTACAAATTATCGAAGCCCTGATACATTCGGGGATAAAGCACATTGAAGCAACTTCATTTGCAAGCCCCGAGGCCATCCCTCAACTGCGTGACGCGGCCGAGCTGATGGCCCGGGTGCCGCGTGATCGCATCAATTTCGCAGCCATGGTGCCGAATTTAAAGGGGGCTCAAAAGGCGGTGGCCGCAAAAGTTGATCAACTGGTGGTGGTAATTTCCGCAACCGAAGCTCACAATAAGGAAAATGTCCGAAGAAGCATAGACGAATCCCTGGCGGACCTTGACAGCATCTTTGCTGCGGCCAAGAAAAAAAACGTTCCGGTTATGGGAGCTGTTGCTGTGGCATTCGGATGCCCTTATCAGGGCCACGTGCCCCAAGAAAATGTTTTCAGAATTGTGGAGTCATATCTGTCAAGGGGGGCAAGTGCCGTGATCCTTGCCGACACAACCGGAATGGCAACGCCTCTTCGGGTCCAACGGATGGTTCAACAATTTCAGGATCGATTCTCTGGCGCCGAATTTGTCCTTCATTTTCACGACAATCGCGGAACGGCAATGGCAAACCTTCTTTGCGCCCTATTGTCGGGGGCCACGCAGTTTGATACAGCTTTGGGCGGTATCGGCGGTTGTCCTTATGTACCCCGGGCAGCAGGAAATTTGCCGACAGAAGACGTCGTTTACATGCTGCAAGACATGGGGATACATACGGGAATAGACCTGCAAACAATTATCCGAGCAGCGCGCCTGCTGGAAAAAACGCTGGGATATGAGCTGCCGGGACAAGTCATGAAAAGCGGCCCCGGGATCCCAAACTCGCCGCCTAAAAGGAAGCATTCCTGATTTATGAGTGTTCAAGAAATCATTTTGGGCGATGTTGTTCGGGTAAAACCGCCTGCGGAGCCCAGTTTTGGGGCCATTGCTGACCGGGTTTTTCACCCAGTTTTTCCTTGAGCTTCTTCAATCCGGGCCGGGCAAACTTCGGATGACCCTCCTTGAGTGTTCGGCCGTTGACGGCCGCCTCGCTCCGCAACCGTTTTCCCACGGTCCGCTCCATCTGGCGGCCCAGCCACAACACCCGGTCCACGTCATAACCGTGCTCGATTCCCATTTCGTCGATCTGTACCAGCAGATCCTCGTGGCAGATAAGTCCCACATAGCGCGGATCTTCGTAATAGTATTCGCCGGTTCCCGGCACCGGGCAATCATCTAAAAAGTTGGCCGGCTGCCCGCCCAGCCCGCCGATGGTGGCCTCGAAATAGGTGATGCCGGCTTGAAGGGCGGCCAACACCGAGGCGGACGCAACCCGCTTGGTCTCATGAAAGTGTGCGATATGCAACGACGTATCCGGAATTTCGTCGAGTATCATTGAGTAGTACCGGTAAACTTCCGGTGCCGAAGCGCTACCGTCATGGTCGGCATGCTCGATATCGGAAGCACCGATCTCCAACCAGCGTTTGGTAAACTCCACAGCATCCTTTAGTTCCGTAGCTCCGGCGATAGGACTGCCCCAGATGGTGCTGACCGTGCCGCACATTTTCATGCCGGCATCCGTGCATTTCTTGATGCAACGCTCGGCCTCCTTCCAGTATTCCGGCAGGGTGGTTCCGGAATTGGCAAAATGGTGCTCTTCTTCGGTGGAAACCATCATCAAACACCGGTCCGGGCCGACACCCTTTTTTCTCAATTCGATGGCCCGATCCACAGCGCCTTCCCGGATGGTCACGGCAGTGATGCAGATGTCATCATAGTTGATTCCTCGTTTTTGACAGCGCCTTTTGAAGCGATCGCCTCGCAGATGTGCCAGCAGTTCCTCCGCATCACTGAACTGGGGCATCAGGTAGGGATTCCCCAGATTGGTGACCTCGATGTTGCGGCACCCGGCAAAAATCAGTTCTTCGGCATAAAATATCTTTGCCCGGGTGGAAATGTACTTTTCCAGATGCTGAAAACCGTCTCTGACCGTAATGTCACCAATGGTTACTTTCTTTGGCATTCTCGGGAAGATCTTCCACAAATTGTATTCAGTCATGATAATAGCCAAACCCCCTTTCCAGGTGCGCTTTGAAGATTCATAGCAATTGTGTCAAATTAATGGTTCTAATTTACTTGCCCTTATACACCGGTTTCCGCTTTTCCCGAAACGCCGCCAGTCCCTCCAGCCGGTCTTCCGTTGGAATGCAGACCCAGTAAGCATTTGATTCAATGGCCAGTCCGGAGTGAAGATCGGTTTCAAGACCATAATTAATGGCATACTTGGCCTGCTCGATGGCGATCGGACCGGCTTCACAGATCATGGCTGCCATTTTTAAGCATTCATCAAGCAATTGATCCGGTTCACACATTTTATTGAGCAGCCCGATTTCCAGTGCTTCGGCAGCGTCCATCCGGCGGCCGGTAAATATCAGCTCTTTTGCTTTTCCTTTGCCGACCAGCCTCGGCAGGCGCTGGGTGCCACCCGCCCCCGGGATGATCGCCAGCCGCGTTTCGGTAAGACCCATGGTTGCTGTTTTAGAGGCGATTCGAATGTCACTGGCCAGGGCCAGTTCGGTACCGCCGCCGAGAGCGATACCGTTGATGGCAGCAACCACCGGTTTATTCAGGTCTTCAATGCTGGTAAAAAGACTTCGAATGGTGAAGATATACTCTTTGACCCGGTCCGGTTTCAACGTCGCTCGTTCCTTTAAATCGGCACCGGCGCAAAAGGCTTTCTCGCCAGCTCCGGTAATGATAATCACTCGGATATGGGATTTAAAGCGCACGGAATCGATCTGCTCTGCCAACGCATGCAACAGGGGAAAATTAAAGGAATTCATCACCTGCGGCCGATTGAGAGTAAGCACCAACACCCCGTTTTGTTGTTCCGCCAGCAAGATGTTTTCGTTCATGACAGCCCCCTTAGGATTGAATATTGAAAATAGGCGAAGGAGAATCGTGTTTTTAAGCCAATTTAAATCGCTTAAAAATATGAACGAGCGCTCGCTCAGTGGTCGACACCTTACTCGGAAACCATTTAAGTTGTCAACAACTTTATCCGCTGCCGAGTGATCGGCCACACGAGTATGAAAATATTACGCATAATAACAATAACTTATAAAACTACTTCAGAAACGAACTTTCCGTGGCAGTGGATGGTGGATTTGTTTTAAAGCTTGACACAGATGAAGTGTGGATGATAGAAATACGATTGAGCGCTCGTTCAATATCACCGCTTTTATTCAGTTTCACTTCGCTACCCCATTTACTTTTGTCTAAAGATGGTCAACATGGAGCAATTTCGCCAAGTTAAAGACATTCCCACCCACA
>JASFTQ010000061.1:0-17732 GCA_050053515.1 Desulfobacterales bacterium | reverse complement strand
CACGTTTTGCCCTGGAAGTCAAACCGGTGAAAACCCCCCGGGAAGCCGTTACCGGTTGTGACATAATCGTCACGGCCGGGCCGATTCTGAAAAAACCACACGCTACGATACAGTCCGGTTGGATGGATGAAGGTGCCTTTGCATCTTTGGTGGATTTTGATTCCTACTGGCATCCGGATGCCATGCGCGAAGCTGTAAAATTTTGTACGGACGACACGGCCCAGTATTTACATTATAAAGAAGTCGGCTATTTTCAGAATACCCCGGCCTTGCATGCTGATCTCGGGGAGTTGGTTGTCGGCCAAAAACCCGGACGCCAGACACCGGATGAAAGAACCATGACCGCCAATCTTGGACTGGCGCTGGACGACATGGCGGTGGCGCCGTTGATTTACCAAAAGGCATCGGAGAAAGGAATCGGAACGAGATTATCACTTTAAGCAGAAAATGAGACGGCTGGCTTTCATTTATCATATAGTACCAAAACAAGGTGAGCACCGGTTGCAATTGTCCGTTGTCAGTTGTCTGTCGTCAGTCGCTATTTGTTTTTGCTATGGACAACGGACCACGGACAACTGACCAATAGTATCGCTGCAGCGTAAATTCTATTGGGAAGTGAAGAAAAATGAGCCATAAAACCTATGATGCAGTTATAATAGGTGGAGGAATAATGGGCTGCGCCACGGCCTATTACCTCTTGCTGGCCGACAAGCGACTCAAAGCGGCCATCGTTGAAATGGATCCCACTTACACTCGCGCCTCGACGACCCTTTCCCTGGCCAACGTACGTATTCAATTCAGCCTCAGGGAGAACATCCAGATATCAAAATATGCTTTTCAAGTCTTCGAGGAATTCGAAAATCAGATGACGGTAGACGGCAACCGGCCTAACATTACCTATCGCCGTGAAGGAAATCTCTTTTTAGTGAATGAAAATGGCAGAGTTGCTGCTGAACAAGCCTTAGCGCTGCAGAAACAATTGGGTTGCCCGGTTGAGTGGTGGCCCGAAGCCAAGATCAAAGAACAATACCCTCTATATAAAACCGACGGTTTCGCAGGCGGTACTTTTGGGCCGATGGACGGCTATTTGGATGCCTACGCCGTTTTGATGGGCTACAAAACCAAGGCACGCGCACTGGGGGTAGCGTACATCCATGACGAAGTAATCGAAGTCACCACATCCGGAGATCGGGTGAGCGGCGTCCGATTGGGGTCGGGCTCGTGCCTTCACGCAAATTGCGTTATTAACTGTGCAGGTGCCTGGGCAGGCAAAGTGGCTCAGACGGCAGGCGTTGAGTTGCCGGTGCAGCCGGTCAAGCGTCAGGTGTTCGCGCTGGATACGGCTGTAAAACCCGCTGGCCCGCTGCCCCTCACGATTCTGCCTTCAGGGCTTTATTTTCGTACAGAAACCGGTGACCAGCTGTTGTTGGGAAAATCAATGGCCGAGGATCCGGTCGGTTTTGATTTTAACTGGGATGATAAGCGATTCACCGAAATTCTCTGGCCGGAATTGGCTGGAATTGTTCCGGCATTTGATACCCTGAAATTACGGCGGGGCTGGGCCGGTTTGTATGCAGTAAACACGCTGGACGGAAACGCCGTTTTGGGTGAATGGCCGCAATTGAGAGGGTTTTATCTCGCCAACGGATTTTCCGGCCACGGACTTCAGCAGGCCCCGGCAGTGGGACGATACATCTCTGAGCGCATCCTGGGTTTAACGCCGGTGCTGGATTTGTCGGTATTCCGACCGGAGCGGATTTTGGAAAACAAGCCCTTGAGTGAAGCGGGTTTGGTCTAGTGCAATCGTATCGCCGAGATTCTGGAAGGTTGTAAAAAGCGGCAGGGACAACCTCATGCCGCTTTTCGTTTGTTCTTTGAACCGCGATAGCGAGCGCATTTCCCGTTCCGCCAATTATCGGCGGGACAGCCGGGTTGGCGAGCGAATCAGAAAATAGATAGACCCCTTCTCGGCGATACCGCCGATGCGGGACTGTAGCTCGCTGCAAGGTGCCCCTCAATCACATCGCAACAGGTTGTTGCCCGAACATTTTTGAGTGGTCAATCATCTTTAAAAAATCAAGACTTTATGGCCAACAGCGATCAATATATTACGACAAGCAGTGGTAAATTCGGTGCCCTGATGGTCGCCGCCGGAGCCACCCTGATCAGTTTCTCGGGGGTATATGTAAAATTAGCCCATGTCAGCCCCACCATGGCGGGATTCTACCGCACTTTTTTCGGTGGAATAATTTTGTTGGTGATCGTGTGGGCGGGGGGTGGGCTGCTGTGGCAGGGATTCGCTCATTTTTTTATGGGAGTTCTTTGCGGATTTCTCCTGACCCTCGATCTATTTTTTTGGCACATCAGTATTCACTTTATTGGCCCCGGTCTTGCAACAATTCTTGGCAATTTTCAGGTTTTTCTACTGGCCTTGTTCGGCGTCCTGGTGCTGAAGGAAAAACCGACAATCAATCTTCTTCTGGCCATACCGCTGGCCATGTTGGGCCTTTATTTCCTGGCGGGTATTCAGTGGGGCGAATTCGGTCAGAACTATAAAGTCGGCTTAGTGCTGGGTCTTGCCACGGCATTGTGTTATGCTGCTTACCTGTTGGTGTTGCGGAGGCTTCAGACCTCTGGTGATTACCTTTCAGCTGCAGCGAACCTGGCAATTGTATGTTTCGTTACGGCTGCTTTTCTCGGAACAACTGCCATGCTGCAGGGCGACTCGTTTGAGATTCCTGATATGCAAAGTTTGCTGTCTCTCTCAGGCTATGGCTTGTTCAGCCAGGTCATTGGATGGGTGCTCATAACTAAAGGTCTGCCCAGAATAAAATCTTCATTGACCGGATTGTTGCTTCTGCTCCAACCGGCCCTTGCATTTGTTTGGGATATGCTTTTCTTTGACAGAAAAACATCTATTGTGGGGGGAATCGGTGCTGTTATCACGCTTGCCGCCATATATCTGGGTGCGATGAGCCGTTCGGGGAACAAGGGTTGAGATATTTTTAACCGGTCCCAGATTCAGGATTATCTTAACCTGCGCATGCTCGTCAATAGAGTGATTCTCAAAATAATATTCTGATTGCGTGAGGTCCGGATAAGGGGAAATTTAGAATCGCTATTGATTTAAAAGAGGAGACTTTATTGAAACAACGTATCGCCTGGTCTTCAGCCCACACGATTTTGATTTTAACATGGCTTTTTTTTGGCATGTACTATTTTACCCGATTCAATTTTTCCCCGGTGATTCCTCTCCTGAGGGCCGATCTCGGGATTTCGAATGCCCAGGCCGGCGGCCTGATGGCGTTTTTTTTCGTGACCTACACACTCTTTCAGCTCCCGGCGGGCTATCTGGGCGATCGTCTGGGCCCGCGGAAAATCCTGACATTCGGCGCGCTCGTTTCCATTGTTGGCAACCTGATTTTCAGTCAGGGATCCAGTTATGCCGTTTTGTCAATCGGGCAGTTGGTCAACGGCATGGGCCAGGCCATGGGGTGGAGTTCGGCTGTCAAGATGATTGTCAATTGGTACCCCCGGTCGAGACGGGGGACCGCCATCGGATGGTTTGCAACCTGCGTGACCGGCGGCAGCAGCGTCGGCATCCGGCTTTCCGGATTTCTCGGTGACCATCTGGGATGGCGCAGTTCATTTATTATTCCTCCTTTACTGATGGCCGGCGTTGCGATGGCTTTCTGGATTCTGGTCAGGGATAATCCCCGGGAAAAGGGGTTGCCCGACTTCGAAGATGAAGTGCTCATTGAAAGACAGCTCGATGGCGATAAAAGGTCACGGTTGGCAGTCGTCTTGACCCATCGCACGCTATGGGCGGTGGCGCTGGTCTACTTCTGCTTCGTGTATGTTCAGTTTGGATGTCTGGTGTGGATTCCAGCTTTTCTCACGGAAGCCTATGCGATGTCCGTTGACCGGGCCAGCACCCTTTCTTTTTTGATCTTACTGCCGGGTGTGGCGGCTTCACCGCTGGGAGGATACCTCTCCGACCGGTTTTTTGGCGGACGGCGAAAGCCGCTTATAATTTTAGGGATGGCCGTGCTTTCAGTTTCTTGCTTTCTGCTGACCTTCAGGATCAGTATCGCCCTGGCTGCTGCAGTCCTGGCGGTTGTGGGGCTGATGATCCTTATGCCGGATGTTCTTCTGGCAGCCTATCCATCGGACATATTGTCCAGAAAACTGTCGGCTACCGCCATGGGGTTTCTGGCGACATTTACCAGCACCTCCGGCATCATCTCAACCCCGCTTTCCGGAAAAATCGTCGACCTCTTTCAGTCATACGGGGCGGTATTTTTTTCCTTCGGCCTCGTGGCGCTTGCGGGTGTGGCTTTGACTTTTTTGATTAATGAGGAAAGGGCTTAGTGGAGGTGAAAATATTCTAATCTGGTCGAGCTTCAGCCAAAAAAGTTGTTTTTCGTTGCGCTACATCTATTCTCCAAATTCGAAATCCGAAACACGAAATTCGAAACAAATCCTAAGTACGAATGTGCTAATGACCAAAACAAAAACAAATCGTTCCGAGGCTTTTGTTTCGAGTTTCGAATTTCGATATTCGGATTTATTCTTATGATAGGCTCTTCCACAAGATGAAAAGATGTTGCCGCCTGAAGGAAATTGTCTTCGGATTATCTCTCACCATATATATTTTTTAATCGAAGATATCCCCCTGGGTGCATAGATCATGACGGCTATCAGAAGGGCCCCGTACATGACGAGGCGCCAGGCTCCCAATCCGCGGAAGTATTCCTGAAAACCGATGAGAAGAAAGCCGGCCAGAATCGAGCCCCACAGGGTGCCGCGCCCCCCCACATAAGCCACTGTCAGCACTTCAACGGTGCGGGGAACGCCGAACTCGGTGGCATCCGGGGTGAGGATTCCGATATAATGCGCGTAAAAGGCCCCGATCAGACCGGTAAAAAAGCAGGCGGTGGTGAAATTGATCAGTTTGTATTTGGTGGCACTGAGCCCCAGTGTCTCGGTGGCCAGTTGATCTTCGCGGATCGCTTTGAAGGAAAGGCCGATTCTGGATTGGACCATCAATAAAGCGATGGCAAAGATAACGATGACCATAATCAAAAGCAGATAATAATAGGGCAGCAGTTCAGCCCGGGAATAGTTGAAGTTATATACATCCGGCAGGGGTTTGACCGCCAGACCCAGCATACCCCGGGTGTAGCCGGGCGTATTGGAGATGGTAAGCCGCAGCACTTCGGCTAAAAACCAGGTAGCCAGACCCACAAAGATGCCTTTAAGTCTGAGGGTGACTACACCGGTGAGAAAACCCAGAACTCCGGAAGCCGTCGCCCCGATGAGCAGGCAATACCAGGGGTTTATTTCATAGTGGTGGGCCGCCAGGGCAGATGCATAGGCACCGGCGCATATAAATCCGGCAAATCCAAAATTGATCAGACCGCCGTAGCCGATCTGAAGATCATACATGACACCCCAGATACCGAACATCAGAGCGGATATAAAAATGGTGGTAATATACCGGTTTTCTCTCCAAATCCACGGCACGGCAATGAGAAAAGCCAGAACGAGAGCCACTTTAATGTAACGGGATACATTCATTCCTCTTTGAGGACTACCCAGCAACCTCATGGCCGCTCTCCTGCCGGGGCGAACAGCCCGGCGGGTTTGAAGATCAGGACCGCAATAACAATGGATAAGACGATCACATTCTGCCAGCCGCCGGCCAGAAAGAAAATGGCAAAAGCTTCCAGAAGCCCCACCAGAATACCGGCGGCCACAGCACCTTTTATATTGCCAAGACCTCCCAAAATAACGACCACAAAACTCTTGAGCACCGGTGCCATTCCTGCATTGGGGTTGGCCGGGAAGAGCGTGATCAAAAGCGCTCCGGCGATACCGGCCATGGCCGCACCGATGCCGAAGGCAATGGAATACATTCGGCCGACATCGATGCCCAGGGTCTGAGCGGCTTCCGAATGCTGGGAGGTGGCCCGGATGGCCTTACCCAGGCTGGTATTTTTAATGAAATACCACAGGAGCCCCACGGTCAGGAGCGCCAGACCCAGGATCACGAGGTGATCGTGAATGAAGACAACCTCGCCGAGAACTATCCGACCGGTAACGAGGTAGGGAATGCCGCGCTGAACGGCACCGAAAATGATCAGGGCCAGATTCTGAAAAATAACCATCAGGCCGATGGTCAGAACAAAAGAATCCATCAGCCATTCACGTCCGGCTTTTTTACGAAGGGTGGAGATGAGCCCCTTTTCAAGCAGGATTCCTACGATTAAAAGCCCCGCGCCGGAGGCTAAAATCCCCAGCGGGAAAGGGAGGCCCAGCAGGGCAGCTACAAAATACATAATGTAGCAGCCGATCATGAAAAGTTCACCGTGGGCAAAGTTGACAATCTCCATGATGCCGAAAATCAGGGAAAGACCAACGCCCATAAGTGCATACATCGATCCCCGCACCAAACCCAGAACAACGAGTTGAATAAAGATACTAAGTTCCACCTAAATCCATTCCCTGATGATATCCTCGATGGTGTCGACAAACTCTTGCTTGGGCCCGTGATGGCTGTTCTGGCCCAAACGGAGGACATAGATATAATCGGCCACATCCAGGCACTTGTGAACTTTTTGATCCACAATCAAAATGGTATATCCCAATTCTTTCAGTTTGACGATCTCTTCATAAACCCGGTCCACCAGCTTGGGCATCAATCCCACCGATGGCTCGTCGATCAGGATGGTCCGCGGCTGCGTCATGGTCAGCCGCGCAATCTCGAGGGTACGCTGTTCACCCCCGGAAAGGGCTCCGGCCACCATTTTGCATTTGTTTTTGAGAACCGGGTAGTTTTCATAAACCTCATCCAGGGCTTCAGCGAGGGCCTTGCGATCATTTTTCATGATCCAACCCCCAAGCTGCAGGTTTTCCTCAACGGTCATGGCCGGAAAAACGCTGTGTCCCTGGATGAGATGGGCAATACCCCGTCCCAGCATCTCATCGGGTTTGAGTCCCATGATGGATTGCCCGTGGTGTAACACTTCCCCCTGGCTGGGCCGCAGATATCCGTAGATGGTTTTAAGGAGGGTCGACTTGCCGGCGCCGTTGGGCCCGATGATCCCCGTCAGCGCTCCTTCTTTGGCAACCACGTCGACATCCCTTAAAATGGAAACCTCTCTTACGTAGCCCGAAGTGACATTGTTTACCTCAAGCGTCATACTCAGTGCCCCAAATATGCGTCGATGACCGCCGGGTCATGACGAATCTTTTCGGATTCTCCTTCGGCAATGGTCGTCCCGGCCGAAAGCACGGTTAAATTTTTACACAACTTCATCACCGAGGGAATGTCATGGCTGATCAGTAAAAATGTCTTTCCCCGGCTGCGGTTTAGTTCAAAGGTAATTTCGATGAGTCGATCGATCAGTCCCGGATTAACACCGGCAAAAGGCTCATCCAGCAGAATGACTTCCGGATCCGCCATCATGGTTCGCATGAACTCTAACAGCTTTTTTTGTCCGCCGGATATTTCCACCGCGAATTGGTCCCTCAAGTGGATGAGTCCCGACATTTCCAGAAGCTCCAATGCTTTTTTCTGGCCTTCCTGCCGCGATACGCCCCGGGGAATAAGGGGAACCATCATGTTATCCATGAGGGTCATTTCATTGAAAACCCGGGCCACCTGAAAAGTCCGTCCGATACCCATGGCGGCGATTTTGTTGGGTTTGATCCCCGTGATGTCACGACCCTTATACGATACCTTACCCTCATCGGGAGTGTAGACCCCATTGATTACGTTGAACATGGTGGTCTTGCCGGCCCCGTTGGGACCGATGACCCCGTGGATTTTGCCCTCCTCCACCCTCAGCGAGACTCCGTGCAGGGCCGGGATACCGCCAAAATATTTATGCACCTGGGCGACTTCCAAAAATGCCATCGTTTATCCTCAAAAAGCCTGCAAGCCCCGGTTCCGGGGCTTGCAGATTTAAGCGGTTCACCGTCATCTTTGGCAAGATGATTCCCAGACGATGTCTATAACCATGGCGGTGCCTTGAACTGGGCGTCCGCCAGATCGAGCGGCCAGAGTATCTTTCCCTTTCCACCGAACATCTGGGCCATGGGAAAGAAAAATCCCTCCATAAAATTACCGGTTCTGACGTCGTTTCTGGAAAGCTGATGCAGGGTTCCTTCTTCAGAGAAGTCTTTCCAGAAGTCGTTGTAAGTGGCAAAATCATACAATTGCCAGACGCCTTTATATTTCATCTTCTCCCGGATGTGTTCCACCAGTTTCTCGAATTTGAGAGTTCCGGCCCCATTGAGGGCTTTGATGGCCAGGCGGGTGTGGTCGTAGGGCTGGCCGGAGGGTGCGATGCCGGCTCCAATGCCGTATTTGTTCTTGAAGCGTTTCATCCAGTCCTTCTGTTCGGCGGAGATGGGATAAGGGGAGTCCATACAAAGCGAGAAGTCTGACGCTTTTCCGGTGTTTTTATACCATTCCGCGGTCCAGGTGAGCCCGTGGGCAAGGAACAGGGCCTTGAGGCCCATGGCGCGAATTTGTTTGACAAGGTTGTACATGGGCGCACCACCGGTCTGGGTGGTTGCCACTACCGAAACATCGGCGGCTTTGTATTTGGTGATGATGGGTGTGAATTCGGTGGCATCGATGGCGTTGACATCATAGGGCATCACGTCGAAACCGGCGGTTCTCAGACTGACCACCAACGCTTCGCCCCATCCACGGCCGTAATCGGTGTCCTCGACGATGACGGCGGCCTTTCTATTTTTGGGCCGCCACAGTCCTTTTTCCATGAAATGTATCAGCGGTGGCCCGTAGAGTCCGGCAAATACCGGAGGAGATGCCCACCCCTTGAACCATCCCTGGTATTTTTCCGGATGGTCGTTGATCTTGAAATTGATGTACTGGGACTCGCCTTGATGACCGACGTGAACGATCTTGAGAGGAGACTCGGCATCCATGCAGGCCATGGCCACCGAAGAGTGCCAGCCGGTTACCATCAATTTTACACCGCGGTTGACGGCGTCTGTTACGGCCTTGACCGCTTTTTCAGGGCTCGACTGGCTGTCCACCCACACCGGTTCGATATCCATGGTTTTACCGTCGACCTTCACCGGGATATCACCGGCTGCTTTGGCGTCTTCCAGGGCCATCTCAATGCCCCTTTTGAACTGATCCCCCGTTCGGCTGGCAGGGCCGGTGAAGGGTCCCATAAAACCGATCTTCAGCTTCCGGGCGGCATGCGCTTCCTTTGGAATGCTCATGCTTAGCGCACTGCCGACCACGGCAGCAGCCCCAACAGTTTTAACAAACTCACGGCGTGTCATACCGTTTTCGTTTTTCTCTTCAGTCATGGCTTGCCTCCTTTGTTTGAATGACCCCATTGTGAAAAGTTCTAATTCTCTTTCTGACGCCTATAAAAACACCTCCTTTTTTTGAATAAGACCATACCAGGATCTTTGCTTACCTAATTAATATTAATAGGAATTGTCAACGATTTTTCCAAGGATCTCTCAGGGAGCGCATTGGGATTTTTTTGCCAGCTCCGCCCACACCCGGCCCTTTCCCGATAACCACCCCCGCAGTTGGCCTTTCCAAGCGGCAACAGCCCCCTGCCGGTTAAAATCAGCGGGGCGATAAGCTTGGCGTGCCAAAAACCCCCCGACCCCTGATATAGATAGATGCGTTGAAATGTGCTTATGGCAATTAAAATATTGCCATAACGCTCAAAGTTTTTTAGGGTAAAATCAAAACTCCAGGACTCCAGGGTTGAATCTTTTATGGATAATGCTGCCATTGAATATATGATCAAGGGTTTTATCTCTTCGTATCCGCAGCTGCATAGCGTTGAAACTCGCTGGCGTGAACCCATTGTCGGTTTTGCCGCTGCCCGGGACCCTCTGTTTGATGCCTTCAAAAATATTATCCGCCCCTCACATGCCGCCCCCCGTGAATTGTTGCCCGCTGCAAACAGTGTGGTGGCTTATTTCATTCCCTTTGAAAAAAGCCTTCACAAAGAAAATTATAATATGAAGCATTATGCTGCACGCAGCTGGGCAGTTGCCTACGTGGAAACCAATCGGCTTATTTCCAGAACCAACGAGCATGTCAAAGACGAACTGGAATCCAAAGGATACCGGGTAGCCCTGATTCCGCCCACCCATAATTTCGATGAGCAAAGCCTCATGAGTGATTGGTCTCACCGACACGTGGCCTATGTGGCCGGTATCGGCCGCTTTGGCAGCCACAACTTAATTATCACGGAAAAGGGATGCTCCGGTCGCCTCGGAAGTCTTGTTACGGATCTGGGGTTGGAGCCTTCGCCACGATCTGAAAATGAACACTGTCTCCACAGGGCCGGTTTAAACTGCCTCAAATGCGTTGCCCGATGCGAGTACGAGGCGCTGTATGTCGATCGATTCGATCGCCAGGCCTGCTACCGGCAGCTGCTTGTCAATGACCGCTACTACTCTGATCTTGATCTTACCGATGTATGCGGGAAATGCGCCGCCATGGTTCCCTGCAGCCTGAATAATCCCGTCAAAGCAAAAGAGAAATCTGAAAGACTATGAATACTGGCGAAGGGTTCGGCACCAAGAATCGGATTGAAAGGAGGCTGTTCAAATGACCCCTCTTGATTTGCACTTTAAACCCAAAGTGAAGGTGATCGATGAGCGCCAGATCGAACAAATCCACATGGCTACTCTGGAGGTGCTCGAAAGAACCGGTGTGGTGTTTCACCACCCCAGGGCCTTAGAGGTGCTGGACGGGGCCGGGGCATGGGTGGACGGCGGCCGGGTGCGTATTCCGGCCTGGCTGGTCGAAGATTCAATCCGTCACGCCCCCAAGCGGATCGTATTGGGCAGTCGTGATGGCACCCGTTCGGTTGTTCTTGAGGGGGACAATTCCTGGTTTGGTCCCAGCCTGGATTGCATCGATTACCTTGATCCGGTCACCGAGGAGCGTCGCCCGTTCACCAGCGACGATTGCCGGATCACCGCCACCATCGCCGATGCATTACCGAATTTTACCTGGGTAATGACGATCGGCATGGCCGATGATACGGAGGCGGATATCGCCGATCGCGTGATCGCCCGGCAGGTTTTGACTCACTGCACAAAGCCTTTTGTATTTTGCTGTAAAGACGTCAACAGTGCTCGGGATATCTATGAGATGGCCCTGCTGATCGTTGGAGGCGAGGAGAATTTTCGACGGACCCCCTCCCTAGTGCATTATTCAGAGCCAATTTCACCGTTGTCGTATTTCGGTCCGGCGGTTGAAAAGATTATTTATTGCGCCGAAACGGGGATTCCGGTCATCAATTTCCCGGCTCCCCAGGCCGGTGGCACGGGACCGGCCACCTTTGCCGGTAACATCGTCCAGGGAAGCGCCGAATCGCTCAGCGGGCTTGTGCTGGCCCAATTGGTCCGGCCGGGAGCGCCTTTTATCTATGGCGCTTTTACAACCATCATGGACATGAAGACGACGATATTCTCATACGGCGCACCGGAAATGAGCCTGATGACGGCTGCCGTGTCCCAAATGGCCCAGTATTACCGGCTGCCCTTCTTCGGCACTGCCGGTTGTACTGATGCCAAGTTTCCGGACCCCCAGGCGGCTGCCGAGGTGGCATTTTCTTGCTTGAGTTCCGCCCTGGCCGGTGCCAATCTTGTTCATGATGCCGGCAGCTGGATCGACCATGGATCACTCGTTTCACCGGCGTTCATGGTACTTGTCAACGAAGTGCTCGACATGGTCAAGCAATACATGCATGGTATTTCCGTAAATAAAGAAACCCTGGCGATCGAATTGATAGACCGCATTGGGCCCGGCGGACACTATCTGGACGAAGATCACACCATGAGGCATTTTCGAGATGTGTGGTATTCGAATTTATTCGATCGCACGATTTATGACGTGTGGCAGCAACAAGGGGCCAAAAGATTCGAGGAGCGCCTGCGGGAAAAGACCCTGGAGGCCATGGACCACAAACCGGTTGCGTTGTCTTCCGAAATTGTCAAAGAGCTGGACCGCATGGCTGAGCATTGGGAATAGGTTGCCGTCCGTGACGGCCTAATAAGCGAGCAGTGTAGGATAGGATAAGTTTATTTGAGGGCCTCCATTGCGCAGCTTAGGTCCCTATAGAGCGAAAATTTGTCTATGACCATCTTGTCCTGCCTAGTGCCGGTATCGGTGACCATCCGCGCAACCACCTCGCCCATTCCCGGACCCAACATGAAACCCTGCCCGCACATACCGGCCACATGCAGCAACCCTTTCACATCCCGATTCCAACCCACTAGTGGATATCCATCGCTTGTCATGGGGTACAATCCTCTCCATACTCGCCGCACTCGAAGGTTTTTAAGGCGGGGTAAAATACGGGTCATTCTGGCGCAGACCTGGGGGAGGAAGACAGAGGTTTCGCTGTAATCATTGCCGATGATTGGGGGATGAGGTGTGATACAAAATATTACTTGTCCATTTTTGTTTTGATAGAAATAATAGTTCTGGGAACCCGGCCCCGGTCGAAGATCCACCACCATGGTTGAACAAAACCGCTGCACCGGTTCAGTTATTGCAGCTTCATGCGATTCCGGGGTTACTGCAAGACTGCAACCGACTGAACGGGAAAGTTCCCCAGAACCGGCACCGGCGGCATCGATCACCACAGGTGCCGAGTAAGTATCGACTGGCGTTTTTACTCCGGCCACTGCTCCATTCGCTTGTATAATTTTTCTAACCTCTGTCTTGAATTTGAACTCAACGCCGTTTTTTTTAGCCTGCCGGTAGAACGCATTGATGGCAAGGAGGGGAGATGCGGATCCGTCATCCGGAGAAAAGGCACCCCCGATCAGACCCTCTGTATTGATTCCCTGAACCACTTCCAGTATCTTTTTAGGACCTACGAAGCCGATATTCAGGCCATATTTCTTTTGCATTGGTAAAAAAGACTTGAGCAGCCTTTCTTCCGTTTGACGATAAACTGGAAACAGGTATCCACCTTTAAACCACTCAATATCATCCCCGAACTTTTCCTCCCAAGTAGCGAAGATTTCCAGGGATCTGAGACAGACGATTATCTTGGCCGGATCAGAATGGGTTGCCCGGATACCCCCGATGGCGTGCTTATTCTCACCCTGGCCGGGAGAAGGTCTTTTGTCAACAACTAGGGTTTTTAACTTTTTTTGGCCGAGTGCCAAGGCTGTCGGAACTCCGATGGAACCGGCCCCTACGATGATGGCATCATAATTACGCATTGATATCACCGCCACCGATGCCGGCTAAATATCCGATAGGAACCTCAACAAAAAGGGGCCGATCGCTCCTGTCTGTCACATCCCCGAGATCAATTCCCTCCTCTTGAAATATCCTCCATATCATCGGCCGACAGGTTTTTGATCCACAAGCACCCATACCGGCCCTTGTCAATGCCTTTAGCTGGTTTATGTCGCGGATGCCGTCACGGATGGCTTTGCGGATCTCACCCGCATTTACCCTCTCGCAACGGCATATGATTGCTTCGTTGGGAAGGGGTTCCTTTTCATATATGCTGGAGGGTTCAATCTGTTCCTCTTGGTACCAGATGCCGGCCGCCCGCTTGGCCAATTTTTTTCCCATCTTAACTTGAACCAAAATGGTTCCCGGGTATTTCTTTCTGGATCTTGTTTTTTCAACCAAAAAGTGGCCTAGTATGGCCCCATCTTTATCGGTAATTGCCACCCGCTGGCCTTCTGCAACCTTTTCCCGCCGAACCTCATAGGAAAGGGTCACAGTAGGAAAGTCTTTATCCTTTCTATAATCTACAAGTGTGATGGCAAGCCCCGGGCAGATAGCAACGCAATTCAGGCATCCGGTGCATTCTTTTTGCTCGTCCAGATAGGGGAGACCGGTGATCGCATCATCCTCGGTATGAATGGCCCCTACGGGGCAGGCCGAAGTGCATGGATTGCAAGGCACTTCCTGGTAGCAATGAAAAACTGGGAACACACCATCCTGAGCATATGGTTTTTTTATGTCTCGTGAAGCGCCGGGTTTGGATTTCAAAATAGTGGCCTTCTCATTCCACTCGGCAGGAATTTCGCCGATAGCCATTCCAAGTGCCCTAGCAATCTTGAAGCTCTCAATTTTTCCCGTGAACATAGCGGCAGAAGCCTCAGCGATTTCCTGAGCATCACCGGCTGCGAATACATCCATTCCCCATTGTTTTGCTTTCAGATAAAATTCGTTTACTTCAGCAAGGCCCACCGCGATTAAGACCGTATCTACCGGGTAGGAATTTTCAGTTCCCGGTATGGGTTTCCAATCTTTGTCCAATTTAGCAATAGTTACCGATTCCACCTTCTCCGTTCCGTGAGCAGCCAAGATGGTATGGCTTGTGTATATCGGGACTCCCAGTCGTATGAGTTTGTCAGCATGAACCCTATACCCGCTGACCTCTGAAAGGGCTTCAATCAGGGCAGCTACCTCAATACCTGCTTGAATGGCGTGGTAGCCGCTAATAAGCCCGACGTTACCCCCTCCAACGATAAGTACCCGTTGAGATGATTTAACCAGATCTCGATTCACAAGGGTCTGGAAAGCACCGGCGCCGTATACCCCGGGCAGGGTATTACCGGGGAAAGAAAGCATTTTTTCCCTTGCTCCTGTTGCAACCAAAAGTATGCGGGGTCTAATCAGTCTATAACTGTTTTCTTTTACAACACCCACTATGCCATCCGAAAACACGCCCACAGCTGTGCTGTTAAGCCAGATATCAACCGATTCTAGTTTCCGCAGTTCCGCTTCAAGGATGTTTGCAATCTCAAATCCGCGAGTGCCTGCATAAGAATCCTCTATCGAACCAAAAAATTTATGAGTCTGAAGAACCAGTTTTCCTCCCAACCGGTCTTTATCATCTACCAGGATTGTTTTAATTCCCAGTTTGCCGAGCTCGACAGCCGCGGACAAGCCTGCAGGTCCCCCACCTAAAATCATAACATCGATTGCCTTAGTAGGAATCGGCGAAATTGGAACGGGTTTATCGGCGTGCGGCAGGCGAGGAAGCCCTTCAACGCTTTGAACATTCATTCCATCCCGAAGGGGTGTCATACACGATTTGACGGGGAGTCCGTGGACTGTAACCAGGCACTGGGAGCACTGGCCATTGGCGCAGAATATGCCCTGAGGGCTGCTGTCTTTAGGATGGTGACCGAAAATTTGGATGCCATTAGCGATCAAAGCGCTAGATATCATTTCGCCTTCATAGCCAAACAGCGATTTGCCATTCCACTTAAAAATCACCTTTTTTTTCTTTGGTACTCCGAGGATTGGATGTTTGGTAATTCGGTGTCCAATCATGTGGCTTCGTTTTTCAGTTAGGATGTATTGAAGTAATAAACGCTATATATTCAAATGGTTAGACCATTTAAACAGACATTTATCTTATTGTCAATTGTAATCTTAGCGGCCTGAAATTCTATTCCCACCTTCCCGCGTAATCTTCAACAAGAAACCAACCAACGAAAAGAGATGTGACCTTATGGTGGCTAATAGAGTGATTGTCAAAATAATACTCGTGCAGGCGGGGGTTAAGGGAAGCTATCTGAAACAGACATCTTCCTTTACGGGAAGCCCCGTCCTTCAGGACGGGGGGCTTCACGAAAATTCAGCCCCTGCCCGCATCTCTTCATTCTGCGTTATTTCGGCACATTATTTTGACATCCGCTATAGATCACCCTGGAGCACAGCCCTTGGTGTCCGAAGGCAGTTAATAGGCTCGCTTTTAACCGTTCTCAGACTTTCCCAACGCATTAGCTTAGTTCCAACCGCTATCTTCATCCCTTTTTTTGATCGATCATATATCAGATATATTGACCTCTAATACACAATACTTAGGTTTAAATTCAAGGAGCTTTCCATGAATATACACGATACAGATAAGTTAGCAAATGATGCGATTGTTCTTGCCGAACGTTGGCAAACCCGGGCTAATGAGCTATTAACTTCTGAGGAAAAGGGGATCCAGGATCAGATGAAGCGTCTCCTGACCAATCCCATGGACAAATTTATTTTAACGCGATTGATCGACCAGAGTTTTCGTTCTCATGACCCTGCTCGGATTGCGGATCAGGTCAACAGCCTGCTGCGCGAATATGGGGTGCCGGATTTTCTGTCCAAAGTCGACAAGCTGCTCTTGCAAATGTTTCTGGGGCTAGGACGGCATTTTCCGACGCTGGCAGTGCCCAAAATGATCGATAAGATGCGTCAGGACAGCAGTCGCGCAATTATTCCCGGTGAGCCGGAGGTGCTGAACGCCCATCTGCAGAAAAGGAAAAAACAGGGTGTGCGGATGAACATCAATCACCTCGGTGAGGCTGTCTTGGGAGAGGCCGAAGCCGGCTCGCGATTGGAAACCTACCTTGAAGACTTAAAAAATCCCGCGATCGAATATATATCCGTTAAAATTTCAACGATATATTCTCAAATTTCGGCGTTGGCATTTGAACACACGATTAAGATTTTGACAGAGCGGCTTTCACGGCTTTATCAAACCGCCGGTGAACATTTTTTTGAGCGAGCTGACGGCACCCGGGTACCGAAATTTGTCAATCTGGACATGGAGGAATACCGGGATTTGGAAATAACCTATGAGGCCTTCCGCCGCACACTGGACCAGCATGAATTTAAATCCTATTCCGCCGGGATTGTGTTGCAGGCCTATTTACCGGATTCATTTGCGATCCAGAAAAAACTGACCACCTGGGCCAAAAAACGGGTGGCCGATGGCGGAAGCCCGGTCAAATTGCGCATCGTCAAAGGCGCTAACATGGAGATGGAACAGGTGGAGGCAGCTATCAATAATTGGCCCCTGGCACCTTATGACAATAAGCTGGACGTGGATGCCAATTACAAACGGATGGTCATTTTCGGGATGGAACCGCAACATATCCGTGCTGTTCATCTCGGAATTGCATCCCATAACCTGTTTGATTTGGCATTTGCCCTTGAACTGGGCCGGCAGAACAATGTGACCGATTATTTTTATTTTGAAATGTTGGAAGGCATGGCGGATCATGTGCGTCGTGCGCTTGTCGAAACAGCCGGGGATGTTTTGCTGTATGCACCGGTTGCTACCAAAGAACAATTCACGAATGCCATCGCCTATCTCATCCGCCGGCTTGATGAAAATACGGCTGACGAAAATTTTTTACGCTATGCACCCCATCTGACGACGGATTCTCAAGCCTGGTTGTTTTTAAAAGACCAGTTTCTGGCATCCTTCGACCAGCTGGAAAAAAGCGGAACACGCCCCCACCGGGTGCAGGATCGAAGCCGGGAGGATTTCCCGGAAAATATGGGCACTTTTCATGAAGCCGAATTTTCCAACGAACCCGACACCGACTGGTCGCTGGCGGCCAACCGAAAATGGGCCGAGGCCATCCGGGATAAATGGAAGAAAAGGTCGCAAGATTCCCCTCTGGAAATCCCACTGGTAATCGGCGGACAGCGTATATTTGAAAACCGCGACATTCGCGAGGCTCTGGATTTTTCCCGGCACCACCAAAAAATTTGTGTGGCCCGCTTTGCCCTGGCCACCGATGATGACGTGGACCGCGCGGTGGCCGTGGCAAAAGCAGATTCTGATGGCTGGCGCCAAAGACCCTTGAAAGAGCGCCATCAATTTCTCTCCAGGGTGGCCATGGAATTGCGTTTTGCCAGGGGGGATCTCATCGGTGCCGCTGCGGCCAAT
>JASFTQ010000060.1:0-17751 GCA_050053515.1 Desulfobacterales bacterium | reverse complement strand
AGAGTGATTGTCAAAATAACATTCCGATTGCCCGAGGTGCCGGCAGGGGGCATTCCGTTGTGTTTTGAAAAAGGAGCAGAAATGACGGCCATAGACCCAAACAGCATTGTCGATCTGGTGCTTCAACTGCGGTGGAAAAGCAAGTTGGCAGGCCATACTGACTGTTATCAGGCCAGCCGAGTGAATATCTGGCGTGACATCTTGCCTCCCAACCTGCTCAGAGAACTGTTGAACAAGCAATCCGGTGAAAGGATTGAGTTGCGTTTCCCTGCCGGAGATGTGATAGCTCCGTTTGATGAAAGCAAACTGATGAGCATCAATAGGGTTCAATTTAAACCGGATTTACCCGAGGTCAAAGTTGCAGAGCCAGCCATAGGCCGATTCTATCCAAAAGGCGCTCTGCAGGGTATTGCCGGAATATTCAAAGCCAATCTGGAGCCATTTAGATGTATTGCGCTGAATAACGGCCGTATGACGGTCGATTTCAATCATCCGCTCGCCGATAAAGATCTCGTATTGTCTGCAATCGTAGGAAAAGTTGAAGCCAAAACCGTAGAAATGGGCGGCAGCAGCATAGACTGGATGGAGACCTTGACGGCCGGTCCCGGTATGCAAGCCCGGTGGCAAAAATATCAAACCGATTATTTTTCTGGTAATCCCTTCAGCCGGCACGATGATCGACCGGATACCTTGTTTTACACCAAACCAAGATTCACGCAACACATAGATGATACCGCTGTTGAGGTCGTCCGCGGCACCTACGGTCGATTTCTGGCTGACGGTGCGCGGGTTTTGGATTTGATGAGCAGCTGGCAGTCACATATGCCGAAGGATATCAATTTCCAAAAAGTCGTCGGCTTGGGGCTCAACCAGAAGGAGCTTATAAAAAATCCACAGTTGGATGACTATGTCATCCACGACTTAAATGCAAACCCGATCTTGCCATTCGATTCCGGCACCTTTGATTCCGTGGTGTGCACGGTGTCGGTAGAATACATCACTGACCCCTTGACGATCTTTCAGGAAGTGGCCAGGATTTTGCGCCGGGATGGATATTTTATTTTAATGTTTTCAAACCGTTGGTTTCCCCCCAAAGTTGTTAGAATTTGGCGGGAGATCCACGAGTTTGAACGAATGGGTCTGGTCCTCGAATACTTTATTCGCTCGAGGCGTTTCAAAGAGCTTCAAACCTATTCAGTTAGGGGATTGACCCGGCCCAGAGATGACAAGTATTTTCCGGAGTTGCGATTTTCCGATCCTGTCTTTGCGGTTTGGGGACGAGCAATATGACGGAAACTAACTTTAAATGTCGGGGGTTTTTTCGAGACCCCTCGAATAGTATAAATTTTATCGTAAAAGGAGGTAAACATGGACGTCAATGATTATTGCAAAGGTGTTGAGCAAGAGCTGGCTGCTTGGAAGGCCAAACTTTACGATGCCAATCGTAAATTGGACCAGCTGGCAGGCAAGGAAAAAGAAAAAATTCTTGGTAATTTGGGCGATCTAAATATCATCGTGACGGAGATGGAGGACAGGATTGCGAAGCTTCGCAACGAATGTCCCACAGAGTGGAGCCCGGTTAAAGAAGAAATCGATGAAGCTCATGTGGATATGCGCAGCAAATATGAAGAAACAATGGAATTGCTCGGTAAGGCGGCACCTGTATCCATACCGGGTTAAGATCTGCTCTGTGTTAAAAGGAGACAGTGGAGGTTCCACTGTCTCTTCTCTAATGGTGACGGTAAAGATATGATCGAGCCCTGCAAGTCCAAAGCCAATTGTGTGTCATCTTTGAACCACGAAGACTGCTATCATGTCGACCCTCTGAGATATAATCGCTTCGAGCCGGCCAAAAACAAGCTGCTGGGTGCTTTGAAATCCATCAAGCGCGTTCGCATCGTGACCGATCATGGAAACTATATCCGTGCTGAATGTGCTTCGTTGATTTTCCGATTTACAGACGATGTCGAGGTTTATTTTGATGACAAACAAAAGCTAATACACGTAAAATCTGCATCCCGGATCGGTTATTCGGACCTTGGGGTGAATCGCAGAAGGGTTGAAAAAATTCGGAGGAAATACCTGGAAGGAGGATAAAATGAGCTCAAAAAGAAGCAACATATATATTCGCAAAGCGTCACAAGAAGGACAGGAAATCCTCTGTCCCATCAACGCTGTTAGTGATTCGCAAACGCCAACTAAGGATGACTCTGAGGAGTGTGTTGAAAAAGGTGTTGTCGGAAGATATGCCGGTAACATTGAGATTCAATCAGCATCTGTAACAAAAAACATATAAAATGAAGCAGGTCACTTTAGGATTATCAAGTCACCGACCGGAAATGCTTCCACTTATTGCCGGGTCCATGAAAAATCATCAGGCTATTTTTCTGGAGGAACCGCCGACACCCGAGTTTAAAAAAATGCTTCACGGGGATTTGGCAATAGATGATTATTTAATATCCATTGATATGGAGTACCCGGAATTCAGCCGCCGCATGTGTGACCTGCTTCGAGATCTGTTACAGAGCGGCAAAAAGATTTTTCAAGTTGAGCCGTTTCTGGAAAATCTTCTCGCGATACACACATTATTCGCCCGGGGTTATGGCCCTGAAGATCTAAATCAGAATCCGGTTCAATACCGGGTTTACCATGCGGAACGGGATGCGACCGGGGCTCTTTTGGCCTACTATCAAACAGCCATGACCGGATCCTTCGACGATACCATTAACGCCGTGCAGCGTTTTGCACGCTTGGACGCTGCCCGATTTCGATTGCGGGACTCGCTTCGGGTTCAGGCCTTAACGCCGCTGGTTAGAAACTATGCGTCATCTTATATCGAAGCCGGAGAAATTCATTACGAGCTGTGGCGGATGCTACGTAAAAGTATTGCCCAAGAATTTCACGTAAAGCCAGTGTTTCTTGCCGATGCTGCTTTAAAAATGCTGGGAATAAACGGACATTTCTATGGCCCGGGAGACCGCTTGACCCTACTTTACGTTTTCCATCCATACATCTATGGAACCGGCCGAGAAAGGCTGCTGGCCGCCCGGGCGCTGATTTACACAAAATTAATCGAAAAAGAAGAGTTAACGGATGACACACAATCGTTTCCGCATCTTCGCAACGAGCTTGCCTGCCTCCAGACAGTAAACAGGCTGTCGCTGGACAATTGCCGCAACTTGTTTTTCCGCCTACGTCGTGCAAACACAACCGAGGCGCGACAGGTCGTCGGTGATTACTTGAGGGAGTATAAAGACATCCCCCGGCCAGCGCCGGAATCGCTGTAGTAAAAACAAGACAACCGCTATGGGTATATTCGAAATGAAACCGATAGCTTTTAATCCTGAAAATGATCTAGCACCAATTTCTTTTAGCAACGGTGTTTGCCGAATGGCAAAGCAGATGAAACAATTGGGCCTAAATTGGCAGTTGATATCGGTGGGGTCCTCAGAGGCGGTTCAAGTCCTTGCGGTAGTTGGCGGCTTGATTTAAAATCTGTTTCTTTTCCGTGCCGTCCATTCGATCCCAGGTGCGATACATCATCCCTACCCGGGGGTTTTTTTGGAGGCGCCGGCGATGTCGATTAAAAAAATCCCAATACAGGCTATTGAAGGGGCAAGCCGTCTCTCCATGCCGTTTCCGCCAGGCATAATGGCAACTGCCACAGTAATCGCTCATGGTGTGAATGTATTTGGCGGATGAAATATACGGTTTGGTGGCCACCAGTCCCCCATCGGCAAACTGGCTCATAGCCCGGGTATTTGGCAACTCGACCCATTGAACAGCATCTATATAAACACCCAGATACCACTGATCTACCTGAACGGGATTTACACCGGCCAACAGCGCAAAATTTCCCGTAATCATCAGACGCTGGATGTGATGGGCATAGGCATATTGAAGGGATTGGCCGATGGCATGTCCTAGACAATTCATTCGGGTCCCAGCGGTCCAGTAATAAGCCGGTAATTTGGCACGGTGGTCAAAAAAGTTCATGCTTTCCAGATCCGGCATCAAGGTCCAGTAAATCCCTCGCATGTATTCGCGCCAGCCCAAAATCTGTCTCACAAAGCCCTCGATCTGCTGGATGTCAATTTTGGATGCCTTTCGCCCCCAAGCGCTCAGGGCCGCCTCGATGATTTCCAACGGTCTGAGCATTTTGGTATTCAAAGCAAATGAGAGTCGAGAGTGGAACAGGTGCCAGTTTTCCGTTGTCATGGCATCCTGATAGGTGCCGAATGTCGGTAAGCTGCTTTCTATAAAATCATTCAGCAGTTCAAGGGCCTGGGTTCGTGTCGTGGGCCAAATCAATTTGGCAGGTTCAATCTCACCAAAGGTCTGCACCTTTTTTTTCTGAATGGTATTGTAAATATCGCTGACGTCGTTTTCAAAAAGCAGCGGTTTAGGAATTGGCACCCGAGGGTCATAAGCCTGCCGGTTTTTCTGATCGTAGTTCCATTGACCGCCGATAGGCTTGTTTTTGTCCATCAGGATATTATAACGTTTGCGCATCGAACGGTAAAAAGATTCCATGAGATAGCGCTTTTTACCGTTGAAAAATTCGCTCAATTCCTCCCGTTTTGTCAGAAAGTGCTCGGTATCCTTAGCCAAAACGGGAACCCCGAGCTCCTTTTCCAGGTTTGCCAGTTGCACATCCAATCGGTGTTCATCGGGCAGCAGGTATTCCAATCGGGTAAACTTTTGTTTGGACAGCAGTTGTTGAAGATTGCCGCTGATGGTTTGCCTATTTTTGCGATCATCCAAGCGAAAATAGATGACGTTGTTTCCCAACTCTTTCAGCCTGGTGGAAAAAGCGCGCATGGCCGCGAAAAACGCGGCCACTTTTTGGATATGGTGTTTTACGTAATCGGTTTCCTGCCGGATTTCCATCATGACATAGGTCGCGTTACGATCCGGCTTTTTAAACCAGGAGTGTAATTCGTCCAACTGATCACCGAGGATCAGGCGCAATGTTTTTTGCTGCGGCATCGTTAACTCACCCTGCTGACCAGATCGTCCACCTTTTTGACGTAGGCGTCGATGTCGCATTTTCTTTCCAGGCCGGAAGCTGCCATATAGCGAATTTTGCCGAAAATCGGCCGTTCCGTCCAGGCACGATCATGTACACCGTAGATCCAGCTCACACCCGTATAGGAATTCGCATCACGCCCATCGATGAAATACTTGTTGTTGATACCCAGGGTGGTGCGAAAAGCCTTTTGGGGGGTCGGCGACCATTCCAGAATTTTCTTACCCCAATACATACGCATGTAATTGTGCATGAACCCGGTGTGTTTCATTTCCCGCATACAGGCGTTCCAATAGGGATCATGGGTTTTTGCTTTTTCAAGTTGCTGTCGGTTGTAAACAAACTCTCGTTGGTCACTTTTATGTTCGGCCAGGGTTTTTTGGGCCCAACCCGGAATGCATTTATAGGTGTCATAATTAGACGTGTAATAGACAAAATTCATCGCCAGTTCACGCCTGACGACGAGCTCTTCGAGATAAGCGTCCCTGGCCGCCTTCAGCGAAGGTTGGGCGCGTTTTGTTTGCAATGCCAGATAAAGCGGCGAAATCTGACCGAAGTGCAGATAGGGACTCATGTGAGAAATATCATCGGTCTGCGGTTGGTTGCTGTGCCGGTCGTAGTGCTTCAAACGATTGCGCACAAACGTTTTGAAGTGTTTCATGGCCTGCGAAGTGCCGCCTTTAAAAAAGGCAGAAACTGCCGGGACACTGCGGTCGAGATTTAATTTGCCCAGCGCCTTCTCAATGTCGGTTAAATCAATTCCCTTTATCTTAAGCTTCAAAGAATTATGTTTGGCCTTGGTCGATCGGAAGTTTTTAAGATAAGTTTGAAGGTATTTATGGATTTTGGGGCGAATGGTGCGGGCGGCATACTCAGCTTTGTCAGATACCACCTCCAGCGGCACGATGACATCGCTCTCCACCTGCACGACTTTGCATTTTGCCTCCTGTGCCACTTGTTGACGCCATTGGCTCTGGTGTCTCAGATATCCCCGATCGCAAACAATCAGGGAGGCTCGGTGTCCCATCCGCAATGCGACCTCCGGTGGGTCACCTCTGTGCACCACCATTTGAATACCCCTGGACGCAAGAGCTGCCTGGGTCTCTTTTAGGCCCTCCAGCATAAAAGTGTAATGTCGCAGATTGGCCTCGGGATAATTATCCATCAACCCAAAGACCACCAGCAGCATCTGATTCAATTTGTTCGCCAGTTGGACCCCATACTCCAGGGCATGGTTAACCGTAGAACGCTGGGATTGCTGCATCCAATACAGAACGTACTCGCCTCGGCAAACATCCAGATTATTTAGCGTTTGAATACGCGTCTGCTCAATGGGCATGGATTCTCCTTGTGGGACGGATATTTGTTCCGTCATCTTCTCTGCGGTAAGGCACAGGAGCTGTGGAGTTTAGGTGTAAATCGTTTCGGTCCCGAAACGATGGGCTTATCGATCGATTTGGCAATTGATTCGAGCATGCCGTAAAATATCCATTGATGAAATGGATACAGCGCATACCAGTATAAAATTCCAAACAGTCCTTTGGGCAAAAACCGTGACAGCATTTGAACTTTCACCTGACCATTTTGGCCGGCGGTGATTTGAAATTCGAGCAGCGCCTCACCGGGCGTCTTCATCTCCGCCAGCAGCAACAGCTGCCGCGGCGGGTCTACCTTCAGAACCCGCCAAAAATCCAGCGCGTCACCGACACCAATTTCAGAGGGATGCCGCCGCCCCCGCCGCAAACCAACACCACCCGCCAGCCGGTCCATGATGCCCCGCAGGCGCCAGAGATAATTGGCGAAATACCAGCCGGTCTTGCCCCCGATACGACTCACCGGCTGCCAAACTTCTTCAACCGTTGCCCTCAGCCGGGCACGGTAACCACAACTCATAATTGTTCCACCGGCCCAGTCGGCATCGCCGCAGTGGGACCATTCAGGCTCGATAAAGCTGCCGGCATCCATCCAGCAGGTATCCACCTGTTCTTGTCTTATTCGGTCCAGAGCCGATCGGATGGCTTCCCGACAGCTCATGAGCTTTTGGGGTATGATCGTCTGAATGCGATTTTCGGTGCATACGGCATCACTGGTCAGACCCTCGGTCAACGGCAAGGCAATGGATTTGGGAACCGGGCTGATCAGATGAATCCATAGCGCGCTCAATGTGGGAGTAAGAACCGGCACCGGAATAATCAGACGTTTGGGAAGTTGAGCCTCCTCGGCATAAATATCCAGCAGATCACGATAGGTGAGAATATCGGGCCCCCCGATGTCAAAGGTATGCCCGGTGGTTTCCTCATGCTCGAGGCAGCCGATCAGATAATTGATGACATTGCGTATGGCAATCGGCTGATTCAACGAGCGCACCCAACGGGGAGTCGTCATGACGGGTAGACGTTCAACCAGATAGCGCAAAATTTCAAACGAAGCGCTGCCCGATCCCAGGATCATCGGTGTTCGCAAATCAGTGGTGGGAGTCGGTCCGGTTTGAAGAATGTCGGCCACCTCGATGCGCGATTTGAGGTGCTTGCTCAAGGCCCCATCCCTGGTTTCCGCCAGGCCACCGAGATAAATGATCCTTTCCAATCCTGCGGCAGTTGCCGCTGTAACCATGTTACGGGCCGCACGGCGATCAGCTTCGACAAATTTTTCCTTCTGGGCGATCATGGAATGAACCAGGTAATAGGCCGCTCGGCACCCGGAAGCTGCCCGTTTAAGAGACTCGAGGTCCAAAACATCGCCTTGCACCAGCTCAATGCGGCTGTTCCCGGCCCAGGGACGACAGGCCACTTTGGCCAACTTGCGGCCCATGGCCCGCACCCGGTACCCCGCAGCGAGCAGGGCCGGTATCAATCGCCCGCCGACATAGCCCGTAGCACCGGTTACTAAAATAGGTCTTGAATCCATGATATTTTTTATCTATTGTGTGAAGCTTTAAATAAAATAGAGAAATCAGAAGAATTCAAATCCGAAATTCGAATTTTATCTCTCATTGCCCATGGCCCGGCTTTCAGAGACTTCAATCTTTTCCTACACATGAGTTCTCAATTTCAGCTCTACCGGATGGGGATTCAGGTAGGTCTGCATCTTAAGATACGGTTGATCATATTTGCGCACATAGTGATTAATCAGGGTAAGCGGGACAATCAGGGGTGTAAACCCCTGTCGATACTGATCGAACACCTGCAGCAGCTCCTGTTTTTCATCGGGGGTCAATTGTTTCTTGAAATATCCCATCAAATGCTGCAGGACATTACTGTTTTTCTTAACGGTGGTTTTTAAGGCCAATGCCTCCATCAGAAGGCTCTCGTACTGGTCGTGAAGTTCTTTTGGGGGCATCTTCTTGCCGTCCGCTACCAACTTGCCCATCAGCCTTGAATGCTTCTGGCCGTGTGATAGTATCAAAAGCTTGTTGCGGGTATGAAAGTCCACCAGGTTGCCCATACCCGGTTTTTTTGCCACACCCTCTCGCCAGCGTTTCAGCGTAAAAATGCGTTCGACAAAATTTTCACGAATTTTCGGATCGTGCAAGCGGCCATCATCTTCGACGGGTATGAGGGGAAAATGATTCATGAATTCCCGCGCGAACATGCCCACCCCCTTTTTCTCCGGCATGCCTTTTTTATTGTACACCTTCACCCGTATCATGCCACTGCTGGGAGAATCACTTTTAAAAATGAAACCGCACAGATCTTCCTTTGCTAACTCTTTTACACGTCTTTTGGCCCACGTCCGCATCCGATCGGTGTGGTCCTCTTTACTTTTAAACGCTATCAGACGTGGATTTTCCGGATCGCCCACCAGGCGAAACGACTCCCGGGGAACGCCAAAGCCGGCCTCGACCTCCGGGCAGACCGCAACATATTCGACAAACTCTCCTAAAGTATTCGTCAGGTATCGATCCAGTTTATGACCGGCGTTCCAACGCACCTGGTTGCCGAGGAGACAACTGCTGATCCCGATTTTGACTTTTTCTTCCATATGAATCCCTCAATTATGGTGATTCTCAAATTAACGTTCCGAATAAAGCAGAATGAAGAAGTCCGAGCAATCGAATATTATTTTGAGAACCACTTTAAATGAACAATGGCAACACCTTGCAGCGATGATACGGCAGGGTATCATCATCCGTATAATTTCATTTTGGTGATAGCAAAAGATGTGGTAAACATCAAACGTCAGATCACTTTAGCAAAGCAGGCGGAGAATACCATGCTCGAACAAATGAAAACCCTGGCCAAAGAAAAAAGTTTGTGTGTGCTGGCTACCATTGCCGGTGCAAAACCCTATTGTTCCCTGATGGCCTATGCGGCCGATGAAGCGTGCCAAGAGATCTATATGGTGACGCACCGAAAAACCCAAAAGTATCAGAATCTTTTGGAAAATCCAGCTGTCAGCATGCTTATCGACACCCGTGAAAAGACACCTCGAACTCGAACTCAGGCCCTTACGATTGAAGGAACGTTTCAAAGAATCGAAAACGAAGCAAAGAAAGACAGGGTCAGAAAAACCTTTTTAAAAATCCATCCCCACCTGAAAGAATTTATCGAACATCCGGATGCTGAATTAATCTGTATAAAAATAAAGTCTTTCCTGTTGCTCAACGGGTTGACACATGCGCATTATGAGCAATTGTGAAAGATTGAATTGAGCGGTTCCAGGTTCCCCGTTCAACGTTCAGGGTTATTTAGGCCTAAACCACGGTCTTTGCCCCAGCTTTTAGCCGCCGCAACAATCAGCTAATAATTGAAGTAACAAGCCTCGCAAGATTCTCCATAAGCTCCTGTAAGCATGGAGACTGGCACTGCTAAACCTTGAACCCTGAACTTTGAACCTTGAACTGCTCAAGCCAGGTTAGACTATTTTCAAACACTAGCCGATCCAATGGTCACGATTCCGAGATATCCATCCACGGTGATTTCATCTCCGGTTTGAATAAGTGATGTTGCATCCGGAATGCCGGTAACACAGGGTAGTCCATATTCTCTGGCGATGATGGCGCCGTGAATAAGCATCCCGCCCCTTCGTTCCACGACCGCCGCGGCCAGGGGTACAGCAAAAGTCATATTCGGATCCACCGCATCACAGATCAGCACCTCGCCGTGTTTGAAAACGGAAAGATCGGTATGCTGCTGAATGACCCGGGCTTTGCCCCTGGCAATTCCGGGACCTGCCGGTTGACCGATCAGCTGTCTGGGTTGTATCTGAAAGGCTTGGTTCGGCTTTTTTTTGTATGGATCGAGCGGTTTTGAACGATGATCCAGATCCGACAGGACATCAACCAGCTTTTGGGTGGAGGGTCCGGGGGACTCCCCCGGTTTAGGATTTTCAATCCGCCGGCGTGCCTCCCGTATGGCAGCCAGCAAATGGGATTCGATTCTCCCCAGGTAAATATTGTCATCATCCCTTAACTGGTAACTTGTACGCGCTAAATCCAGCATCTCGGCGGCTTCTATTTTCCGGTCACCTTCAAAGCAATTAAGGAATCTCTCTGTGAGTTCATGGCTATGCATCGACTTGCGGTCGCGCATCGCAACGTCCGGGTGAGCGGCCATCTGAAGCAGGATATTGAATAGCGGCTCTGCTTCCTGGTCACACTGGGTTCCGCCGGTAACCGAACAGGTGAGATCACCGTATGCGTCAATAAATTCATCGATTTTCTGTTTGAATGCCTGAGATATCGCCTCGTATTCCCTGTTTTCGAGTTGGCCGGCCAGCAATTGATCGTTTCGAATATTGCCTGCCAATTCTTCCAGCATCCGATTTCTCTTCAAACTGGCCATATCGGTGCGGGTCAGTACGTCAATAAACTCATAGGGATCTTCAGGGAGCAAGACGTCATTGTAAACCTGGCCAAACAATCGCACACCATGGGCAAACGGGATGAATTCCTCCCGGTAAATATTTACCCACTTGTGATTGATCTCCCAGCGCTTTTTTATTTCTTCGGCCAAATCGTGATCGGATAGGGTTGCCACCTCGATTGTCGCCAGATCATCCGCTTCAGAGATCATGGCGGGGATCAACTCTTTTTCTATTTTGCGGCGAAGATTTTTTAAATTTTCAAAACTGCGATGCAAGCTGAGGTACCAGCTCCGTTGGTCACCGGATTCACGGGAGGAGGCCGTTGTGATTGGGCGCGATTGTAGCACGAAAAGCGTTTTTTCTTTATAGGTCCACTCAAGATCCTGGGGCCCGTTAAAAAAATCTTCAGCCTGGCGCACGAGTTGGAACACCTCTAGAACGTCTTTGGGACCCAGTGGCGGCCGATTTGATTTGTCTGCCGGCAACGCTTTGAGCTTGACGCCGAACTCATCCGGCACCATCCAATATTTACGTGTGGCCGGGGTATGAGAGATAATGGTTTGTTTGCGGCGGTCCAGGATCCAGCGGTCGGGTTCAACCGCCCCGTCCACCAGTCCCTGGTTCAGGCCATAAACAGATTCAATAACCCCTTGAGAACGGTTTGCCGGATATTCAGAAAATGCGACGCCCGAGCGATCACCAACGATTATTTCCTGGATGACGACCGCCATTGAGCTTTTTTCAACATCCAAGCCCAGTTCCTGACGATAAAGCAGGGCGGCATCCGACCAGAGGGATGCCCATACCTTACGGATATGCTCCAAAACCGCATCGGTGCCCCGGACATTCAGATATGATTCGTGTAATCCGGCAAAGGAAAAAGCGGCCGTGTCTTCCTCAGGTGCCGATGAACGCACCACGGTGGATTTGCCGCTGAATCGGTGCTCGATTTCCGCTCTCATGCGGGTGTCGATTTCAGTCGGCATCGGCATGTTGAGAAACATGTTGCGGATCCGTGTGGCACAATCCCAAATCTCCTCCCAGCGCATCTCCTTGAAATCTTTGCGATGAAGCTCGAGTAATATGCGTTCGCGCAAACCCGTGCGGGTAACGTATTCGCTGTAAAGATCGCTCGCGATACACAGGGTTTCAGGAATAGTGAATCCCTTCTTTGACAAAGATGCCAACGCATATCCCTTGCCGCCAATGCGGCTTTGATCTTGGGGTTCAACTTTCGAGGCCGGAAGAATCCATCTCATGGGTTGATATGTAACTCCATAACAATTTGAAAGTTTCTTACCATGTAATAGGAGCGCGGTGTTACCCGCACCAATGCGCAGGACGGTGATTTGACGAAATCCGTCAGATGCGGATGCTTGGCCAAATACTGCTTTAGCGTTTGTTCCCGTTGCACGCCGGTAATTTCTTCAGCAGTGCCGACAGCCGTCACTGAAATGGCCCGATGGAAATCAGCGGCCTGATTGGTACTGCTGTTGATAAGAACCGCCACCCGCTGATCTTGGCTCAAGTTGGCAAATTTGCGGGTGGTCTTGGGCGTAACGAAATAAATCTGTTTTAAATCCTCGCTGGCAACGAAGGCCACCAGGCTGGCATAGGGCTGCCCCGCATTATGGGTGGCAAGAACGGCTAAATTTTGAGCGTCAAATAACTCCCTGAGCCTTTTTTGAATATCTTCAGACTTTTCCATAGATATTGTTCGCTTTTACTTCGCTAAGAATTGGAATGGAAAATCCGACGAGACCCATGCAGAAGTCTATTTTCCGGCACCGATCAACGGAAGCTCCCTATCAAGTTTAAAAAATACCAGAAATTTGGCTTCGTCTTTTTCATCCAGATACTGTCTGCGCCGCAAAGAATGCAGCAATTCACTTTCTTGTTCTTCCCGAATTTTTGTAACAAAAAGCCTTATGCCCTTGTAACCCGGTCCTTCCTCCATGAATAGATATGTCGCACGAGGATTGGACTGCAAATTGTGATGCGTGAGACGATCGCGCATGATGACGGCAAGGGTTCCATCCTCCATCACGTGAGGTCTGGCATATACCGCTGCATCTACTTTACCGTCACTATCCGCCGTAGCCAGAACCCCAACACCCTTCGTATTTTCGAAATAATCTTTGAGATCCATGAGTTCCTCCTTGTATTTTTTATCCTTGATAATAATACACGATTTGAAAATGAAAAGAGCAGATAAGCGCAAGGATTGATTTTGCATTCCGCATTGAAAGGAAGACATCTGGTCTGAGACAAAGGAGGATCGCCAACCCGCAAAACGGTCCCCTCAACAATTTGAATTCACCGAACAAAAAATACAAATAGGGGATATATATTAAAATATAAGTTCATCGTCGCTTTCAGCTTGACGCGGTGTGATTTAAAAGGTCGTGATAACCTTTGCATACGGTCAACTTATAAGCTAATATACCCGATTTTACTTGGGGGGCTTGAGCCCTCTCTGAGGCTTTTCCGCCTTGAACGGCGGCTTTGAAAGTACTTCGAAGGGCTTGCTCCACGGGTCGCTTTTTTTTGTATGGCATCCAGATATTCATCCAATTCTTCGATGCTTGCAAAAATTTGCATGGATGGTAAGGCGTTGATGATATCGAATACTTTTTTTATCTGGGGTTGAAGATTCATAAACGTAACTTTCCCCTTGCTTTTTGCTCTATGGTTACCTTAAGTTGTGACGGCATAATTTCTCCTTTACCTTATTGCAAACGGACCTTCATTTTCAGCACATTTTTGCCTTTCACCCGCGTATACTCTAATTCATCCGTTATATTTCGAACCAAGTGGATACCCAAACCGCCAACCTCCCTTTCTTCAAAGGGGGCATGGGTATCGGGAGAGGGTGCTTCCAGGGGATTAAAAGGCTTGCCATCGTCGATGATTTCCAGAGTCAAATTGTCGTCTCCAATTTTTATACTAATTTTGACAAGGTGCTCATTTTTATCTTCATAGGCATAATGCACAATATTGGCAAATATCTCTTCTATTGCCAATGTTGCATCACAAAGGATTTTGTTGCAGATGTCATTTTCTTCACACACCTTGCACAAAAAATCGGTGATTTTTTTTATTTCCGAAATATCGTTTTTTAACATCAGTGTTTTGTTCATGATTGATCAGGGCTAATGTTGGGTCCCGGAAATAAGTTCAAAAAGTCTGACAGCGGTTTGATCCGCCAAAGATCACTGGCGAATTGTTGACACCTGCGTCCATTCAGGGGATGTCCGCTTGCCCATCAAAAGAACTCGACCTCGGCCCGCCGCGCGGGCCTCAGGACACAACACTGCAGGTTTGAAAACCACCTCTGACGCCATCCGCAGCTGTTAATAACCCGTAATCAAATTTTAACACTATCTGCGTTTTTTTAAAAGTTGATTCTAAATCCATCCCCCGTGTGAATGACGGTGGCATCTGCCTTGAGACAGGGTCTTGAAAAAAATAAGATCAATTTTAGCCCGGTCTGGGTTTAATAATGAAAACTCAAAGAAGGGTTCCATGCATAACCGTAACCGCCTGACCGCCCAGAATTACGCGCCCTTCCGCCGCTATCCGGACACGGACCACACCGCCCCTAAAAGAAGCCTGAAATGCAATCAGACTGTTTTGTTGCAGCTGCTCCGCCCAATAAGGCCCCAGACAACAGTGCGCTGAACCGGTGACAGGGTCCTCATTAATTCCGGCTGCCGGTGCAAAAAAACGCGACACGAAATCATATTCCTTCGAATCAGACGCGCTTGTCACCATAAAACCCCTGCCGGAAATTCTTTCCAGCTGCTTAAAATCCGGTTCCATCTCCCGCAGTGTTCTTTCAGAGTCCACTTCAATCAAATAGTCGAAGCGGTTGCGGCCCACGAACTTTAGCGGCACCCCGAGGGCACTGCCCAGATCGTCGGGTGGGGTGACCGCAGAGGCCGGCTCGGCCGGGAAGTTAAGCTCAATCCAGCCATCGGCGCGTTGGGCCGTCAAAAGCCCGCTGCGGGTGTGAAAGCGCGCCTCCTGGTCGGGCGCCAACACCCCGGTTTGCCAAAGTATGTGAGCGCTGGCCAGGGTTGCATGACCGCACAGATCGACTTCAATCGCCGGTGTAAACCAGCGCAAATGATAGCCGTCATCTTTTTCATGGAGAAAAGCCGTTTCGGATAAATTCATCTCTCTGGCAATGTTTTGCATCCAGCCCTCGTCGCCGGGAGTGGACAGAATGCAGACAGCCGCCGGGTTGCCGGCATAGGGTGTGTCCGTGAATGCATCCACTTGATATATTTCTTGTTCCATGGGAAGACCCTCCTCGATGGTTATCATGGGAATTCAGCTGGCCTAAACAATTTGTATTTGACACAATAAACTGAGCCGGTTATTCAGAAAATCATGAGGGTAATAACTATTTTGGATATTCCGCTCGCTATCATTCAGTGCTTGACGGGCTGTTGCCCAAACAGATTTTCGCCGGGTCTAGAACGTTTTTTGATAAATCTAAAGCTTGCTCCAGGTGCTTTGAAAACTCGTCCCGCTTGACAGCGGGACTCAAACAGGTTCAAAGCGCTTTTCTTGCGCTGCGCCGAGATGTGTTGGTAAAAAACTTTTTAATGACCGCTCAAAAATGTTTGGGCAACAGCCCGTTGACTGGTGAACGTGATTTTCACAGCGACCTCAGTTTTCTGAAAAACTTTTAACCATTTGATTTACTGCATCATTTAAATATCAATAGGTAAACGGCCGTGATTATTGCTGGGAGTGCATACATGAAAAGTATCGGTCTGGTCCTTATTTTATTAGCCGCTTCAAGCTGTGCGCCCAGAGTTTGGTATTCCCCGCAAAGCACACCCGACGAAACAATGCTCGCCATCCGGCATTGTCAGCGTATCGCAGATGTGGAATCCGAAAAAAGGGCACGTCAACAGGCGGAACGTCAAAAAATTTACGAGGAAGCAATGGCGATGCCGTGGACCCAGAAAAAACGCAGTAAAGGAACTGATTATAGAACATTATCAAAACTAGCTGCTGGCGACCGTGTGCGTTGGTGCGTCAGTTGTTATGTCGAGTGTATGGAAAAAAAAGGCTATAAAATGCATGATAAAGCGGCACTTGAAAAAAAAGGTGTTAAATTCTACGATGCAAATCCGTTCCAACGTGTTCGCTATTAGTGTAGGCAAGCCGAATTTTAAATATACCCGAATCTTCCTCTAGCCGCCTGACAACTTTAAATAACCCGCTAGGATCTCAAGGTTGCCGTTAACCTCAAAGGGTTGCTGAGAAGCTCGAGCGCCGAGAGGATATCTTTGCAGATGACATCGGCCGACGCCAGGGTTTCTGCGGCAGTGCCTTCCTCCAGAATAACCGCAATACCCAAGGCGGCCTCTTTCAGCATGAGCCGATCATTGCGCCCGTTTCCGATGCATACCGCATGCTCAGCACCCAATTTCTTTACATACTCCAGCTTTCCAATATCCTGATTATCGCTCGACAGAATCGACAATTTGCAGGGAACGCCTTTAAGCTCGGATTCGGCTTTGCCGAAAGTGTCCGCGGTCAAAACATGGATAGTCAAATCGGCAAACAATCTATTCAGGCTGTCCTTAACACCGGCAACCAGTGCGCCATCTACAGCCAGGGTGCCATTGTGATCCAGCACAAGGTGGTTGAGCTGCAATGTTTTATATCCGGGGATGTCAATCTCGATCATGGTCGCTCCTTTTTTTTAGTTTTAGACAGGATTAACAGGATATCAAAATGCAAAAGCTAGTGGAGATTTTTTGCGATCTCTATAAATCGAAGCCCCCCGTCCTAAAAGAGTTGGTGTATTATACGAGTAAATGATTCATATCTACATGAAATACAGATATATATTAACCGCAGACCCACGCAGACATAACGCAGACAATTCATTTTTGCCCGGGCGACTTGCCCGGGCAAAACACGCATGCCTTTCAGGCAGATATCTTCCCGCTTCAGCGGGATTGCTGGTTTTGCCTCCGCAGGCCTGCCGCGGCGAAGCCATTGGCGAAAACCGGTCGCGGAGGCAAAAGTCTGTGTCCGTCAGCGTCTGTCGAGCGAACAAAGTGAGCGGGCGGTTAATTAAAAAACGCTAAAACCCATGCGTACTATCTGCAGCAGTCTTTAGCAACTAATTCGGAGAAGAACCGAGAAATTTAATTATGCCTGTTGATAATGCCTCTCCAATGCCGATTGCATTCTTTGCAAAGCCTCTTCCAGCAAGGAAAGCGGGCAGCCGAAGTTAAGCCGGACAAAACCGGGTCCGCCGAATTCCTTTCCATCAGATAGCCCTACCCCAGCCTTTTCAAAAAAGGTTACCGGATCTTGTATGTCTGTGGCATGCATGCTGATCCAGGCAAGATAGGTTGCTTCAACGTGGGTCATGGATATGCCCGGCATGTTGTTTACACTCCGGCTAACAACATCACGATTGCCGCGAAGGTAGTCTAATAAGGCAGCATGCCATTCGTGGCCGCTGCGGTAGGCAGCCAATGCAGCCGTGTAGGCCAAAGGACTTAAATGGGGTACGATCCCCGACATGACTCTGCGAAACTGCCGGCGCAACTTTTGCTCCGGAATAACCGCAAAAGAACAGCCCAACCCCGGCAGGTTGAAAGTTTTGCTCGGCGCCATGAGTGTGAGGATACGTTCGGCAAAATCAGGATTGAGGGTTGCGGCGAGAATGTGAGGTTTATCTTGATCCAACAAAAGCTCACAATGGATCTCGTCCGAACATATGACAATGTCATGTTTTTGACAAATCTCCAATAACGCTGACAACTCCTCACGGGTATATATCCTTCCCACCGGATTGTGGGGGTTGCAGAGTATAAAAAGCCGGGTAGACGGGGTAATTGCATTTTCCAGGCGCTCAAAATCGAATGTCCAGCGTCCAT
>JASFTQ010000059.1:0-17860 GCA_050053515.1 Desulfobacterales bacterium | reverse complement strand
GATCATCTTTTTGAGCTCTTCACGAGTCATCGGGTATTCTATGTTTTCAAGTGTATCTATACCAATTAGCCCTATGACACGGCTCGGCATGAGTCGGGCAGCCTCTGCAATCACCGAGCCGCCCATGGAATGCCCTATCAGAATGACTCTATGACCAACAGTTGATTCTGTCACCACTCGCACATCCTCTCCGAAAGCCCTCATGGTATACTGCGATCGTGTCGTACCTGAATGCCCGTGGCCTGCAAGGTCAAGCATGACAACGCGATGATTTTTAGCGAAATATGGCAACTGGGCGCGCCAATAGCGGGCATCACAACTCCACCCATGCACAAATACAAGAGTCGGTTCTCCAGCGCCGTAGATTTCATAAGAAATAGGTGTACCATCTTTGGAAGGAATGACATGGGGCCAATCCGCTTGTGCCCGTATCGCTCCAAGTGTCAAAAATAGGACTAACAAACAGCTGGTCAAGCTGATCGAATATCTTGTGACCGGTTTGAAGCAATTTTTTTCCTCGACATCAAGTGTCATTGTTGTCTCATTCATTATCTGTTTTCCTTTTGCTCCGAACGATGCAAATAACCGGCAGTTTAATGCAGAGCGACAAGGAATGAGGAGTGTCGCTTCAAACTGACCGAGTTAATTTGATCTGATTTATATTTGCATTTTCAGCTATAGCCATTCGCCCAACATACTTTGAGTAACATTGTAAAGTCGCCTTTGAGCATTTTCATCTCTGGTTGGGGGCCAACTCTTTTTAACTTTTCGGTGATGAACATATTCACCGTTTATACCCATTGCCTCATTCGACAAAGCAAGCCAAACTGGCGTATCCGCTGCTTGTTCTGGGAATTCTCCTATAAAAAAACCAACAATTGGAACGATTATGTTCATCGGGAAAGGGTAATCCGATTGTGCAACAGCGGTTTTTACAAACCCCGGATGAATGCAATTAACAGTGATGCCCGTTTCTTTCAGCTGTCTGGACAGATAATAGGTGAATGAGGTCAATAAGTGTTTTGACTGATAATAGGCGGAAGTACTGCTATAAGTTGTATCTTTAAAATTAAGATCATCCCAGTTAATTGGACCTTTATGCATTACTGAGGAGATGTTGATAATTCGTGCTTCGCCATACTCAGAAGAGGTCTGCTCCATCTGCTCAATCAGATGATGGGTAAGAAGAAAGGGGGATAAATAGTTTAATGCCAGGGTGGATTCAAAACCCTCACTGGTTTCTATGTAATTCGGAAAGTGAGCACCCGCATTGTTGATGAGAACATCCAAACGTTTAACGGCATAAGTAATACTCTCCGCAGCCTCTTTTGTATCCTTCATTGATGAAAGGTCAGAGATAATAGATTGTCCTTTTCCTCCTTCCTTTTCTATTTCTTTTATAATTTCGTTTGCTTTGGTTTTACTGCGAGCAATAATTACCACGGAAGCTCCTTTTTGGGCGAGTTGAAGTGCTGTAGCTCTGCCTAAACCACTGGTAGCCCCTGTAATTGCGACAGTTTTATCTTTCATATCCTTGTTTAGATCCCAAGAGCTTCTTGAAATATCCTGTTACCGAAATCGATATCATTGCACTGTGTAAGACGCACCACACTATAACAAGTAAAGGAAGTATTACGTAAATAGTATAATCTATCGATTCCATTTCACGAACTTCTCACTGTTGTCCGCTATTGGAAGTCAAAGAGTCAGCAATCAAACCTTCTTCGATCGCGGTCTGGCGCCATCTTTTTGCGAGCTCCTTCCCCGATACACCAGCCCTTTCACCGTTAGCATAGATGACTTCGTAGAGTTGGTATTGATCTTTTGCCCCCGTCTCTGGTTCATCGGGGTTTATGGAACGCAGGCCATAGTTCTCGACCCGTTCCCTGATTCCAATCAACTGGCTGCGGGCCATAATGGAGTCTATGAATTGAAAGACCAGCAATGCCAATTTTGCCGTAAATCCCGCAGCATCGCCGGACATCCGAATAATGAACCGGGAACCTTTATTTTCCGGGGCAAGTCGCATGTCTACAACTAACCGGGTCAAAGCACCAAGGAATTTTGTACCCTTTAGCCACCAGACAAGCGCCTTATTATATTCAATATGGCGCAGGTATCCCACAGGAGAAGCGTCCCCTAATTTAGGTTCGGGGATCCAGGAGATGATGTGTCGTGCCGATTTCCTACCACGATTGTCTAACCAATCAATGCTGTACCACCCAGCACCGCGTCCCAATTGTGCAAGCCACGGCCATACGGTCTGAGGACTGGCAGCAATTGAGATGGCGCGCGTCATGGAAACACGAGCCTTAGGGCTCCCTTGCAAATAGATATCCCCAGGCATTTCCAGGGCACGCTCTTCGCTGGTGGAACCCCAGCGCGTTCCCCAGTGCAGAAAAATGAAAAATCCAAGCGTTAATAATGTAAATAGAATGAAGAGTAAAATTAGGGCTTGTGTAATCATCTGTATCCAAGCAGCATTGTTGGAAATATCTGGAATCGTGAAAACGTTAATTTAATTGTCTCTAATATATCCATGGGATCAATTTTTTTGTTATTCGGGCATAATCTCTAAATTCGGCTACATACTTTTTTTCAAGGTATCTATCGAGTGACGGAATGATAAAGAGGACAAAATTCAGCGTCATGATTGATGGGATGACCAACATACTAAAGCGATGCGTTATCATCGCAAATCCGGTAAAGAGAACGATGTCTCCGAAGTAGTTGATATGCATCGCGTATCTGAATAGTCTCTCTGTGTAAAGTCGACCTCTATTTTTCTCTTTTAATTTCCAAACATGCCTATAATATTCAGAATGAGTATTGATAGAGGAGCCTGACAAATAAAGCAAAATACCGAATACCTCGACAATACCGACAACCTGTATGTTGTTTCCCCCGACATTGGCAAAAGCATAAAGAACAAAGGACATCAGGATCGTGATTGTTATCGTTTCGAGCCATGTCCACTTGCGCTTTTGAAAAACCCAGACAGTAACCTGGAGTCTCACGAAGTAGATAATCAAACAAGAGGCTATGAGTATCCGTCTCAAAGGGTCACCGTTCATCTGGTGCTGCTTAAACCATGCGTCCGATGTTGCATATTCAGCAAACATCAGCCACAAAGTTGCAAAGATGGTAATGAGAATGCAGCCACTAAATACAGATTTATGCCAAAATGAACTATCATATTGGTCTTTGAATATCATTTATGCCTCTATCCAACTATTCTAGCTGGCATCGTCAATTTTGCATTTTTATGACAACCGACGTTATATCATCATCAATTTTCACTCCACCTATAAATTTATCCAAACCGTTAAAAACTGCATCGAGTATTTGTGTGGCGTCTAAAGAAGCATTCTGTTGAATTAAATTTAGAATTGGCTCTTTGCCTAACATTTCTCCCTTTTTGTTGCGTGCCTCCCAGATTCCGTCAGTACTGAGAAAAATGATTTGACCATTTGAAAAATCAGTTTTCTTATTATCCTCATAGATCCATTCGGCATCCACACCAAGTGCTATTCCAGATCCGCTCAGTTCATTGAATGAATCTGACCCAGGATCATAAAGCATGGCAGGGTCATGTCCTGCCCGCACCCATTCGAGTTGTCTCGTCACAGTGTCAAGAGCCAAAAAAAACATTGTCATAAATTGCCCGGAATCTTCAACATCTTTAACCAGTTGACGGTTCACATCAGAAATGATCTTGGCAGTGCTGCCCGGTAAAGATGCCCGCTGCCGCAAAGAAGAACGAACAGTGGCCATGAGTAAAGCCGAGGAAATACCATGTCCGGAAACATCCCCGATAGCCACACCAATTTTTTGTTCAGCAGCGTCATCAATAATTATAAAATCATAATAATCACCACCGGTTTCATCACAGTAGACGCTTTTGCCTGCTATATCAAATCCATTAACTTTCAAATTGCTTTTTGGAAGAAGATTCTGTTGGACTTCCTTGGCCAAATTAAGAGACAGCTGCATTCTTTCCCGTTCAATCAGGCCTTTGGTCATTTCATTGATTGCATCACCTGTATACCCAATTTCATCATTGGAAAAAACCTGCACTCGTTTGTCAAAGCGACCGTTTCTTATCCTACGAAGCGTCTGAATAATGTCCCGGAAAGGGATGCTCAGGTTGCGACTCACCAAGATAGTCAAACAAATGCCGACCCCGATAAAAATTAATGCATTGATATTGATCGCCGGTTGTAACTTTGCAAGCGCGAGGGCAGGTTCGTGTTGACTTCCCAGGATTCTGTTCAGAATCAGGATTATGCTGATCAGGGGAATCAGGTTACATGCAAAGAGTAGGGCTACCAGGCGGGTTCGGATTCTAATTCGCAGCGTTTTCGGAATGGCAGAAAGACCGCCGTCTGGAAAGAAATACGGCGCCAGCCGCTTTTGCAACAAGTGCTCGAGGAAAAAAAAAGCGACGGTGACAGTGATCAAGCCAATACTCAGACCATTATACAAGCTGCGTTGAACCAGCTGTGTTCCAGAATCATAAGCCCAATGAATCGTAGACCAAACAATTGCCCACAGGACCCAGATACTAAAATCCAGTGCGATTAAAACAAATGGCTCGTTTAACAACCGCTGGCGAGCTTTTAATTTAAGATCCTCAGATATGGATGTGCGCCTGGACAGGGCATTTAGGTAATGGCGGATAGGTTTTTCATAGAGCAATGTCATCACAATAACGAAAGAAAATGCAAATGGATCAAAAAGCGCATCAGTCCAATAGATGATAGGCTTGTCAAATAACTCTTTGGGAAACGGCTCAGCTCTACGTATCAAAGCGATTGCCAAAAAAACACCGATGCAGTTGGCAATACCGTTAGCAACGAGCATTTCGTTTTTGAGATGGAAAAGTTTTGCTTTTTTCATGATTCGATCTCCTCTAAACGGAGGATTTACGACCAGCATGAAGGTAAAGAACAGCCTTATAATTTAGTCGGTATGAATAACAGCGATAAAAATTCGACTAAAAAATGGGGTTTTGAAAACTAATATATTTGCGTTAGCCTGCCAGAAAACCAAATATCACGAAAGTATCGATAGATTGAGAATGCAACAGGGAAGGCCAAAAGTGAGATATCTGCCTGGCACAATAAAAACCTCGATACCATTCCACATATCCACTTACAAGTTTTTAGCAGAAAACTACCCAGATATACGCGCGGGTCAGATCGAAATGGGAACCAAGAGGCAGACCAACTATCAGTCAGACTTTTAGGGGATCAGCTGGGCGGATATGAGAGAGTAGTGGCTATCCCAGCGTCTACTAAACAGACAAAATGAAACGGGTTCAGCCGAAACCCGTTCTAAGTGCTTGAAATCATTGGTCGGGGCGAGAGGATTTGAACCTCCGACTTCCTGCTCCCAAAGCAGGCGCGCTTCCAGGCTGCGCCACGCCCCGACATCGCGGCGGGATCTTTACCACGCTTTTTTTAGCTGCGCAAGACAATAAATACCATATTTTATTCAAATTTTGAAAGAAAATCGTGAATACCCCGGCCGATGGACTCGGCCAATTGGGATCTGACATCGGGATCTGAAAGCGCCTTTTCTTCGGCGGGATTGGTGAGATAACCCGCTTCGACCAGCACTGCCGGCATATCGGCACTTCTCAAAACCAACAGGGGAGCCGCCTGGACGTTGCAACGCGAAAATGTCACTTTTTGCTTGATGCGGGATTGTATCGATTTGGCCAGGGTAATGCTGGAATTGATATGTTTACCTTGAATGTGATCCCAGGTTATCGGATCTTCACTGTCTCCAAATGGTTTGGCTGATTCGATATCCGATGCCGAATCTTGATTCGGTAATGGCCTGAAATAAAATATCGTTATCCCACCGGCCTTATGCCGGAAACTTCCGCCATTGTGGATACTGATAAACAGATCGGCCTCCAGATGGTTGGCCATGCTTGTTCGCCCTTGAATATCCAATCCATAATCACCGGTTCGGGTCAGCACCACTTCGTATTCATTTTTTATTTCGTCGGCCAGCGCATTGGCAAGTTTCAACACCATGTCTTTTTCCAGGTTTCCGTCAGGGCCCCTGGCCCCGCTGTCGTGGCCGCCGTGTCCGGGATCCAGCACCACGGTCTTTTTAATTTTTTTGAAATAAGATGTCTGGGCTTCAGCTTCAAACGATATTAACGTCACGAATATGGCAAAGACCACGAAAATACATCGGACAGATGTCAGTGGGCCTAGCTTGAAAAACATCGGCATAACGGGCACTTTCTCAATTTTTCTTGACACTTATCTTGTTTGATACTATTTTGTTTGCCATGTAAACCACTTTGAAATTCACTGTAATAAATAATCGTGTAAAGTTCCAGATTTATTTAGCCTTTTGTCAGTGGGTCAATGTCCCCAGAAAGCAGGTGGAACAAATTAGCATGTGTCCACCTGCTTTTGTTTCTTGTTCGCCATGACGGATTTGGACACCATCGTGCCGGGGGAGCCGTTGACTTGCTGTGGCACATGAAGTATAGAATATATTCTATGCGAGAGTGGCGGAACTGGTAGACGCGCTGGACTTAGGATCCAGTTCTGGCAACGGAGTGGGAGTTCAAGTCTCCCCTCTCGCACCATTGTTAAAAATAAACCATGCCTGCAAACTTTCAGAGGCTGTTGAATCGGCACAAACTTTGGTTTCTATCACAGGCGGGGCTGCCGAAGGTTATTTAATTAACCGTATCCTCAATTCATCGGTTCACGATCGTTTCAACACAGGTTGTTGAAACCCACCCTCCCGGTGGCGATCTGATCTTTAGCTCCGAAAGTTTCTTGTGCTTGAGGCGCGAATGAGGATTGTCCCGACACCTCACGGCAAATAGCAGGCGTCAAAAGAGGAAGGTCATGCAATTTACGGTTGAAGATCTGAGTAGCGTGAAAAAAATGCTTCATATCGAGATTCCGGCAGATGAGGTGGCCCGCGAACTCGATACGGCCTATAAAAAGCTGATGAAGACGGCTAAGATCAAAGGCTTTCGGCCGGGCAAAGCCCCGCGATCGGTTTTGGAGAGGATGTTTAAAAAAGATGTGCATGCGGACGTGACCTCCCGGTTGATCCAGGAGTCCTTTGTCGATGCTGTCAAACAAACTGATCTCAAAATCGTCGGCAACCCCAAGGTTGATCCGCCGGAACTCGATGCAGAAGGTCCTTACAATTATGATGCCACCGTGGAGGTCAATCCGGAAATCGAAAATATCGATTACAAGGGATTAAAGCTCGAAAAGACCATGTACCAGGTCGGCGACGAGGAAATTGACGCCCAGCTCAAAGCACTTCAAAAAAATCTGGCCCGGCTGGAACCCATCAAGGGTCAGCGGCCTCTGAAAAGCGGTGATGTTGCCCTGATAGATTATGAAGGATTTAAAGATGGAAAGCCATTTGTCGAAACCCAGAGAACCGAGAATTTTTCGCTGAAGATCGGCGATGGGGTTATTTCCAAGGATTTCGACGAAGCCCTGGCCGGCATGATTCCCGGCGAAAATAAAGAAGTTGAGATCCAATTTGCCAAGGATCATTTCAACCAGAAACTGGCGGGAAATACCATCACCTTTCGGGTGAAACTCAACGAAATCAGACAAGAGGTGCTGCCGAAAATCGATGACGAGATGGCCGAAAAACTCGGTGACTACAAAACCCTTGCTGAATTGAAAACGGCCATAGCGGATAACTTGGCCCAGGGGTATGATAAACGGATCGAGCAGGAATTAAACGAGCAAATATTAAAACAATTGATCGACGCCTATGAATTTGAAGTGCCGGATGTCCTGATCGAATATGAACTTGAGGGAATCGTCCAAGAAGCCGAACGGTCCTTTTCCTATCAGGGCGTTTCAATGGAACAGATGGGCTTCACCAAGGAGAGCCTTTCGGAAAAATACCGGGACACGGCGGTCAAACAGGTTAAACGCCATCTTATCCTCAGTAAGATTATTGAACAGGAATCATTGACCCTGTCTGATGAAGATCTTGAAAAAGGGTTCGGTGGTATGGCCGACTCTTTGAATCGATCCGTTGAAGAAATCAGGCAATACTACCAGCAAAACAAGGATAACCTCGAGTTTTTTAAACACACGCTCCTTGAAAAAAAGGCCATCACACTTATCTTGGATAGTAGCTCGGTCAAAGAGGTCAAGCCCGGAGCCGAAACGAAATCGAAAAAAAAGAAGTAAAAGCGGATCGTACAAAAGATTTGATTTTGTATTGGGACCCGGTATGATATAATCGCTTCTAAGACCGGTTCAAGGAGGCGGCTTAAACGGCCGATAATATCAAAATATAGGGGAGAAACGCTGTGCCCATCATTCCGATTGTTATCGAACAGAGCAGCAGAGGCGAACGCGCCTACGATATTTACTCGCGGCTTCTGAAGGACAGGATTATCTTTTTAGGCACCGCCATGAATGATGAGGTTGCCAACCTGCTGATTGCCCAGCTGCTTTTTCTTGAGTCAGAAGATCCCGATAAGGACATTAACTTTTACATAAATTCACCCGGTGGATTGGTAACCGCGGGCCTGGCGGTGTACGACACCATGCAATATATAAAGCCGGACATAACCACCGTTTGTATCGGTCAGGCCGCCAGCATGGGGGCCTTGCTGCTGTCTGCCGGCTCTATGGGAAAGCGTTATTCATTGCCGAATGCCCGGATTTTGATCCACCAACCCATGGGAGGATTTCAGGGTCAGGCCTCTGATGTCGAGATACAGGCCAAAGAAATCCTGCGCATGAAAGAAACCCTTAATGAAATTCTGGTAAAACATACCGGTAAAAATTTGGAGCAAATACAAAAGGATACGGATCGCGACTATTTTATGTCGGGTTTGGAAGCCAAAGAATACGGCATTGTCGACCACGTCATCGCCAACCGCGACGACCTCAATCACATCGATAAGTTGGAGGAATAACATGGCCAAAAAAGACAACGATAATGATAATCTCTTTTGCTCATTTTGCGGGAAGAATCAGAAAGAGGTTACCAAACTCATCGCCGGTCCTGCAGTTTATATATGTGATGAATGCATCCAACTGTGCAGTGAAATTATCGAGGAAGAAACCGAGAAGGAAGCCGGGGAACTCGATAACCTGATGCTTCCCAAGGAAATAAAGCTGAAACTCGATGAATATGTCATCGAGCAGGAACTGGCCAAGAAAATTCTCGCTGTCGCGGTCTATAATCATTACAAGCGGCTTGACTCCACGGTCAGCATGGGGGATGTGGAAATCCAGAAGAGCAACATTCTGCTGATCGGCCCCACGGGGTGTGGCAAGACATTATTGGCCCAAACACTGGCTAGATTTTTAAATGTACCGTTTACCATTGCCGATGCGACAAGTCTGACCGAAGCCGGCTACGTCGGGGAAGACGTTGAAAATATCATACTCTCACTGCTGCAGAATGCAGATTATGATGTGGATAGGGCCAAACGCGGCATCGTCTACATCGATGAAATCGATAAAATCGCGAGCAAATCCGACAATCCCTCCATAACACGGGACGTGTCCGGCGAAGGTGTTCAGCAGGCTTTGCTGAAAATTATTGAGGGAACCACTGCCAGTGTGCCTCCAAAAGGCGGTCGCAAACATCCGCAACAGGATTTTGTAAAAGTCGACACTTCAAATATTCTGTTTATTTGCGGGGGCACTTTCAACGGCCTCGATAAAATTATAGAACAACGCATTGGCTCCAAGCTCATGGGATTCGGCGCCAATATCAGTTCCCAGGAAGAAAGAAGCATTGGTGACATTCTCGAATTGGTGCAGCCGGAAGATCTGATCAAATTCGGATTAATTCCCGAATTTCTTGGCCGTTTGCCGGTGATTGCAACGCTGGATGAGTTAAACGAGTCGGCCCTGGTAAGAATATTGAGAGAACCAAAGAATGCCCTTCTCAGGCAATTTCAAAAGCTGTTTGAGATTGAGGGCGTGAACTTGCGATTGACCGACAGCGCGCTGGCGGCGATTGCTTCGGAGGCCATGAAGCGCAAGTCCGGGGCCAGGGGATTGCGGGCAATCATGGAGACTTGCATGCTCCATATCATGTATGACCTGCCCTCCATCGAAAATGTTAAAGAGTGTGTCATCAGCGAAGAAGTTGTCCTGAGGCACGAAGATCCGATATTATTGTATGAGCAGACCAAGAAACAAGCTTAGCTTGAGAAAGTGAAAAATGGTCAGAGTACCCAAAATATTTAAGGATGATGAGGCAAATATGACAAATCGGACATATCCACTTTTACCACTGAGGGATATTGTAGTTTTTCCTCACATGGTGGCGCCGCTTTTTGTGGGTCGAACCAAATCCGTGAACGCATTATCCGATTCTATGAACAAGGATAAGATAGTTTTTCTTTCGACCCAGAATAAAGCAAACATTGACAATCCCACTGAAAAAGATATCAGCCCCACAGGCACCATTGGAAAGCTGCTGCAGCTGTTACGGCTGCCGGATGGAACGGTTAAGGCCTTGGTTGAGGGAAAGCGCAGAGGCCGCATCGTCCGTTTCATTCCTCACAAGGATTTTTTTCAGGTGGAAGTTGAACCGGTGGCTGATCAGCTGATTGAAGAGGCTGAAGCCACAGCGCTGATAAGATCCATCGTTACGGAATTCGAAGAATATGCAAGCTTGAATAAAAATATTTCAAAAGATCTTGTGAATAATATTGCCACCATCACCGATCCCTCACAATTGGCAGACACCGTGGCCGCGCATTTTGCATTCAAAATCGAGGATAAACAACACCTTCTGGAGGAAACCAATCCCGCCGAGCGGCTTTCCCTGCTGTTGAGCCTGGTCAAGATGGAAATCGAAATTTACCGAATGGATCAGCGCATAAAGGGCCGGGTTAAGGAACAGATGGAAAAAACGCAGAAGAATTATTATCTCAACGAGCAGATGCGTGCCATTAAAAAGGAGATGGGTGCCGATGACGAGACGGTGGATGACATCAATGAGCTCGAAGAAAAAATTGATAAGAAAAAAATGTCAGAAGAGGCTACCGAAAAGGCCAAATCCGAGCTCAAAAAGCTGAAGATGATGACACCCATGTCGGCTGAAGCAACAGTTGTACGCAACTACATCGACTGGCTTATCAGCCTTCCCTGGTTTGAAAAGAGTGAGATAAACACAGACATTGATGAGGCTGAAAAAATTCTGGATGAGGATCACTACGGGCTCGAAAAACCAAAGGATCGCATTCTGGAATACCTTGCCGTGCAAACCCTGGTTCAAAAGATCCGGGGACCGATATTGTGTTTTGTCGGCCCTCCCGGTGTCGGCAAAACATCCCTTGCCAAATCGGTGGCCCGGGCAACCGGTCGGAAATACATTCGTCTTTCTCTGGGCGGGGTGAGAGATGAAGCCGAAATTCGCGGGCACCGGCGCACCTACATTGGGGCCCTGCCCGGAAAAATAATCCAACGGTTGAAAAAAGCAGGGGTGAACAACCCTGTTTTTTGTCTTGATGAAGTCGACAAAATGAGCATGGACTTCCGGGGGGATCCCTCAGCCGCGCTCCTGGAGGTGCTCGATCCGGAGCAAAATTTCAGCTTTAATGACCATTACCTTGATGTCGATTATGACCTATCGGATATCCTTTTTATAACGACCGCCAATACGCTGCCGGAGATACCGCTCGCATTGCAGGATAGAATGGAGATCATCCGGCTGCCCGGTTATACCGAATATGAAAAATACCACATTGCCGAAGGTTTTCTGATCCCCAAACAAATCAATGCCAACGGGCTGGAAGGGAAAAATGTCAAATTTTCCCAAAACGCCGTGTACACGATTATGCAGCGGTACACCCGGGAGGCCGGAGTTCGAAATCTCGAACGCGAAATCGCATCGATATGTCGCAAAATCGCCAAGGAGGTCCTTAAGCGCAAGAACAAAGAACTTTTCAAGGTTTCGGCAAAATCAATTCCCACCCATTTAGGGCCGCCGCGATTCCGGCAGGGCCAGATCGAAGAAAACGATCAGGTCGGTTTGGTTACCGGGCTGGCGTGGACCCAGGTGGGCGGCGAATTGTTGTCTGTTGAAACCGCCATCATGCCGGGCAAGGGCAAGCTTATGGTTACCGGCAAGCTTGGCGATGTCATGCAAGAATCCGCTCAGGCGGCTGTGAGTTATGTTCGCTCCCGGACGGATAGCCTGATGATTGACGATAACTTTTACAAAAAATTTGATATCCATATCCACATTCCCGAAGGGGCCATACCCAAAGACGGACCCTCGGCCGGCATTTCCATGTGCACATCGCTGGTATCAGCACTTACCAAGCGCCCTGTATATCGGGATGTGGCCATGACCGGCGAGATCACGTTGCGCGGTCGCATACTGCCGGTTGGTGGATTGAAGGAAAAGATCCTGGCCGCCCACCGGGGGGGCATTAAAAAGGTTATTATCCCCAAGGAAAACGAAAAGGATCTAAAAGACATCCCCAAAACCATATCCAAACAAATCGAAATCGTTCTGGCCGAGCACATGGATGAAGTCCTTTTCCATGCGGTCATCCTGGGCAAAGGGGAGGCCCTCTTCAAGAATGTCGACACTGCATTTGAAATCTCGACCCAAGAGGGTGCGGAGCATCGTCCACCCCTCATATGACCTTGACGGAAAAAGGGTTTTCCCGGCGAAAGGCGGGGGGTTAAAGCCCAATTAACTCTTGACTTTGTCTAATTAAATTGTTAGCTGTACGGGTCTCCTAAGGGAGACCCGTTTTTTTGTCTGAGGGCGGGTAGCTCAGTTGGGAGAGCGCCGGCCTTACAAGCCGGAGGTCACAGGTTCAAGCCCTGTTCCGCCTACCACACTTTCCGTGTGGTAGCTACCCGCTATTAAAATACAAAACGGGGGCGTAGTTCAGTTTTGGTTAGAACGCCGGCCTGTCACGCCGGAGGTCGAGGGTTCGAGTCCCTTCGTCCCCGCCAGTAAAATCAAGGAGTCCGCCAGCAAAGGTTGACTCCTTTTTGTTTTTGCTGCGGATTGTTGCGTAAAAGGTGGTATCATCCAGGCGTTCGACCGCTTCTTTATTTCCTTACGGGGCCAAATGCCCATGTGCAGCCACAGTCACTTTAATGCTGTGATGGCCGAGCTGGTCTCGGATATAGGCAAAAAAAGGGGGGCATTTTCTACCGCCTTTTTCCGGGATAAGAAATTTATTTGGCCATAAGCGGCGTGAAGGTTTATAAACAGCTCTGTGTTTTATTTGCTACATTCCCACTCTTCATAATTCATGGAGAGTGTCATAATGCACTCGTACATCAATGGGACATAATACTGTTTGCACGGAAGCCTCCCGGTGAGCAGACAATCGACAAGATTGTGCGGTTGCGAAGCAAAACCCCCGCAGTTTTCGTCACCCGGACAATTGCCCCACGTCCCCGGTCCTTTCACGATCACTTGCTCCTGGTATCGGCCGCCATAACGGTAACCATAGAAAACCCGCTTTCCTGATGTATCTTTTTCGTTCCATCTCTCGGATAAAATACATTCGTTATGCGCTAAAGACACCCACGTTCCCGATCCAGGGTGTCTGATGGTTTCAAAGACTTCATTGCCACAGTCGTCGGTAACCCGAATCCAGGCCGTCCCACAGGGCGCGCTGTTGGTCGACAACGCATTGGTTGGTTCCGTGGTAGATGCCTGATCCAGAGAAAATCCGCGACCTTGGCCGGATGTATTGTATAGCGTCCAGGTATACGGCGGTCTTCCCCACTTAACGGCAAGCGCTACACTGCTGTTTACAGCGATGGTATCGGATTCCGTATTTTCGTAATCCCACAGTGGGCCCCAGTTTGAATTGCAGTTCACCGTGCCGGGGATCGTCGATGTAGTCCCGGGACAGTCGGGGGGACAGGGTCCGACTGCTAAAGCGTTTGGATTCAGCCAAAAAACAAAGAGCAAAATTAGAAGATTTGCGATTAATAGATTCCTCTTTGACATGTGCGGCCCCTCTACTTCATCATTTTTACCGGCAGCTTCAGTGCCGATTTTATCAAGCTGTATGCATTTTTAATCATAAGCAGTCGGGGTCGCATCAGGGACGATCAAAATAGATATTTTTCCCGGTGCAAGAAAGAGGAATCCCAATGATGATGTCGGACTGCATCCACCCGAGTTTGCGAGCCGGTCCGCCGATGGTATACATCATGCGGTTGTCGATATGGAATCCGGCGGCCACCGCACAGGCGGAAGAAAGCGCAATGCCCAGATCCATGGCCTGAAACATGCACACCGGGCCGGGAAAATCCTTTCCTTCCTTTTTCTCGGCCCGCAGAAATCCGGCACAATCGATATTACCGCAAGCGCCGCAGTCAAGCGGTTGATCCATCTTCTTGGGTCGTAAATCTTTGATCCCTACCAGAAGAACAGCGTGAGACTCACGCACATTGCCCGCATCGCGTTTAAAAATATCACTAGTGTTCGAATTTTTGCCGTGCTCCTCCATGGCTTGCCCGATGGCATCCAGATCTTCACCGAAGACAATGAGCGTTTCAATTGCATCCACTCCTCTCGCTTTGGGGGCAGTGCGTGCCGCCACCGCCATGGCCTTTGCCACTGCCAACACGCCTTCCATTTCCGCCTTTTCATCTTTGATCGATGGCATCTGAATCCCTCCTTTCTCAGTCAGTTGGTTCAGGCGTCGGGGTATTTTTTTCACGGCAAGATGCCGGGTTGTTGCCTGCCAAGCCTTACAGCGGCAACTGTCTTGCATTTTACTGCCGGCCATTTAAAACGTTGGCTCCAACAAGAACCGACGCCGTGTTTTGCCTTTCCCGGCGGCAACAGCCCTCTGCCCGTTGGAAGCAGCGGAACGATCATCTTGCCGTGAAAAAAACACCCCGACCCCTCAGCTAGTTAAAGTCAAGTTGTATCTTTTTTAGACGTTGTTCAGGAAGCCAACGGCCAAAAGATCGGTATGACGAGCATTAAAACCACCAGGATCACCAGGGTCAACAATCCGCCGACTTTTAAATAATCCACAAATCGGTAACCGCCCGGCCCCATTACCAGGATATTGGCCGGATGAGAGATGGGAGTCGTAAAACTGGCCGAGGCCGCCATGGCGACGGCCATGATCAGACCGTGCGGTGAAAGCCCCATGTTGGTGGACGTGTTCAAGACGATGGGAGCCATGAGAACCACCAGGGCGGCGGTCGGGACAAAGCAGGTTGCCAGAAAGGTCAAGGCAACCAAACCGACCATCACCGCATTGGGGCCCAATGGCCCCGCCAGGGCGACCACGCCTTCGGCAATCAGCTTGGCAGCACCGGTTTTGTCCAGGGCCGTGCCTAGGGGCAGCATGCCGGCGATCAGAAAGACCGCCTTCCATTCGATTTGCCGGTAGGCTTCCTCCATGGTCAGGCAGCCGGTCAACACCATCAGGGCAGCACCGACCACCGCCGCGATGTAAATCGGAACCCAGCCCAAAATTACCGGTAGCAGAATACCGGCCATGATCGCGGTCGACAGTTTCATTTTTGCCAGGCGCAGCTCTTCCTGGGCGGATTCGGTCAGAACGATAAAGTCGGGTTCGCGGCCCAACAACTGTAATTTGCCGCGCAGCCCGAACAACAGCAGCGCGTCGCCGAACCGCAGGTCCACATCCCTTAGGTTGGAACGATAGGCCTGCCCTCTGCGCCATAAAGCCAGCACATTCAGTCCGAATTTTTCACGGAAATTAATTTGTCGCAGGGTCTTTCCTTCCAGGCTCGTCTGGGGTGAAAGGATGGCTTCCAACACCCCCATTTCTCCGGATACCATTTTTTGGATATCTGGCTGGTTTCGGCGGTCGATATCCAGTTGCTCCAACCCCTGAAGGATTTCAAAATCGGAAAGACGCCCTTCGACCACCAGCCGGTCGTCGGCCTGCAGGACTTCGTCGGGTTCCGGCATGATGAGGGGATCGCTGCTCCTTAAGATCCCTAAAACACGGCTGCCAAGCGTATCCCCCAGACGGCTTTCTTTCAGGGTTTTACCCACCAGCGACGATTCCGGTGCTACCTGCATTACCATCAGCCGCTCGTGCAGATTGTAGACGTTTCTCAGTTCGGGTCCAGCAACATAGCGGAATTGTTCGAAACCGGCCTGATTCTTGAATTCTTCGAGACGATCCGCCGGTCCCGCTATTAAAAGCCCGTCTCCCCGCTGCAAAGGTTCATCAGCCAGGTTGGAGCGCTTGACCTGATCTTTGCGGCGCAGGGCCAGTACATTCACCCCGAATCTCGTCCGAAAGCCGAGGGAATTGAGCGTGCTGCCCACATAACGGGAATTGCCTGGCAGCAAGACCTCGCCGATTTTAATTACTTTGGAGTAGGTCTCCTGCAGATCAATGCCGCCGGGCTCAATCTTCAGCTGTCGCCAGTTATGTAACTCGTTTAAATTTTCAATTCGTCCTTCGACACTCAGTCGGTCACCGGCTTGCAAAATATCTCCGGGTCCCGGGGCCAGTAGGGTTCGGTTTCCGCGGGTAATGCCGATGACGTTCCAGCCCAAAACCGATCCCATTCTGATCTGAGCCAGGGTTTTGTTTACCAGAATCGAATCGCGGGGAACCGTGACTTGAAATAAACGCTCCTGCAAATCAAACTGGCTCTGCCAGTCGGCCTTTTTGTGAGCCGTGGCTTCTTTGGCGACATCCCGTTGAGGCAAAATATGGCGGCCGATAAAAGTCATAAAGGCGATCCCGCTGAGCATCACGGCCAGGCCGACCGGTGTGAAATCAAAAAAGGTAAACGACTTGAGTCCGGCTTCGCGCAAGGCGTCGCTGACCAGAATATTCGGCGGGGTTCCAATTTGAGTGGTCAATCCTCCCAGTAGCGATCCATAGGCCAGAGGCATCAAGAGCCGCGAGGGCGGACTGCCGGTGTGCCGGGCAATATCCATGACCACCGGCAGCATCAGGGCGGCCACCGCCACGTTATTCATCACGGCCGACATCACACCGGCGGTCGTCATAATAACGATGATCATCATGATTTCTTTGCTGCCGGCCAGTCTTAAAACAAAGCGGCCGATAACGTTTGCAACCCCTGTGCGCGTTAACCCGCCGCTTAGAATGAAAACGGCCCAAATCGTGACCACCGCCGGATTGCTGAAACCGGAAAGCGCTTCGACCGGGCTGACCAGACCGGTCAAGGCCACCGCCCCCAGTGCCAACAAAGCGGTGACCTCCATCGGAATCCATTCGGCGATCAATAGAAACACGGCAATCGTGAGAATTGATAAAATCAATATGATATCCGGTGTCACGGGGGTGTTCTCCATCAATGGTCATTGACAAACGAGTTTGAGACTATAACCCTCAAACCATGGTGAGGCAACCTTAATTTGCCCTTCAGTAAAAAAGAGAAGGGGACGTTGGTGCAGAAAGTGCTTGGCTTATATTTTTGATTCTGGATTTGTAATATATGCCCAGGCCAGCCAGATTAGATGCCCCCGGGGTGTTGCACCACGTGATGGGTCGCGGTATCGAAAAGAAAAAGATTTTTTTGTTTGAAACAATTGGTGGGTTGTATTTATTTAAATTTATAAGAGAGTTGGAGTATTCTGGTGCCGATGTGGCTGGCTATTTGGGAGTTACCACATCTTGTATTAACCGATCGGTGACCTCCGGGAAAAGGCCTAAAGTAGGCGAGTACTTAAAATAGTTTCGCACTTTCTGCACCAACGTCCCCTTAATGCTCCCTCTCCTTGCCTATCTTTGGCTTGAACAAAATCAGATAAGCGACCTATTTCCCCTGGTTCAAAATGCCGGCATAGCCTCAGCTGATGGCGCCAATCTGATGTCCAATCCGCTGAGCCCATCATCGCGCATGGT
>JASFTQ010000058.1:0-18086 GCA_050053515.1 Desulfobacterales bacterium | reverse complement strand
CGTTGCTGCCGATCACACCGAGCGCAAAAGGATTTGTCTCGGCAAAAGCCCCCTTGCCGCTGATCGATGTAGCTACGGGAGATTTTAGCAGACGGTTCAGCTCTGCCAGCTCTTGCCAGGCTTCAGATCGGATGACGCCGGCCCCGGCAATTATTACCGGGAACCGACTTTCCAACAGCGCCTTGGCCGCTTTTTTTATGACTTGGGCGTCAGGCGCCACCCGACTGGCAGGATACCTGGAATAGCGTTTATCGATGTGCACCGCTTCATCCGGTATTTTCGCGTTCTGCACATTCAACGGCAGTCCTACATGGGTTGCACCAAGGCTGCCGGTCGTTGCCCGTCGAAAGGCCTCCCGGAGTGCTGCGGGCAGTTCTAGGCCATCGGTCGGGGTTTTGGTCCAGGCCGTAACCGGCGCGAAAAGAGCGTCCTGGTCAAGTTCGGTCAAGGTTCCCCGCCATCGATGACGGGAGTCGATATCCGATGTCAGGCAGACCAGGGGGACCGACGACTGGTTGGCTTCGGCCACGCCCGGAATGATGTAGGTCGCCCCACCGCCACTGGGTCCTTCACAAACACCCACCCGGCCGCTTAACCGGGCGTAGGCATCCGCCATGTAACCGGCCGAGCGTTCATCTCTCGTCAGAACGTGTTTAATGTCGGGCTTGAGGTCATAAAAGGCTTCGTAATATGGCAGACTTGTATCACCGCACAACCCGAAAACCACCTCGACACCCACCTGTTCGAGAAGCCGAACAATCGCTTCTTTTCCCAGCATTTTTTTCTCCTTTTTGTATCGTCTAGGGCAGATGATCAAGCGCTTAGAGTGATTCTGAAAAACACGTTGCGAAATAAGGCAAAAGGGAGAGGTCCGGGCAATCGCTATTTTAATTTGAGAATCACTCCAGCAGCAATCTGTCGACAATTTTTTTTCGATGTTTTCAATTTAGCCACATATCACGGGAAAAATCAATTTTCCACTAACGGCTGGAAAATCTTCTGCCTGGGTTGCCTGAAGGTTTTTGCTTGATTAATTCAATTTCATATCATAACTTGGCGGTCTCGTAAAAATCCCAGGCTCAAAAATTTCTGCAGCCTTGCAAAGGAGAAAGAACCTGATGTTAAAAAACAAAAAAATCGGTCTTATCGGTTCCGGAAATATGGGGGAGGCACTCGTTGGCGGGCTCGTCGGCTCCGGCGCGGCACCATCTGAAAATATCATCTGCTCGGATATCGTGACGGAGCGGTTGGATTTCATCAGAGATACCTATGGGATCAAAACGACCGGGGATAATCTGAAGGTCGTTTCCGCCTCCGAGATTGTCATCTATGCCGTCAAACCGCAGATAATGGCCGCCGTGCTGAGGGAAACAGCAGACAATCTTGACATGTCGAAGCTCATCATATCTATTGCTGCCGGTGTGCCGCTGGCTGCCATCGAATCTTTGCTCGACAAGGATTTGCGTCTCATCCGGGTAATGCCCAATGTGGCTGCATCCGTAAAAGAGGGTGCCGCAGCCATAGCGGCCGGGGAACACGCCCGGGAGGATGACATCCAGCTGGCCATGTCCATTTTCAATTCGGTGGGGCGAAGCGTTTTCCTCAAAGAAAACTACCTCATGAATGCCGTTACAGGTCTGAGTGGCAGCGGACCGGCCTATATTTTTCTGATTGTCGATGCTCTGGCCGATGCCGGTGTGAAGGTGGGTCTTTCGAGGCGGGACGCGCTCTTTCTTTCCATCCAGACGGTTTTGGGTGCCGCAAAGATGTTGCGGGAAACAAAGGCACACCCCGGCCAATTAAAGGATATGGTCACCTCACCCGGAGGGACTGCTATAGCCGGTCTGCACACCCTTGAAAAAGGCGGGCTTAGGACCACCCTGATCAATGCCGTGGAATCAGCCACCATACGTTCGAAGGAATTAGGGGACTATATGATTAAAAATTTTTCCAACAATCAAAAATAAATCAGGCAACCTGTCGACCTCGGTCACCGATAAATTACCGGCATACCCAGCCGGCATCAGCTCGTTTGACCGGCTCGCTTTCTCACCGAATCCGCCATTTAAGGCGGAGAACCACACAAAGCGGTCAAGCTGCGGCAACGTCCCTCATGCCATTAGCCACACCGGTAAATCCGTTTTGTTTTGGACAATATTAATGATATGTGGTATAAATAAAGGTCTGTGAATTTTGCATCACGGAAGTTATATCAGGGCCTTAGCCGCTACTTGGCCCATTGAACACCTGCAGAATTCTTGTTAGGATGATGAAAGAAACACCTTGCCTGCAGGCGAAGGCTATAATGGACAAAAGATTGAGTTTCTGCAGAGCCCCTCTACTTTCTAGCGAGATATCCCTTAGCTTTTGAGGCGTCGGTTTTCATGTATGTCGTCGGTTACTTGTTAATGGCTGTTGCCAATATTATGAACTTTATTTTGTGGGCCTTCATGTGGATTGTAATCGCACGGGCCATACTATCGTGGGTAAGCCCCGATCCGTATAATCCGATTGTCCGATTCATTCATAATGTCACCGAACCGGTTCTGTATCAAATTCGCACCAGAGTTCCGGTTAACTTCGGCGGCATCGATCTGTCACCGATAATTGTAATCCTGGTCATATATTTAATTCAAAATTGGATCATTAAAAGCCTCATGGTGTATTCAAGATCTTTAATATAAACAACTCACAGTAAGGTGGAATAACATGAAGATTACACCCCTTGATATTCAGCAACAGCAGTTCAAAATCAGGTTTAGGGGCTTCGACGCCCAGGAAGTCGATTTGTTTCTCGAGCAAATAGCAGATGCCTTTGAATCCTTGTTGAAAGGGAATGAGAAACTGCAGGAAGAAATCCGTCGGCTCGAAAATGAAAGCCAGGGATACAAAACTCGCGAAGAGACGTTTAAACGGGCCCTGCTTAACTCCCAAAGAGTTCTCGAACAAATGAAAGACAATGCTCAGAAATCGGCTGAGTTAATTATTGCAGAGGCAGAGGTAAAGGCGGAAAAAATCCTCAACAAAGCGCATAACCGCCTGGCTCAGTTGCATGAGGACATTGCGGAGCTCAAACGGCAACGGATGCAGATCGAAGTACAAATCGGGTCAATAATTGAAGCGCATACCAAACTGCTCGAGATGGGTAAAGAAGGGATGCGGACCATGGATGAGGAGGATTCCAAATTGAAACTATTGCAACAGCCCAAGTAAAAGGGTGTTGCAAGCAAACTTTATGCCTGCGGTGGGTTACATTAATTTTCAGCGGCCGGATTGTTAACCTGGCTGAGCGGTAAACATCCAATGACTCACTGTATCGAGGCAGCATTATAAGTCCGGGGGTTGTTTTCGCGGGAGTAATCAATGGCAAAGATAGATGCGTTTTTTAAACTGATGAATGAACAGGGGGCTTCGGACCTTCATTTGGCTGCAGGGCAGCCGCCTGCTCTCAGGATACGCGGTGATATTGAAAGAATAAAATATAAGGTACTGGACAACGATGACCTGCGCGCGATGCTTTACGAGATATCGCCGGAAGAGAAAATCAAAGTATTTGAAGAAACAGGTGATGTCGACTTCGGTTATGAGATTCCGGGACTGGCACGCTATCGAGCAAACTTTTTTATGCAAAGAAACGGTATCGGGGCTGTTTTCCGGGAAATTCCGAGCACGATCATGACCTGTGATCAACTGGGGCTCCCGGCGGTGGTTTCCAAGTTGGCTACCCTGCCCAGGGGGTTGGTGCTGGTAACAGGCCCCACGGGTTGCGGCAAATCAACTACCTTGGCGGCCGTTATTGACGTGGCCAATCGAGCGCGCAAAGATCATATCATCACGGTTGAGGACCCAATCGAATTCGTTCATCAAAGTCAGGGATGCATCGTCAACCACCGTGAAGTCGGCATCCACACCCGTACCTTTGCAGCTGCCCTGCGGGGTGCGCTGCGCGAAGATCCCGACATCATTCTTGTCGGTGAGATGAGGGATCTGGAAACAATATCACTGGCCATTGAAGCAGCTTCAACCGGTCACCTTGTTTTTGCCACCCTTCACACATCCAGTGCATGGAAAACCGTGGATCGCGTCATCGAGGTTTTTCCGGCCACCGAGCAGCCTCAGATTCGCTCAACCCTGGCAGATGGGCTCAGGGCTATTATCGCCCAGGTGCTGTTCAAACGCATGGACAAAAAAGCCCGCTGCGTGGCCTTGGAAATACTGATCGCAAATCCAGCCGTAAGAAACCTCGTCCGAGAAGCCAAGACCCATCAGATTCCATCGATGATTCAGACCGGTCGGAAATATGGCATGCAGCTGATGGATGATGCGATTATGGAGCTGTACAACAAAGGGTGGATAAGTGCCGACGAGGCCTACATGAAATCAAATGAAAAGGCAAAATTCAGACCGCTGCTGACAGCCCCGCCCGCGGACTTTACCGAAGTTTAGCCCCTAAATCAGAATCATCCGGGGATTGCGCCATGAAAAAACAAGAAATCGATCATATTCTGACCCGCATGCTCGACTCTCACAAAAACGTGTCCGATCTAAACCTGACCGTAGGTCGACCGCTGCAGGTTGAAAGCGACGGAGAGCTGGTCGCTATTGATATGCGACCTCGTTTCAAAGAGCTCACGCCCTTTCAAACGGAGATATTCGCCTTAAACCTCATCGGTCATGAGCGACGTCTGACCGATGATCTTATAAAAAACGGATCCTGCGACCTTTCCTACGCGCTGCCGGGAAAGGCTCGTTTCAGGGTCAATATATTTTCCCAGCTCGGCAGTTATTCCATCGTTTTGCGGAAACTCGAATCGAAGATACCGACCATTGAAGAATTAAACCTGCCCGGGGCCATGCACAAAATCGCCCAGGAAAAAAACGGTATCGTGTTTGTAACCGGTGCTACCGGATCCGGCAAAACGACATCCTTGGCGTGCGTTCTCAATGAAATCAACGAGGATAGATCCCTGCACGTTGTGACTCTCGAAGACCCGGTTGAATATCAACACCCCCATAAAAAATCCACATTTAACCAGCGGGAGCTAGGCATTGATTTTGATTCCTATGCCAATGGTTTGAGAGCCGCCCTGAGGCAAGCGCCGAAGGTGATCCTGGTGGGCGAGATGCGTGACCGGGAAACTGTCGAAATCGGATTGAGCGCGGCTGAAACCGGCCATCTGGTGTTGACCACCTTGCATACCATCGATGCAGGCTCTACGGTTAACCGCGTCATCGGCATGTTCACAACCGAGGAGGAAAAGCAGATCCGGATTCGACTGGCCGATGCCATCCGTTGGATCGTATGCCAGCGTTTATTGCCGAAAGTCGGTGGCGGGCGTGTGGCCACCTTTGAAATCCTCGGCACAACCATAAGGGTCAAGGATGTGGTGCTAAACGGTGAATCCGAAGGAAAAACTTTTTATGAAATCATGCAGGCCGGCAGGGCCTTTGGCATGACAACCTTCGACGAACATATTGTAGGTCTTTATGAACAAGGATTGATCACGGAGGAAACGGCCCTGGCCTATGCTTCCCGCCGGGGGATTGTCGGCCGCGGCATTGATTCAATCAAAAGTGCCAGAGGCGAGGCTACCACAGACATCGAAAAGCTTGAAATCGACCGGGCTTACAAAGCCCGGGCCTGAATTGGCTCCCCGGCAGCAGCGGACACAATTAAAACAAAAAAATAGTATCGATTATCATGGAAATTATTTGTGACAAATGCGACAGTCGCTTCAGGGTACCTGATAAAAAGATCCCGACGAACAAAATCGTTACCCTGCCATGTCCCAAATGCAGAAATAAAATAAGTGTGGGCCCGGTCAAAAAGAAGGATCCGGCGATTGAAGCCGGATTTGTTACCGACGCCTATGATGCCTCGGAAAAACCATTTGATTTTGTCGAAGAAGAAGGAAAGACAGCGCTGATATGTGAGACCAATGCGGCAGCACTGAAAACGATAGTGAATGCGTTGAATTTAATGGAATACCATATCACCGTATCCGAAAGCGGCCGGGATGCCTTAAAGAAAATGCGTTACCATTTGTATGACCTTATCATTGTCAACGAAATGTTCAATTGCGATGGCCCGGACTCAAACATGGTATTGTTGTACCTGGAACGCCTGAACATGTCGGTGCGCCGCAATATCTTTGTCGCCATGATCAGCCGGGGCTTTCGCACCATGGACCAGATGATGGCGTTTCGCTACAGTGTCAACATAATCATTAATGAAAAAAATATAGACGACTTCGGTAAAATCGCACGGCGCGGATTAACCGAATATGAACTTTTTTATCGCGTCTATAACGATTCCCTCAAGAGCACCGGAAGGTTGTAAGCCCGGCTCAAATCGCCGGCACCCCATCGGGAATTGAAAGCTAGAGGTTGTTGCTGATAATCCTGAGACCATCCAGGGTCAGATTCGGCTCTACGACCTCGATTACCTCCGACACATCGTTTATCAGTTTGGCGAGACCACCGGTCGCGATGACCCGCGGATTTTTTCCCATCTCGTTTGTCATCCGCTTCACCATGCCGTCCACCAGACCGGCATACCCGTATATGATCCCAGACTTTATACCGCTGATAGTGTCTTTACCGATTACATTTTCGGGGGGAACAAAGATTTCAACCCGCGGGAGTTTGGAGGCCTTCATGAACAGAGCTTCGGAGGCAATCATTATTCCGGGACTGATTGCACCACCGATGTATTCCCCCTGCTCCGAAATGACGTCAAAGGTTGTGGCCGTGCCAAAATCGATCACGATCAGACTGGTTTTGTGTTTATGGTAGGCCGCAACGGCATTTACAATTCTATCGGCTCCAATTTCGGCCGGATTTTTGAATAAAATTGGCATAGCGGTATAAGATGTGGCATCGATCCAGTGGGGTCTGTAACCAAGATACTTGCGACAAAAAGAATCCAGAATCGTCACCATTGGAGGAACGACACACGAAATAACGGCTTTGGCTACATTTTTAAGATGGATGCCGCTTTGTTCAAATAAACTGGTGATGAGAATATTGAACTCATCCTCGGTTGTGTTCCTTTCCGTTCTGACGCGCCAGTTTTTGACCAATTTTTTACCCTTGTAAACACCCATTACAATATTGGTATTTCCGATGTCGATCACAAGAAGCATAAGGCAACACCCCTGTTTAGTTCACTGCCTGCCAAATCAAATTCCCTTTATTACTTAGTCCGGACTGCCTTGTTTTGTAACTTTTGCCCTCTGCCATTTAACAGCTCGAGCGTCATCAGCTTGTCGCGGGAAAAAACCCAGACCCCTGATTTAAATATCACGCATTCTTAATCGCGTCGACAATCTTTATCGTTGCACGGGTGCTGGCGACATCATGGACCCTGACGATATGGGCGCCATTCATTGCCGCAGCACAAACGGTTGCCTGGGTGCCCGTCTCCACAATTGGCAAGCTGGGCCGTATGTCGTCGGTATTTGGATCTTTGAGAAGTTTTCTGATGAAGGTTTTACGAGAAGGCCCGATTAAAATCGGTGCATCGAGTGTTTCAAATTCCTGCAAATGTTTAATTATTCTGAGATTGTGAGCTACAGTTTTACCGAACCCTAAACCGGGATCGATAATGATATGGCCTTTTGGGACGCCGTGATCCAAAGCCCGTTGAATGGCATCTTCAAGGAATAGCTTGATTTCCGAGATAAGATCATCATAAACGGGGGAAATCTGCATGGTTTTAGGTGTGCCGAGCATGTGCATCAAAATAATCGGCACCCCATAATCAGCTGCAACGTCCGCCAATCCGGGATCGAGACGCAACGCTCCAACATCATTAATAATGGATGCGCCGGCCTCGATTGCCCGCTTGGCAACTGCCGCCTTGGTCGTATCAATGGAAATGGGAACGGTAATGCGCTTCGCCAGGGTTTCTATTACCGCAACCACACGCCGCATCTCCTCATCGACGGAAACCGGTTCTGAAAAAGGCCGGGTAGATTCTCCGCCGACATCAATGACATCGGCGCCCTCTCGGGCCAGTTTTTCACCCTGGGCCACAGCGGTTTCGAAGCTGAAAAATTCACCCCCGTCTGAGAACGAATCGGGGGTTACATTGACGACCCCCATAACTGCGGTGCGCTCCCCCAGTATCAGGCGATGAGAATTGCACGAGAGCGTATATGTTTTCATATTATTCGTTCAATGTGGAAATAGCGGCGGAACAGCAGCAGGCGGCTTTTAAGTGTCTCATATCTTTTCATTGTCAGGCGACCGATTGGCCGGGTTCAGGTCTCCCGGAGGTATCTGATTCGGATTCAGCCTCTGACGGATGTGCTGTTTCAGTACCGGCCGGAGATTTCGTGCCACTGTCCTTGTCGGAATTGGAGGGCAGATCTATCCCGGGTCTCAGGGTCTGGATGAGTTCATCCAGTTCACGGCCAAGGACGGTCTCCTTTTCAAGGAGGATTTCGGCCAGTTTGTGGAGAATATCCAGGTTTTCCGCCAGCACCTTCTTGGCTTGCTTGTAAGCTCTATCAACCAGTCTGTGTATTTCCTGATCGATTTTGCGAGCTGTCGATTCGGAGTAATCCCGATGTTGGGCAATCTCGCGCCCTAAAAATACCTGTTCTTCGCCTTTGGCATAGGAAAGCGGGCCCAGGTCTTCGCTCATCCCCCAGGTGCGCACCATTTGTTGGGCGAGATCGGTGGCCTGCTTGATATCATTGGCGGCACCGGTGCTGATACGTTTAAATACGATTTCTTCGGCCACGCGTCCGCCGAAGGCGACGGCCAACTCACTTTCCAATTGATCCTTGTATTTAAAGTCTCGCTCCTCGGGCAAAAACCACGTCACTCCCGCTGCGCGCCCACGAGGGACAATGGTAATCTTGTTTACCGAATCGGTTTCCGGCAAAAATCGTGCAACCAGCGCATGCCCCCCCTCGTGGTAGGCCGTGGTTTTTCGGTCTTCCTCCTTGATCACCTTCGATTTGCGCTCCAGCCCCATATAGACTTTGTCCTTGGAATCTTCAAAGTCGGCCATATCGATCTTTTCTTTGTCTCTCTTGGCAGCCAGAAGAGCCGCTTCGTTCACCAGATTTTCAAGATCAGCACCGGAAAATCCCGGTGTACCCTTGGCCAGCATCAACGCATCCACATCCGGTGAGATCGGTGTCTTTTTCATGTGAACCTTTAAGATTTTTTCGCGACCCTTGATGTCTGGCATCGACACCACCACTTGGCGGTCGAATCGTCCCGGGCGCAGAAGGGCCGGGTCCAACACATCCGGTCGGTTGGTGGCCGATATGAGTATGACCCCCTCATTAGACTCGAAACCATCCATTTCAACCAGCAGTTGGTTCAGGGTTTGTTCTCTCTCGTCATGTCCACCGCCCAAGCCGGCACCCCGGTGTCTTCCGACGGCATCGATTTCATCGATAAAGATAATGCAGGGGGCATTCTTTTTGCCCTGAACGAATAGATCCCTTACCCTCGAGGCGCCGACACCGACGAACATTTCGACGAAATCCGAACCGCTGATACTGAAAAACGGTACGCCGGCCTCTCCGGCAATTGCGCGAGCCAACAATGTCTTTCCCGTGCCGGGCGCTCCCATCAGTAAAACGCCTTTGGGTATCCGCCCGCCGAGGCGGGTAAACTTTTTGGGCTCCTTTAAAAACTCTACGATTTCGCCCAGCTCCTCCTTGGCTTCATCTATTCCGGCCACGTCCTCGAAAGTTACCCGGGCCATATTATCCGACATAAGACGGGCACGGCTTTTGCCAAATGACAGGGCTTTTCCGCCTCCGGATTGCATCTGGCGCATGAAAAATATCCATACACCGATCAGCACAATCATCGGAAACCACGAAACCAGAACAGACATGTACCATGGGGACTCGGCCGGCGGTTTGGCCTGAATACCCACGCCCTTGGATCGCAGTATTTTGATGAGATCGGCATCTTGAGGGGCAAACACCTTGAAGCGGTTTCGATTGGCATCGGTGACGAAAAGTTCCTGTCCCTGGATGACCACTTCAGCAACCTGCTCGTTTTCAACCATACTCAGAAATTGGGTGTAGCTGATGTTTTCTTCCGCCAGGTGTTTTTGGTTAAATAGGTTGTATAGCATGATCACCATCAAAGTGATGACAATCCATAACGCAAGGTTTTTGTAGAACGGATTCAAATGTAATTACCTCCTAAAATGGATTAACGCCAATGGGATCCAGAATCCGGTTTCCCTGAAAAAGACCAGCGGATTTTTATCAGCCGGAAATCAGACCGGTTGTATTGAGCTGGGTGTTTTTACGCAACAACGACTCTTCTGCAAATATACCTAATATTAAGCACTATTGCCTATTCGGCAAGAGAAAGCTTTACCATGAGAATATCTGAGGTCTCCTTAGTAACTTTAACGGAATCGTCAATTCGAAACCCTACGACCCAAATAACTTTACCCCGACTTATCAGAAGGGGGCACATTCTGCGATCCGATCTTGGAATCTTGCGGTCAATAAAGAAATCCTTCACCTTTCGGGTGCCGGCCATCCCGAGAGGTGTAAACCGGTCACCGGGCTGGAAATTTCTAACGGTCAACGGAAATATCAGTTCATTCATATCAAAAAAAGCGACCTGCTGTCCAGTACTACGGATATCCGGGATGCAATCCGGTCGTGTTTTCGAAAATCTCAACTGCACGCCTGTTTCCTTGATTTCGATGGTTAGCGGATCAGCACCGGGCGCAGGGATTGCATAATTGTAATGAGGATAATCAAATCCATTGGCTTCGGCTGGCAGGGGCTGCTTTTTGCTTTTTTGCTTTAAAACAACGAGTGCTTCCCCTTCCCTTTTGATGCTGATAAAACCGGGAAGATCCAAATGCCTTGGCCTGGAACCTTTTCCCAAAAGCCTCAATGACGCTTGAATGTGGTCAAACGTAACCCGTCTTAAATCCCCCTTCACCGCTTCAATGGCCATTCTAATTATGCGTCGCCGGGCAGCGATTTGAAGTTTGTTTAGGGCCGAAACCGAAAGTTTCACCAGCCCTGCATCTTGAACGAGACATACATCATCAAAACTGAGTTTGATGGTGTCTTTCATCCACTGTTCATCGCAACGCATAATTTCGGCCAGTCGGTTCAACGCTTCAATAAGTTTTGGATTGTAAGACGACATTAACTGGGGCAGCAACTGGTGACGGATTCTGTTACGCAGGAATTTCGTGTCTGTGTTCGATCGGTCGGTAACGCAGTCTAAACGGTTGGCTGCCAGGTAGTTTTCAATCTCACTGCGGGTCAAGCGGCTCAGGGGACGTATAATTTTTTCATCCCGGACCGGGGGTATCCCCGAAAGACCCAGGGGGCCGCTGCCGCGCAACAGATACATCAGGACCTGTTCGGCATTATCATTGGCGTGGTGTCCCAGAGCGATTTTGTTAAAACCGTACGTGTTCGCCACCTCGTCAAAAAACATGTATCGAACTTGCCTGGCGGCTTCTTCTATGGATGCCTTGCTTTGGGCAGCGTATTTGTGGATGTCGCGTTTTTGAAGATAACACGGCAGGCCAAATTTCAAGGCAAGGGCGGATACAAAATCAGCGTCAGCGTCTGCTTCCCGGCCCCGCAGACTGTGATTCAAATGGGCAACACCCAGTTTGAGTTCATACTTGGAAGCCAATTTCAGCAATACATGAAGCAGGACTACGGAGTCGGGCCCCCCCGAAACACCGACCAGAACCGAATCACACGGTTGAAGCATCGCATGGGCGAGGATTGTCTGTTCAACCGTTCGCAGTACCCGGCTTTTTATTTTGTAACTTTTAGAATCTTTAGCAGGTCCGTTCATGATGGTGTGGCTTTGAATTCCTGGTATAAACTACCAGACATGATTGTAAAAATTCCATTGCAAGTCAATCAAAAATACAGCATGTGGTGCCGGCAGACACAAAGAAAAGTGTATGTTGTGGTGCTAAGCGCTATCCGCTTTTTTGCTTGAAAAAAAGTACATATCGTTTATTTTAGATACTTGGTTGTGCTAGGCGGGGAGTTAGCGGTGCCCTTTTCCCGAAATCCGCTTTATGCGGGGCTGAATTCCCTCTGAAGGGTTTTGCACCGGAAGATTGTAAATCATTTGATCGGCCGCCGCGCAACAGACGGTCATGAACCTCGTCAGGTCCGGAAGGAAGCAGCGATAAATGATGCGGTCTGTGTCGCGGATCGAATCCGGTCTTGTTGATGGCTTACGCTTTCGGCAATGAACTCGACAGCGGGTGCACAACCACTCGTTTTTTTCCGCGGATTGATATGGCCGTGCATTCAATTTTGCAGGCCGATCCTACCCTCACATCCGATCTTAAGATATTTTGTAACCCCACAACCCTCACCTGGCTGCCGAGCAGCGTCATAAAGCCTTGATTATCAATTTAAAAGCCGATTTGTTCACCTTGACATCGATACATCTAGTATTACTATTGGTTCAATGTTTGGTCGGGACGTTTGGTTATTTAAGATTTGCAAATGATACCAGGAGAATACGTAAGCAGATGACTGCCAAAAAGAAAATCAAAATCAACTCTGACGCCAATGAAACCGAGCCCACTCCCAAAGAACAGGAGGAAGCCGCCAAATCGGACGAGGAGGTGTCCGCTGAAAAGGACTCGAAAAAAAGATCAAAAACCGAGGCTGCTGAACCTGAAGAAGATTTGGAAACAAAATTAAAAACGGCAGTAGAGGAAGCCAAGCAATCCTATGACCGGTTTTTGAGGGTGTCCGCCGAGTTCGAAAATTACAAGAAACGATCAGCGCGGGAGATGGAAGACTTCCGGAAGTTTGCAAACCAGAATCTGCTTAGAGACCTTCTTTCAATCGTTGATAATCTGGAGCTGGCGATTAGATCCTCAAACAACTATGAGAATGCCGACAATAGCTTACGCGACGGTATCGACTTGACATTAAAAGAGATATTAAAGGTTTTTGAAAATCACCACGTGAAACCGGTTGAGGCACTGGGCAAAACGTTTGATCCAAAATACCATGAAGCAGTCATGCAAGAGGAAAGCGATAAGCATCCGGAAAACACGATAACCAACGAGTTGCAAAAGGGGTATCTGATCCATGACCGACTGCTGAGGCCTTCCATGGTTGTGGTGGCTGCACCCCCGAAAAAAGACAGCGACGGTAATACGGACGGGAATGCATCGGAATAAAGATAAAAAACATCTGAAAATATTCTTAGGTAAGGAGGAAAAGAAATGGGTAAGATAATTGGAATAGACCTCGGCACCACCAACTCGTGTGTGGCGATCATGGAGGGGAGCGACGCAAAAGTGATCACAAACCCCGAGGGGGGACGCACGACACCGTCCATTGTCGCCATTAACGACAAAGGTGAAAGGCTGGTCGGTCAGATCGCCAAACGGCAAGCCATCACCAATCCTGAAAACACTGTTTTCGCGGTCAAAAGGTTGATCGGACGAAAGTACGCCACCCCGGAAGTCCAGCACGATATCGAGATACTGCCTTACAAAATCGAACAGGCTTCCAATGGAGATGTGCGCATTAAAATCCGCGATAAACAATACAGTCCGGCCGAGATATCCTCCTATATCCTTGCGGACATCAAACATTCAGCCGAAGAATACCTGGGGGAGAAAGTCACCGATGCCGTTATCACCGTACCGGCGTATTTCAACGACAGCCAGCGGCAAGCGACCAAGGATGCCGGTAAAATTGCCGGCCTCAATGTTCAACGGATCATCAATGAGCCGACGGCTGCATCGCTGGCTTACGGACTCGAAAAGAAAAAAGAGGAAAAAATTGCTGTCTTCGATCTCGGCGGCGGCACCTTTGACATCTCTATACTGGAAATCGGCGAGGGGGTATTTGAAGTAAAGGCCACCAACGGTGACACCCATCTGGGCGGTGAGGACTTTGATCTGCGGCTGATCGATTACCTGGCCGACGAATTCAAAAAAGATCAGGGAATCGATATTCGCAACGACAAGATGGCCCTTCAGCGACTGAAGGAAGCGGCTGAGAAGGCCAAAATGGAACTGTCGACTTCGATGGAAACCGATGTCAATCTGCCGTTTATTACCGCTGATGCCGGGGGGCCGAAACATATGAATATCAAAGTTACCCGGGCCAAGCTTGAAGCTCTGGTCAGCGACCTGCTGGACAAGCTGGAAAAACCCTGCCAGATCGCTTTGAAAGATGCTGGCTTGTCACCCAATGACATCAATGAGGTCATTTTGGTCGGCGGGATGACCCGCATGCCGGCGGTGCAGCAGCGGGTAAAAAAATTGTTCAACAAAGAGCCCCACAAGGGGGTTAACCCGGATGAAGTGGTTGCCCTGGGCGCGGCCATTCAGGGGGGTGTCCTGAAGGGGGATGTCAAGGATGTTCTGCTTCTGGACGTCACACCGCTTTCCCTGGGAATCGAGACTCTGGGTGGAGTCATGACCCGACTGATCGAGAAAAATACAACGATTCCAACCCGCAAAAGCCAAATTTTTTCAACTGCAGCCGACAACCAGCCGGCCGTTTCGATACATGTTTTGCAGGGCGAGCGTGAAATGGCGGCCAACAATAAAACCCTGGGGCGATTCGAACTGGTGGGAATACCCCCGGCCCCGCGGGGCGTGCCTCAAATCGAGGTTACATTTGATATAGATGCCAACGGCATTGTCAACGTCTCAGCCAAAGACAAGGCCACCGGCAAAGAACAGTCCATTCAAATTACGGCTTCATCAGGTTTGTCCGAGGAAGAAATCGAAAATTTGGTCAAGGATGCCGAAATGCATGCCGATGAAGACAAAAAGAAAAAAGAATTGGTTGAAGCCCGCAATCAGGCCGATGCGCTGATTTATTCAACCGAAAAATCAATCAAGGATCTCGGCGACAAGGTCGACGGCGCAACCAAGAGCAAAGTTGAAGATGCCATTGCAGCCCTTAAAAAAGCCATGGAAGGTGAAAACACCGAGGAAATCAAGCGACTCAGTGAAGAACTGACCCAAACCTCCCACAAGCTGGCCGAGGCGATGTACCAGCAGGCCGCCGGTGCCGAACAGCAGCAAGCCGGCGCGGGATCGGAATCCACCCAGTCGCAAGCTTCCGGATCTGCCGACGAAGATGTGGTCGATGCCGATTTTGAAGAGGTCAAAGACGACAAAAAATAACGCTAACCTCAGTCGATCGATTCGTAAGAAAAATCGTGCCTTATACTGGATTCAGGATCCGGAACCGGCATGATGAGTATCTGGCGAGGCTCTTTCGTCGTTCCCGCGAAAGCGGGAATCCAGAAGGTGCCTTCTTTCATAGTAATAAAAGTCGCACAAGCCATATTGAAGTTAAAATATCCTAAAATTCCGCGGGCAAGGAATGCCGCGGGATTTTTTTTTGGGAAAAAACCGTCTGCCACGAAAAATAGAACAAGCCCTCCGCATGCTCTGTATCCCTCACCCACCCGGCGAGCATGGGGATGCGGACAGATCTGCGGTGAATATGAATATCATATATGGCCCCTTTCGAGGGGTAGTTCACCTCTGTTGTCCCTTTACTTGACAGGGGTGGGCGGGTCGGTATATTCAAAGCCATGAATTGTCATTGGGTCTTGGCCTTCATTTGTGCAATCATAAGTTGAATTACCCTTATGAAACCATTTTATCAGTTTCCCAAAAGTGCCCGCAAAAAAATCCGTTTTATCCTCAGCGACATCGATGACACCCTCACTTTGAAAGGACGCCTTCCCGCGGTTGCATTTAGCGCCATGGAGCGGTTGCAGACAACGGGGATTGCCGTTGTTCCGATTACCGGCCGGCCGGCCGGATGGTGCGATCATATCGCCCGTATGTGGCCGGTGGATGCCGTTGTCGGAGAAAACGGCGCGTTTTATTTCCGCTACGATGAACAGCAAAGAAAAATGCAGCGCCGATACTGGCGCTCCGAAGCTCAACGCAAAAAAGATCGCGGCAAGCTGGAAAAAATAAAGTCGGCAATACTGGAAAAGGTGCCCGGATCGGGTGTTGCTGCCGACCAAGCCTACCGTGAAGCGGATCTGGCCATCGATTACTGTGAAGACGTGCCGCCCCTTGAAATGGAGCAAGTCGCTAAAATCGTGCACTGTTTCAAGCAGGCCGGGGCTCAGGCAAAAATCAGCTCCATTCACGTCAACGGGTGGTTCGGGGACTACGACAAACGGGCCATGGCAAAACGGCTTTTTGAGGAAGTTTTCGAAACCGATATGGAAAGGGACAAAAAGCAGATTCTTTTTATCGGCGACTCGCCCAATGACATCCCCATGTTCAAATATTTCCCCCATTCCGTCGCGGTGGCCAACATTTTGCGATTTGAAAACATCATCGACACCAAACCGGCCTGGGTTACCGAAAAAGAGGGCGGATACGGCTTTGCCGAAATGGTCGAAATACTTCTGTCCAAGTAGGCGTTCAGGGTTCCCCGTTCCTCGTTCAGGGTTGCCTGACCTTTAACACCAGACTTTGAACCTTGAACCCTGTCTGCCCGCTGTAGCCTGGAAAGCGAAAGCGGGAACCTCTGAACGCTGAACCCTGAACAGTGAACCCTACCTACCCGCCCGCCGTAGCCAAAAAGGTGAAGGCGGTAAACCTGTGCCGCTTTATCCAGATTCTATATATAAAGCCGTACATCCGTGGTGATCATTCCGGCCATATGCGCTGCTTTTAACCCGACATCGCCGTCCTCAAATACCTGGCAATAACGGGGTTCTACATTCAAGCGCCGGGCAGCCTCCAGAAAGATGTCCGGTGACGGTTTGGGGTTAATATTGTCATCGGAGGTAATGACGGCATCAAAGTGATTCGTTAGACCAATGATGTCAATGATGAGGTCCACGTTTTCCCGCGTGCTGCCGGAGACAACCGCCATCGGCAGCTTTCCCCTGAAGTTTCTGACGATGTTGGCCACCGGAACGATGGGCTTGGCCTCACGGAGTTTTTCCCGGGCCCGGTTGTTTTTATCCCTGGCCACTTGCCGGGCGTTGATATTCCGATTGAATTTTTGATTAAATGCATCGACAATTTTTTCCGCCGGCATACCTTGCAGGGCAACAATGAACTCCCGGGGGCAATTTTCTCCGACGTCTGCAAAAGCCTCGCACCAGGCTTCGATGTGCAGGGGCATACTGTCGGCCAGGGTACCATCGCAGTCAAAGATAAGCCCTTTTGTTTCCGGAAAAACCGTGATCACAATTTCGTTTATCCTCCTTATGGAATAAACCCTATTTTCACGTTAACTTCAGGTCACCTTCCAAATCGTTTTTCGACAGGGTTGATCAAAAATCCGCCGGGCTTTTGACGGTTATACCGGGCCGGTTCAACACATGGGTGTAAATCATGGTGGTAGACACATCCGAATGCCCCATTAGTTCCTGAACCGTGCGAATATCGTAACCGCTTTCCAGAAGGTGGGTGGCAAACGAATGTCGCAGGGTATGACAGGTGACATACTTGGTTATGCCAGCGCGGATCGCCGCAGTCTTGACAGCCCTTTGGATGGTGCTGGGATAAATATGGTGGCGCCGGATTTTGGGGCCGCGGGGATCAACCGATAGTTTGTGGGCCGGAAACACATACTGCCAGATCCACTCCTTGGCCGCATTCGGGTGTTTGCGGTCGAATCCCGGCCACAGATAGACACCGGCCGTGTCTTCTTTTACATCCTTTTCATACAGTTTTCTGGTCCGGGTCAACTGTTTTTCAAAATCTGCAACAAAGCGTTCAGGCAGCATGGTCACCCGATCCTTTTTACCCTTGCCGTCGCGCACGGTAATGCGCCGGCTTTCAAAATCGACATCCTTTACCCTCAAACGAACGCATTCCATCACTCTCAGCCCCGCACCATACAGCAGGCCGGCCATAAGATAGTTAATACCGCTCAGTTGAGATAAAAGACGTTTGACCTCATCGCGGGTCAGCACCTCGGGAATTTTAATTGGCTTTTTGGCCCGCACAAAATCACTGAAATCGCCGGGATCGCGGGTCAACACCTCACTGAAAAAAAACACAATGGCGTTAAGCGCCTGGTTTTGGGTATTGGCGGCAACTTCACGCGTTTCCGCCAGATAATTCA
>JASFTQ010000057.1:0-18168 GCA_050053515.1 Desulfobacterales bacterium | reverse complement strand
GCATCATAGATGACATATTTTGCGCTGTTGTTGCCGTCTCTTGGCTGCCCGACGCTTCCCACGTTGACGATATATCGTCGACCCTCAGAAAGCACCGAGATGCCCTGGCACAATGGTGCTGCAGTGGCAGCTTGTCCGTCAAAGACCAAGAGTTGGAGGTAATGGGTATGTCCGATAAAACAGAGCTGTTCCTTTAGATTAAAAAACGTTTCGAGTAGTTGTCTTTGGCTCACCTGAAACGCATAGATCGTGGGAGAATCCGGGGGAAAACCGTGCACATAACGACATTTGTAACGATTCAAATATGATTTCAGAGAGGAGATATACTTGTGTGAGTCTGATGAGAGCATTTCAGCGGTTTTGCGCAGCGATTCCCGAGCGATACTGTTAAACCAGCTCAAGTGCGTGGGATCCGCAACGGCCATTTCGTGGTTACCCAATATCGAGAATACCTTGCGCTTCCGGATTATTCGAATGACTTTTTCCGGATCAGGGCCATAACCGATATTGTCACCCAGGCTGATAATTTTGTCGACCGATGCGTTATCGATGTCTCTTAATACCTGATCAAACGCTTCCATGTTCCCATGGATATCTGAAATTATCGCAATCCTCATAACTTTTCTTCAGCGACATTAAGCAAAAAGCTGCAAATAAAATTCCATGAGTTGGGGCCCGACGAAGATGTAAGCGATGGCACCGACAGCCAGGAAGGGGCCGAAGGGTACGGCCAATTTCATCCCCTGCCGCGTCAGAATCATTATTACGAGTCCGGATAACGTGCCGGCGGCAGAGGAAACAAAAATTGTGAAAAGCACTCCCTTCCAACCGATTAAGGCACCGATCATGGCAAGCAATTTGATGTCACCGCCCCCCATGCCTTCTTTTTTTGTCAAAAGGCTGTAGGCCAGAGCAACGAGATAAAGAATACCACCGCCGGATAATATCCCCAGCAAAGAGTCCAGATATGGTTGAATGCTGAGAGAGGCCAAGAAGAATATGGGAATGCCCGGGATGGATATAATATCCGGGATGATTCGATGGTCGATATCAATAAATGTGATGACGAGCAACGTGGCGATAAATACGAAATAAATCACGGCCTCGAGCGTGAAGCCAAACTTAAGATAGACACAAACGGCAAAGAGTCCCGTCATGGATTCCACCAATAAATAGCGAATAGATATGGGCGCGCCGCAATGCCGGCATTTTGCACTTAGCCACAAATAGCTGAGGATGGGTATATTATCGTAAAACCGAATGGTATTGCCGCAGTTAAAGCACATCGATCGCGGATGTATGATTGATTTGGCAGCCGGGAGTCGATATATGCACACATTCAAAAAGCTACCGATACAGATTCCAAAGATGAATGCGAAGATTTCTGCCAAGTAGCTGAGCATGTTCGTAAATCCGTGCCTGAACAGGTAAAGTGTATGAAGGGATCGTGCCAAAAATACCGCGACCCCTGATTTACATCACAAGAAAGTTACCCTAATGAGGTTGGCTAAAAAAATCAAGATTGTTATTGTAAATGATCCATCGCGTCTTATAATATTACGTCTGTATGGCAAGAAATCGACGGTGACAGGGAATTGTTATGGCCGAGACCGACAAAGACGATTTGATCACTATTATTGAGGAAGACACAAGCCTTTTGGACATGCCCGACACACTTCCGTTGCTGCCGGTCAAAGACATTGTGATTTTTCCGGACATGCTTTTGCCCCTCTATGTTACCCGCCAAAAATCAGTACGGGCGGTCGAAGAGGCCGTTGCGGGGGACGGGCTCTTATTGCTGTCGGCCCAGAAAGACCCCGGCATTCAAAGCCCGCAAACAGACGAGATTTACACAACCGGCACTATTGGGCGGGTTTTGCGCATGCTGAAACTTCCGGATGGTCACGCCAAGGTCCTGGTTCAAGGGATAGCCAAAGCAAGGGTCCAACGCTATGTCAGGAAAAGATCCTTTTATCGTGTTAAGATTGAAAACATTGTTGAGAAGCCAATCAAGCAGATTAATCTCAAAATAGAAGCCTTGATGCGCAATGTCCGTGAGCATTCAGAAAAAATCCTGGCGCTTAGAGGCGAGCTATCCGGCGACGTTGAGTCGATCCTGGACAGTATTAACGAACCCGGCAAGCTGGCCGATTTGGTCGCTTCAAATTTGAGATTGAAAATTGGCGAATCTCAGAAGCTATTGGAAACTGTTGATCCGATAGCCCGGTTGAAAAAAGTAAATGAACTGTTATCCCGGGAAGTCGAACTGTCAGCCGTGCAAGCCAAGATCCAAACCAGCGTAAACAATGAAATATCGAAAAGTCAGCGCGATCTTATTCTCAGAGAACAGGTCAGAGCCATCCATCGCGAATTGGGAGATGCCGACGAAAAAACACAGGAGATTGAAGAATACCGGAAAAAAATAAAGCGTGCCAAAATGACGGGAGATGCGGAAAAAGAGGCCGTAAAACAACTCAAGCGCCTCGAGCAAATGCATCCGGATTCTGCCGAGTCTCCGATGGTAAGAAACTACCTTGATTGGCTGGTGGAGATGCCTTGGAGTAGGCGCACCAAGGATGTCTACAATATTGTCGCTGCCAAGATGATCCTGGACAAAGATCACCACGGGCTCAACCCGGTTAAGGATCGCATACTCGAGTATTTGAGCGTTCGGAAATTGAGTCCGAACATAAAAGGTCCGATTCTCTGTTTCGTCGGTCCGCCGGGCGTTGGCAAGACATCGTTGGGACAGTCTATTGCGCGTGCCTTAAAGCGTAAATTCATTCGGATCTCCCTCGGCGGTATAAGGGATGAAGCCGAAATTAGAGGCCATCGACGGACCTACATCGGGGCTATGCCGGGCCGCATCCTGCAGGGAATACGAAAATGCGGGTCAAATAATCCCGTATTTATGATGGATGAAATCGAGAAGCTCGGTTCTGATTTTCGGGGGGATCCCTCGGCAGCTCTCTTGGAGGCCCTTGATCCGGAGCAGAACTCGGAATTTAGCGATCATTATTTGAATTTACCCTTTGATCTTTCAAAGGTGATGTTCATTCTGACAGCCAATTTAACAGATACGGTTCCGGCGGCCTTAATTGACCGAATGGAAGTGATTACGCTGCCGGGATACACCCAAGATGAAAAAGAAAAGATTGCCCGGATCCACTTAATACCTCGTCAAATAAAGCAAAATGGCCTCAAACCGAGGGATATATCCATAAGTTCCGGAGCCATCGGCCAAATCATTGCAGACTACACGTCTGAAGCCGGATTAAGAAACCTCGAACGCGAAATCGGGGCCATTTGTCGCAAAGTCGCCCGCAAAATAGCGGAAGGTCAAAAAGGGCCGTATTCGATCCATAAAAACAGTCTTCATAAGTATTTGGGAGTGCCTAAATTTTACCCCGAAATGGATCAGGAAAGCAGCCAGGTCGGTCTCTCGACGGGTCTGGCCTGGACTCCAGAAGGCGGGGAGGTTATGTATGTAGAAGTATCTCTGATTGGCGGAAAGGGTGAACTGATTATCACCGGTCAACTTGGGGATGTCATGCAGGAATCGGCCCGTGCGGCATTGAGCTATTCCCGAGCCAATTTGAACGCCTTGGGTCTCAAGGATAATATACTTGATAATCTTGATATCCATATCCACGTGCCGGCCGGTGCGATACCCAAAGATGGCCCATCCGCCGGAACGGCCATAGCTGCAGCCTTGATCTCCGCCTTGGCAAAAAAACCGGTCCGCAATGATGTTGCCATGACGGGTGAAATAACGCTCAGGGGCAGAGTTTTACCCATTGGTGGATTAAAAGAAAAAGCGCTCGGGGCCTTAAGGGCCGGAATCAAAACGGTCATCATTCCGCAGAAAAACAAAAAGGACCTCGCTGAGATACCGGCCAAAATCAAGCGCAAGATCAAATTCGTTCCGGTAAAAACGATGAACGAGGTTTTAACGATTGCTTTGGACCTGGATGCCCCATTGAGTGGTAACGCTCAAAGTCCGTAATCAGCCATGAAGATACTCGCTGTTGATACCGCCGCTAAAAGTTGTAGCATTGCCATTGTCGATGACGAGGCCTTGTTGGCTGAATTATCCCTTGTCAGAAATCAGACCCATTCAAAGCACCTCATGGAGATGATCAAGCGAACCAGCATTCTTTCAGGTATCGCTATATCGGCAATGGACGGCTTTGCGGTTACAAGAGGTCCCGGCTCCTTTACCGGACTTCGAATCGGTCTCAGCACCGTAAAAGGATTGGCCGCGGCATCCGGTAAACCGGTGGTTGGGGTTTCCAGTTTGAAGGTTCTGGCCCTTCAATCCTGCCCGTCCGCGGGTATTATCTGTCCCATCATAGATGCCCGCAGGAAAGAGATTTATACTGCCTGTTTTCGTTATATAGACGGACAACTGAATCAATTGGGCCCGGAGCGCGTTGGCCCTCTACGCCACGTGCTAAACGACCTTGATGAACCCTGCACATTTGTGGGCAATGGCGCCATTCTTTACCGAGAGGTTATCCGGGAGACCATGGGGGAATTCGCTCAATTTGCACCAGCCAGTCAAAGCATTATTCGTGGCGCAACCGTTGCATTTTTAAGCATGAGACGGTTTCAAAACGCAGACGTTGATGATGCCGCTAGCTTGACGCCTATTTATATCCGTCAATCGGATGCCGAAATGAATTTAGCGAGGCGGCATCAAAATAACGGTTGAAACGCTCGCATCAGGATTATTTGTCCGTACCAATTGACAATAGTTTTTGATTTTGTTAGAAAAAAAAATTTTGGGCAAGTATCGTTGGGCGTTTTGCTTGATACGGCAACTGTTCTCAAGGGAGGTGACATGGCTGAATATTCGTGGCCCGGGCCACCAGGCCAGTCGGCTTTCCCCGTGGCGAAAGCCGGGTATCCTTTTATCATTGCCGGTGCCTTTACGACTGTAATATTGGCTTTGCTTGGGCTGACCCTGTTGGCACTTATCGGGATTTTTGCCACTTTTTTCATTGTCTTTTTTTTCAGGGATCCCGAACGTGTGATACCGAGTGGAAAGGGCCTTGTCGTATCTCCGGCCGACGGAAAAGTAATTGCTGCCCGCATCGTAGACGGGGGTCCATATTCTGAGGGATCAGCCTTGAAGATAAGTATTTTCATGTCGGTGTTCAACGTACATGTCAACCGCATTCCATTTGAAGGTCGGGTTAAAAAAATCAGCTATCATCCGGGGAAATTTATCGCCGCCAATTTGGCCAAAGCCTCGGTCAGCAATGAGCGCAATGCCGTATTCATTGAGACCGAAAGTCACGAAACAATTTGTGTGGTTCAAGTAGCCGGCCTGGTTGCCCGTCGAATTATTTGTTTCTTAAAGGAGGGTGATCCGGTTGCCCGCGGACATCGTTTTGGCATGATTTGTTTTGGGTCGCGCTTAGACCTGTATCTCCCTCCGGATGCCAAACCGACAGCGGTTGTCGGCGATGTGCTCAAGGCCGGCACTTCGGTATTGGGGAAATTGAAAGGATCGTAAGAAGAAAATTCAAAACAACCATCCATTACCCTGTTTATTTCGGGATTAGCCGATGTCTTGCCAGGACCCTTCTTGCCGATTTGGCGCTGCAAGTATGCAAAGCGCACTGAGGTCGAGTCCCAGGAGTTTAACCACCGTCGGCCGCCCCCTTCCTTGAGTTTTGATTATCTGGCGGCTGGATCCTATGCAATGGATACCGGGTGGATACTTATTGACAGGTGAGGAATAAGCATCATGCCAGAAAAAAAAGCTAATGTGGCCGTCGCCGGGGCAACCGGCGCAGTGGGGAATCAAATGATAAAATGCCTCGAGGAAAGAAAGTTTCCGGTAAAGTCGCTCAAATTACTGGCTTCCCACCGCTCGGCGGGACGAGAGGTTCGCTTCAGGGGCGACCCCGTAAAGGTCGAGGAGCTGACGGAGGATTCATTCAAAGGTATGGATATAGCCCTTTTTTCTGCCGGGGGTCGCATCAGTGAAAACTTTGCCCCGATTGCTGCCCGCGTAGGCTGTGCGGTGGTTGATAATTCGAGTGCCTGGCGAATGGATCCTGCGGTACCCCTGGTTGTGCCGGAGGTTAATCCCCATGCGATTGCAAATTATACCGCGAAAGGCATCATTGCCAATCCCAATTGTTCGACGATCCAAATGGTGGTGGCCCTCAACCCGATCCATAAAAAGTGCGGCATTCAGCGCATTGTGGTGTCAACTTATCAGGCTGTTTCAGGCACTGGTAAAAAAGCGATTGATGAACTCTTTGATCAAACCCGATCACTGATGAACTTTTTGGAGTTTGAAAAGCGGGTTTATCCTCACCGGATTGCATTTAATTGTCTTCCGCACATCGATGTCTTTATGGAAAACGGTTATACCAAAGAAGAAATGAAAATGGTAAATGAAACCCGTAAAATATTGGAAGACGAAACGATCGCTGTAACCGCGACAACGGTCAGGGTTCCCGTTTTTTACGGCCATTCCGAATCGGTTAATGTTGAAACACGGCAACACATAACCGCCGAAGAGGTAAGAACGCTGTTGGGACAAGAACCGGGTGTGGTGGTGGTAGATGATCCTCCCAACAATGTGTATCCCCTTGCGATTGATGTGGCCGGCAAGGATCTGACCTATGTCGGGCGAATCCGACAGGATGACTCCATCGCCAACGGCATCAATATGTGGGTTGTTGCCGATAACATTCGAAAGGGTGCTGCCACCAACACCGTTCAAATTGCTGAGCTTTTATTGAGCGACTACTTGTAAGGGCGCGCTGCAAATCAACCCCTGGCATAGCCATATGTTAATTCAGGAGAAATTTAGTGGAACGCGTACCGGTGACGAAGGACGGATATACGGCCTTAAAAAAGGAGCTCGAAAACCTTAAAAGGTCTGAACGCCCTCAAAATATCAAGGCTATCGAGGAAGCACGGGCCCATGGGGATTTGTCCGAAAATGCCGAATATGCAGCCGCCAAAGATCGCCAGGGTTTTATTGAGGGCCGTATTGCAGAATTGGAATACAAGCTGGCCCATGCCGATGTTATTGACCCGGCCAGGCTTCCGAAAGAGAGGATTGTATTTGGCAGCCGGGTTGTTCTTGAAAATATTGAGACCGGCGAAGGAGTTGAATATCAACTCGTGGGACCGGATGAATCGAATATTGAAAAAGGCCGAATTTCAGTGTCCTCGCCGTTGGGCAGGGCCATGATCGGCAAAAAACCGGGTGACGAGCTCACCCTGATGGTTCCCGGCGGCAGACGGAGTTATGAAGTCGTAGAGATACGCTGAAGGTTTGCTTCCCTGCAAGCCCCGCCTAACGGCAGAACCCCCGCCCCTTGGGGCGGCGAGCTTCACTAATCTGAGGTGTGCATCTTTTTAACAGAAGACATCATCCTGTCGGGCGAGGGACTTCACTTAATTTTAAACAGATAAAACGGAGGTTTCACATTGGCACGCGTTACGGTAGAGGATTGCCTGGAAAGGGTACCCAATCGATTTTTACTGGTAAATTTGGTGGCCAAACGGGTAAGACAGATCCGTGAGGGATCCGAATATTTGGTGAGTTCACCGAAAAATGAAGATATTGTAATTTCACTGCGTGAAGTCGCAGCGGGCAAAATTGCACTCAAGGAAGACAAGGAGCCAGAACAAACTACGGCCGAATGAAAAATGCACCAGCGTTGAACAAAAACACTTACCGGTTATTAAATCGATCCGTCGGCAAGGCCCTGCATCACTATAACATGATCGCCGAGGGAGACCGAATTTTGGTGGGCCTTTCCGGCGGTAAAGACAGCCTGGCCTTGATGTGGATTTTAACAGAGAGGCTTTGCCGGATCCCTTTAAACTATGAGCTGAAAGCCGTCTATATCGATCCCGGTTTCGACGGCAGTTTCAGCGAACCATTGGAGGCTTACTGTCAAAAAGCCGGTTATAACTTCAGAGTGGATTACACCGACCATGGACTTCTGGGGCACAGCGCCGATAATCGGGAAAATCCTTGCTTTTTGTGTTCCAGGATGCGAAGGAAACGTTTGTTTGAAATTGCCGATGCGCTGGGTTGCAATAAAATCGCGCTCGGACATCACAAAGATGATATTATCGAAACATTATTTTTGAATATCTGCTATGCCGGCGAAATCAGCACGATGGTGCCTTACCAGCGCTTTTTTCAGGGTAGATTCACCGTCATCAGACCACTGGCTTTCTTGGACGAGGAAATTCTGGTGCGATTTGCAAATGACATAAAGTTTCCGGAGTTTATTAACCCCTGTCCGAGTGCCTCCAATTCTAAAAGACGGGAGATCAAGGCGCTACTGAGAAGACTGTATCACAGCAATGCAAAGGTCAAAGGCAATATTTTCAGGGCTATGAGTCACGTGAGGCCGGAATATCTGTTAAAATGAAAGACATTCAAAACGAGCGCGATTATCGAAATATCCCCATCGATAAAGTCGGCATAAAAAATCTGCGCTACCCCATAACGGTTCTAGACCGTAAAAAAGGTTATCAACACACGGTTGCTTCTATAAACATGTATGTGGATCTGCCCCACAGAAACAAGGGCACCCATATGAGCCGGTTTGTTGAAATTCTGCACCTATTTCGCCCCGAGGTTTCTTTAAAAAACATTTCCGACGTCCTCGACCAGATGAAAAAGCATTTGAATGCCGCTTCGGCCCATATTGAAGTTAACTTTCCGTATTTCATTGAGAAAAAAGCACCGGTGAGTGATTCGCCCGGATTGATGGATTATACCTGCAGGTTCCAGGGGTTCAGTGATCCTGAGGGTAAAATCGATCTGGTTTCCGAAGTCATTGTTCCGATTTCATCGGTTTGCCCCTGTTCGAAGGAAATCAGCAATAGCGGTGCCCACAATCAACGCGGAGAGGTTCGTGTGGCCATCCGTTTTAAAAAATTTATCTGGATGGAAGACATCATCGCGATGGTGGAGCAAGCGGCCTCCTGCGATGTTTACTCGGTCTTGAAAAGGGTCGATGAAAAGCAGGTTACCGAAAAAGGTTTTGCGAATCCCAAGTTTGTAGAGGATATCGTGCGGGATATTGCCGAAAAGCTGGAAGCAGACGACAATATTACCTGGTTTTCAATTGGTGCCGAAAATTTTGAATCCATTCACAATCACAGTGCTTACGCGCATATCACCAGAGGTTGAAACCGACAATCTCCCTTTTCGATCGCGGCTGGAAGCCGCTCCCACATATTGCTCATCGATCTGTGGGAGCGGCTTCCACCCGCGAGAAACCTATCGCCAAATCCGATCACGCCGAATCCCGCCCTATCTTGTAGCCGGCTCAATGGCAAGGCGCAATTTTTTCATTATTGGGCCTGTTGATTTTTCCGGGGTGTTGATTATTACAACGTAGCGGTAAAAGCTTCCATCAGGGTTTTCAATATATCCCGCCCGGCTGCTGATACCGCAAAGCGTACCGGTTTTGTAAAACTCATTGCCTTCATGACGCAAAAGATAACGGTAGGGGGCAAAGACACCCAGAATCTTGTGCAGTTCTTCAGCCGTAACTTTGTTTTCCCTGGAAATTCCCGAGCCTTCGGTAATATTGAGATTGTTTAATTGAAGTAGATCTGCGGCGTAGGCCTTTGCCGCCTGAACGCCTTTGGACAATGTGCCGGGCGGGCCGTAAGCCTGCACACCGGCAGCAATGAGTAGCTGGTTCGTGGTGTAATTATTGGAATGTTCAAGAAGCCCGGCGATTATATCCTCCAGAGAAAATCGGGAGGAGTAGGTGTAGATGAGGCTATCGTTTTTTTTTCGAATTCTGCCCAGCCGAATTCTGCTGCCGGTCTGAATGCCTTTTTTTTTGAGAAAATATCGAAACAGGTGACCGGCATAAAGTGTACACATGTCCATATCGTGGGAAAAAACGATTCTGCCCGCCTTTGAATCGGCTGTTTTTATGCGCTCCAATGCAAACGGCAAAAGGGGGGTTTGAGGTTCGGCGCTGATATAAGTTCCATTCACTTTCTTAAAGTTCACGGTGTTGAAGTTGACGCACAGTGCCCCATTGGGCGCATCGTATGGTTCTGAGGAGGAAGATATTCCCGGAATGGTCAGCGGCTCGCTAAAATAGGAATCATCCAAGACAATGTCGTTGACCTGTTTCAGGCGCGTGCTGAGTGTTGTTGCGATTTCCGCCACTACTTCCGAGATCAACAGCGGGTCCCCATATCCCTTTATTTTCAGATTTTTATTTTGATCCAGGTAAAACTCGGTGGTAAATCTATAATCGAGGCCCAGATAATGCAAGGCCACCAGCGCAGTGAAGATTTTCAGGGTCGACGCCGGCACCAGCTTTTTGTCGGCATTCTTTGCATAAATCGCGCTGCCGCGGGGATCGGTCACAATCAAAGCATCGCTGCTTCCGATAAGATTCTGAAAATCATGCAATTGGTCGGCATCGAGGGCGTTCGTTGGCCCCGGTCCAAAAAGACAGAAGTAAAGAAAAAACACCCAGATAAGCGCGTGTAAAACTTTTGGAAAAATAACCGTTAACCGCATGTTTCTCTTTTAAAATCCTTTAAAGTGAAATCCCCCCGTAAAGTCGTGAGATATTTACCGTGGCCAAACCCATAAGGTTTTTGAGATTGATCATGAAGCTGCCCACAGATGGCAAAACTTTTCCCTGCTGATGCGCAGATAATCCCTATCCTGTGAGAAAATCTCAAAGGTTACGGTGCCTTCATAACCGGCTTTTTTGAGAGCGCGCGCAATGCGGGCGAAGTTAATTGTTCCGGTGCCGATCGGCAAATGATTATCCTCTTTGCCGAAATTATCACTCACATGCAGATGTCCGATACGATTCGAAAAAATTTCTATAAATTTCAGCACTCTCTTATTGCCGGGGCTTCCGATATGCGCGTGTCCCGTATCCAACGTCAGTTTGAGCGCCGGAATTTGATCAAATATTTCGCTAAAATCTTCGGCTTCAACGCCGTACCCGCAGCGGGGAAACATGTTCTCCAGGCACAAATCAAGACCCCTGTCGAAACATTTCTGAGCCATGACGGCGAGGCTTTTTTTTGCATATTGACGTGCCCGCTCCATCACAAATACGCCCAGGCCGCCGATGTAAGCCGGATGCGCAACAATTTTATGCGGCTTAAGTTCAGCAGCCACCTCGATGGATTTACACACTTCGGTTAAGGAGGCCTTCCTGATACTTTCTGTCAAATCAGCCAGGGATACAAACGTGGGGAGGTGGCATACGAGTCCCATCTGATGGCGATTCAGCGCCGCCAGCAATTCGTTTTTTTGCTGAGAGACTTTCAAGTAATGGGCTTGGGGTGGGTCCAGGGTTAACTCCAGATAATCGAATCCGAGTTGGGCGATCTCTTCAAGCTCGTCTAAAACCGGTTTGACGGGATTGTTCATAGCCCCGTATAACATGATATGATTTACCTCCTTTTTAAGAAAGCCATTTTACCATACCTGGTCCGTCCGGCAAAATATATCTTGCTTTTTTAATATTGATAATTGACAGGGGTCGTGCTTTAAAAGTCACGGTGAGCGTCCCTGCATTTATTTTGAAATTCTATTAAAGGAGAAACGTATGGCCCGGAAACTAAACAAATACAGTTCACGCATTACAAGTTCCAAATCACAGGGGGCTTCTCAGGCCATGCTTCTGGGCACTGGTCTGACGCAAGCGGATTTGGAGAAAGCCCAGGTGGGCATTTGCAGTGTCTGGTTTGAAGGCAATACCTGCAATATGCACCTAAACGATTTAGCGGTCCACGTCAAGGCCGGGGTTGAGGCGGCTGATATGGTTGGCTTGCGATTCAATACGATTGGTGTCAGTGACGGTATTTCCATGGGCACTGACGGCATGAGTTATTCCTTGCAATCCAGGGATCTCATCGCGGACTCGATAGAAACGGTAATGAACGCGCACTGGTATGATGCCAACGTTTCCATTCCCGGTTGCGACAAGAATATGCCCGGTTGTCTGATTGCCATGGGCCGGCTCAATCGACCGGCCTTGATGATTTATGGTGGAACCATTCGTGCCGGTTATCACGAGGGAATGAAGCTCGATATCGTGTCGGCCTTTCAAAGTTACGGTGAATACATCGCCGGTACCATCGATGATGATACCCGCCAAACAATCATCAGTAAGAGTTGCCCGGGGCCGGGTGCTTGCGGCGGAATGTACACCGCCAATACCATGGCTTCGGCCATCGAGGCCATGGGTATGACCATGCCGTATAGCGCCAGCACGCCGGCCGAAGCACCGGAAAAAATACAGGAGTGTGTTCAGGCCGGGACAGCAATTCGGGCATTGCTGGAAAAGAATATTAAACCGCGCGATATAATGACGCGCGAGGCATTTGAAAATGCCATGGTCGTGGTCATGGCGTTGGGGGGGTCTACCAATGCGGTCCTGCATTTAATCGCGATGGCACGTTCGGTGAATGTCACGCTGACCCTCAACGACTTTCAAGCGGTCAGTGATCGTATTCCTTTATTGGCCGATTTAAAACCCAGCGGTCGTTACGTGCAAGAGGACTTGCACAACATCGGCGGTATCCCGGCGGTGATGAAGTACCTGCTTGCCGAGGACTGCTTAAATGGTGATTGTCTTACGGTGACCGGCAAAACCCTTGCCGATAATTTGGCGGATTTACCGGATCTCGCTGAAAACCAGGACCTCATTCGCCCCATCGATAATCCGATCAAGCAAAGCGGGCATTTACAAATTCTATACGGGAATCTGGCTCCCGACGGCGCGGTGGCCAAAATTACCGGAAAAGAAGGGCTGGTTTTCAAAGGATCAGCGAATGTGTTTGACTCCGAAGAGCAGATGTTGACCGCGCTGGAGCAGAAGCAAATTCATAAAGGGGATGTTGTGGTCATCCGCTACGAAGGGCCTAAAGGCGGCCCCGGTATGCCGGAAATGCTGACACCGACTTCAGCCATAATGGGGGCCGGTCTGGGTAAAGACGTGGCCCTGCTGACGGATGGTCGTTTTTCGGGGGGCTCTCACGGTTTTATTGTCGGCCACATTGCACCTGAGGCTCAAGTGGGTGGCCCGATTGCCTTGATCAGAAATGGAGATCAGATCACCATCGATGCGACCCGCAATACGATCGATGTGCACCTTACCGAAAAAGAGATGCAGGCTCGGCGAAAAGCCTGGACAGCACCGCCGTTCAAAGCCGAGCGAGGCACGCTTTATAAATACATTAAGAACGTGACATCAGCCGCCGAAGGTTGTGTGACGGATGAGTAATCTACAGGTAATTTGAACCGAAGAAAAAAGGAGTTGCGAAAATGGCACACGATCCAGCTATCGGGTACAAAATCACGGCCACAATTTCAGGGGTAAAAGGTACCTGCAGCGCCGGTCATGAGGTTGGAGAAACCTTTGCAATAAGCTGCCACGACCCCGGAGGCTTGTGCGGTTTTTTTTATCATGACATTTTTCCCAGTCTCTCCACCTTTCAATTCGGTGGCAGCCTGCCGTGGTGGGAAGGTGATTCGATTTATTTACAGTGTCCCGACAGCCAAAATCTTGTCACGATACAATTGCAAAGATCGATGCGATAAGCGCCTGGTATTTCATCTCACAGCTTCGCCATCGGACGCCTCGGATTTGGGGCATTTCTCCGGAGGCGGATCTGCGGCTTCGCGTTTCGCTCGTTTAGCGGTAACGGTCCAGGCAACGAAATAATTGAAATTCTTCAGTGGGTAGTATACAATTGAGGTCCGAGATAAAAAACCGGCACCAGATTTCCCATCGTTGTTAAGGCCTGTCTGGAAAGCGCAATGAATTCTTCGGAAACGATATTCGAAATTGCCGAGAACACTGGGTGTCCCTGTTATGAGAAGGGTGATGAATTCAGGTTGGCCGGCAATGCCTTGCTGCTGAAATTGGATCAGGAGAATACTTTTATTACGACTGCTCTTGTAAAAATGCCCAACGGCAAAAAGACCTGTCGTATACTGGTCAATGATCTAACAAAAATTCTAATCGAACATGAAAGCATTGATCGGATTCCACGGATGGCTATAAGCTGCAGCGGTTGCACGGGCAAGCTTCGGCTAAAAGCCCAAAATGAAAAACAATTTCTGAGGGTTGCAGCCATCGATGAGCGCCGTAAAAATATCGATATGATTGCCAACCTATTGAGCAATTTTTCGATATTTCAATCCCTTGATAGACATAATCTCAAAGATATTGTTCCATTTTTAAAACTTAAAAAGTATGCCAAAGGTGCGACGATTTTAAAAAAAGGCGCACCGGCACAACATCTATATATTATTCTATCCGGAGCCGTTGATGTGCTTGATGAAAAAGAAGTTTGTCTCTCGCGTCTCAGGAGGGGAGATGTTTTCGGTGAAATGAGCCTTATCAGCGGCGATCCGGTGGGCGCCACTATAAAAGTTGTGGAAACTGCGACCATCGTTTTCATAACGGGGCAGAATTTCAAGCAAGTATTAAACAAATTTCCGTCCATTCAAATGTATTTGGCCCGATTGCTGGCCCAGCGCCTGGCCAATGCCAACATCGTAAGGGCTGAAGAAATTGCATCCGGCATGATCGGGCAGCTGTCCGAAATGCCGCCATCCGAGCTATTTCAAGCACTTAATATTAATCAAAAAACCGGCGTATTAAGCCTAACGCTGCCAAAGGGATCTGCTGAATTGTCCTTTCGGGAGGGGGATTTGATAAACGCGAAATATAACAATAAAAAGGGAAAGCAGGCCTTTTTTGATCTGATAAAAGAAAAGGAGGGCCGGTTTAAATTTGTGCCCAAATTACCCGATGCCCAAAAGGATTCTCCCATAATGGGTTCGTTTATGGAAATACTGCTGGATGGTCTGAGAAAAGCAGATGAAGAGTGTTCCAGCAACGGCCAGAAAAATAGTGTTAAACCCTAAATGAGCGTAAAAAAAATGGAAAAATTTTGTAAAAGCACGATTGACGAAGATGAGTTGAGATATTGGCTGAAAATTATAGTGCGATCATAAGTGAAATATGAATTCTATCATTTTATCCCCATTTTGTTTACCCTGCGGGAAAGCCGATGGCACGCCATCTCCTGCGTTGCCAAGGGTTCGCAGTAGTTTACTACGGCTTCACCCTTGCACGCCTTGGATATGGCGCACCCTCGACTTTCGCTCAATTAGGGTATAAATTAATCGTTTTTTCTTTCAGGGGTGGTTTTAAACCGGGACACTCATGAAATTTCAGGCTTAACGCTTGTATTTTCCCATCAGTTGCCCCTGCGCCAAAATGTGGCCCTCCATGGCGTCCAACAACTGGTTTTTGGTTATACCGCTGCCTAAATTCAGTTGCGTATCCAAGGCATAGAGCTTGAAATAGTAACGATGGGTGCCCCCCGGTGGACAAGGCCCCCCGTATCCCAGCCGGCCGAAATCATTTTTTCCGTGCACGGCGCCGCTGGATAGGGTATTGTCAGAGGGTATCGCAGCGGGCAACTCCGTTGATTCAGCCGGCAAATCAAAAAGGACCCAGTGAACCCATGTTCCCATTGGTGCATCCGGATCATCGCAGATAAGCGCAATGCTTTTTGTGCCCTGCGGAATCCCCGACCAGGCCAGATCCGGCGACACATCTTCACTATCGCACGTGTAGCGCTTTGGAATCATACCGCCCTCGGAAAAAGCCGAACTCGTTATCTTAATTTCCATTTTTTCACCTCCCGCCCCCGTATAATGGGTGTGAATAAAAAAAGAAAAGGCCAGTATACACGCAAATAAACCCCTTTGGAATGCTTTCAAATGCATCACCCCCTGTCCGTCATACGTGCATATGAGTTGATTTATAAAACGGTTTCATCTAATTCAGGGGTCGGGGTGTTTTTTTCACGGCAAGATGCCGGGTTGTTGCCTGCCCAGCGTGACAGCGGCAACCGCCTTGCATTTTACTGCCGGACATTTAAAAGGCTTACTCCAACAAAAACCGACGCCGTGTTTTGCCTTTCTCGGCGGCAACGGCCCTCTGCCCCTTGGAAGCACCGGGGCGATCATCTTGCCGTGAAAAAAACACCCCGACCCCTCATCTAATTGAACCGTGAAACATCTAAATCAGGTCTGGGTATGTTGTACGTAGGGCTTGAATAGTTGTCAAACTGATTTTTTTCAGGCAAGCTTCTGCTCCCCGGTCTTCACCATCTGTTTTTTGGACTTCGCGCTGACACTCGAACAATTTGTGCTGCTTAATACCATCCGGGCCACCGGCAATTGCGAAAATCTCCCGCGGCACTCGCATCCGGATAAAATCTCGAACTGAGTACCATATATTGTAGTTATTTCGCTTGACATACAATATATATAGTATTAAAATTATTCGTGGGTGAATTCTGAAAACAAATCATTGGATCCGGCAGGTCGGGACTGACAATCAATATGGCTTCTCAAACAACGGTTGATAAAACGACAAAAAATGTTATCGAAGCAGTTAAGGAGTGGCTTTCCCGGTCAGGTGATAAAGAGATTGGTCTTATGGACTTGGCAGTTTTAGAAGAATTAATTGCCCAGGTCCTGGATACCGAGGAACAAACCCGGGATTTGTGATTCTTTAAAGCATCGTAAACAACGGGAAGAAAAATTATGAACGACAGCTTTTATGACAGTTCTTCAGATGACGTATCCAAAGAAGATTATGAAGACGAAGAACGCTACAGAAGCCTTGAAGGCAATAATAAACCCACAGCAAAGAGAATATTTGTGTTTTCTGCGCTGGGTGTTAGCCTCCTGGTTTTTGTGATCTTTGTCGTATGGTTTATGTTACCAGGCGGTAAATCGGTCAATTCAAAACAGTTCAGAATGCTGGAAGCCAGAGTCCGTGCGCTGGAAAAAAAATTGCAAAAATTAGACACTATTAATGAAAACCTCATTCGTTTGGAAAACCAGACCAAAAAATTCGCCCATGCCATTGACAGATTCGACCAATTCGAAACTTCCTCGGCTTTGAGAATGGACGTACTGGCCCAGGAACTGCTTGCATTACAAAACAAAAAAGCCGATAATAAAGCGGTTGAAAGGACGCTGCCGAGCTCCGAGGAAACAAAAGCTGATGCAAAAAAGGATGCCCAACCGTCGCGCTATCACGTGGTCAAGGCCGGAGAGACACTTTACAGTATTAGCCGCCGCTATGACTTGAGCGTCGATGCATTGCGTCAGTTTAATTCACTTGACAAAAATGCGACAATTTATCCCGGCCAGAAACTTGTAATCCGTTCAGGTAATTCGCAATAAGACAAACACATCATTTTCTTCCATATCCTGTAATAGGTGGTCATCATATCAAAGGAGAAGAAAATGCGACATAACAAGTGGCTCGCACTATCCCTCTTATGTTTAATTTCCCTATCAAGCGTGATGGCGTCTTGTTCAAAAAAAACCGTTGAATCCGAAATCGGCTCGATGCAAGTGATTGAAGAAGAAACAGCCGCCATCGAGGAACAACCGCTAACAGATGCATCAGCAGAGATGGCGTTTCAAGAGGCCAAGAATAGATTTGAAAGTGAAGACATCTACTTTGCTAACAAAAGTTATGCCCTCCAGCCGGAAGTGCGTGAAATACTGGAGAGAAAAGCGCAATGGCTTAAGCAAAATCCCACTGTAAACGTTGTCATTGAAGGTCACACGGATGAAGCAGGCACGCCCGAGTACAATCTCGCACTCGGTGATAGACGCGCCGGAAATGTAAAAAGTTTCTTAATTCGGCAGGGAATCGAGTCGTCCCGCCTGGCAGTCGTCAGCTTTGGAAAGGAACAGCCCGTGGAATCCGGTGAAAGCGAAGAATCCCGGGCGAAAAATCGGCGAGTCCATTTTGCTGTTGAGTAGGGCCGTATCCGTTAAATTTTTCCCGCCTTAAATATATGAGGGGTCGGGATGTTTTTTTCTTGCCGCAAAAAAACACCCCGACCTTTCAAATATATCACATTGTGGTAATATATTGAAAATTCTGCCCAAACAGCCAACCAACCACATCAACGACAACTTGCGACGGCCCCGATGGTATTTTTTAAGGTTGACACGGCGCGCGCTTTTTTTTATATGGCCGTGAAAAGGCGCTGAATCCAAGGCACGATACCTGCGCCACTGCAAGCTCAAATCAAATACATATCTTGGTCTGCTGAATTCTT